>CAMOSA010000090.1 GCA_946624335.1 uncultured Prevotellaceae bacterium
ACCTTCAGGAGAAGGCCCGCGGCTATTCGCAGCCCGAGTCGTTCACCCACGGCACATCGGCCCAGCGCATGAAGTGGCTCAAGGCAGGACTACAGACTGGAGACATGAGACGAGGAGACACTTTCAGCATCAGCGAAAGCGAACTCTGAGAAGCAGGCTATCGCCTGACATACGCGAAACGTAACATATTTTCTTAGGTGACTGAGCTAAGTTGCCGGGGTGACGATACTAAGTTACCTAGGTGACTGAGCTAAGTTGCCTAAGTGTGTATGCGGATAGCCCTAAGGGTTTCGGCGAAAACCCTTAGGGTGTAGACGTATGGACGTAGGGGAGTGTACGACTAGACGTGTGAGGTTATGCGACTAGACGTGTGAGGTTATGCGAATAGACGTGTGAGGTTATGCGAATAGACGTGTGAGGTTATGCGACTATAGGCGTTGAGACAAAAAAATGAAAATAGCCAAAAAGGCTTCACCCTTCACCGTGGAGGGTTAACACACGGAAGATGAGGCGATTCTGCGGTGAACCTTTATCGCGCAAGGTTTCACCAAGCTTCACCGCTCAATTGCGGATCAGGCGTTGATATCTCTCACGAGTGCCGTCTGTTGGATTCACACAGATTCCAGATTCCAACGGATTAACCAACGTGAGAGCCGCCTTCGTGATGTGAAGAGGAGGGTGAACCTTGGTGAAACCTTGCGCGATAAAGGTTCACCGCAGAATGCATTGATAATCTTTAAATTATGAGCATCGGTGAAGGGTGAAGCCTATTTTGGAAAATCGCGTAAAATGGAATACACCTCATATTTGCTCCGCTTGATGTTGAAGCTAATGTAGTTATGAATGACAGCCGGCATACCGACAGCCATACACGACCTGTACGCTAATGAAGACGCGCACGACGTAAATGGCAAATCCGCAAACAGCGGATGGTATGACCTGCAAGGCCGCCGCCTCAGCGGCAAACCCGCGAAAGGGATATTTATCCACAACGGAAGGAAGGTGGCGAAATGAGGAATGAGGAATGACGAATGACAAATGACGAACGTCCGTTATTGACGAATAACGAATGACGAATAAGAGTTACCTTCAGGATTGGAAAGTAACTCTTATTCGTCATTCATCATTTCGAGCGGAGCGAGATTCGTCATTCGTCATTCATCATTCGTCATTTCGAGCGGAGCGAGATTCGTCATTCGTCATTTGTCATTTCGAGCAGAGCGAGACTCGTCATTCGTCATTAACAGTCGTTCAGCCGTTTACGCTTTCCGGCAACAGCCTGCAGACCAATTTGAACCAATTTGAACCAGCATTTGAACCAATTTGAACCAATTTGAACCAACGTAGATTTGGCCGTCCGCGCCCGTTTCGCTAACTTTGTGCCGTGAATCATTATTCATCGCACACGTACATGAAACGGACAAACTCCTTCATTCTCTTCGGACGGGCTTTCAAGCATGCTCGCAAGGACTTCTGGGTGAGCATCCAGGTGCTGTTCTGGATCACCATCGTGCTGACCATCATCTTCTACGTCGTCGAGCACACGGCGCAGCCCGACGAGTACGCCAGCCCGTGGCAGGCTTTCGTGTGGGCAGTAACACGCTACATCGGCGACCCCGGTCACTTTGCCGGCAACGGCCCTGTCACGCTGACGGGGCGCTATATCGACACATTCATCGGCATCCTGAAGATACTGATCTTCGCCGTCCCTGCCGGTCTGGTGGCCAACGGCTTCCGCAAGGCCATGGACGACGATAAGCGGCAACGCCAGCTGGCCGCCTTCAGCGACCGCCTCCACAAAGCGTTCCGCCGTCGGCAGGACCGCTACACGCGACTGAAGGTCGTGCCGCGCTTCGTGTCGGTCACCGACATTCAGGCCCGACAGCGGATGGACGTGAAAGATATCCTCGACACCATAGACTTCTGTCGCGACCTGCGGCTGCGCAACCTGGCCACGACGCAGAACATCACGGAGCACCCGCAGGACCGCCTCGTCGTAGAGCATTTCCCAGTGGAGGCGACGAGCGCAAGGGACTATGGTTGCCTGATCGACCGCGGATCCAAGGTCACCATCGTCTCTACATCCAGCGATGCGGAAAGCGGCATCGGACATTTCGCTTACTACCTGGCGCTGTACGGGGGCTTCAACTACGTCAGCAAGGAGTTTGCGCAAGACCCGGATGTGCCCTGCAGCTATTATACGATCAGCGACCCGGATGCCGAGGAGCCGCTAAAGCAATTCCTCGCCGATGTGAGGGCCTTGGCCCAGGACGAAAACCAT
This sequence comes from uncultured Prevotellaceae bacterium, assembly GCA_946624335.1. Taxonomy (GTDB): domain Bacteria; phylum Bacteroidota; class Bacteroidia; order Bacteroidales; family Bacteroidaceae; genus Physcousia. The sequence continues at coordinate 2,282 of CAMOSA010000090.1, forward strand.
TGGGTCCTCTTCATGCTCTCTGCCAGCGGGGCCGACGAACCCGCCCATCCGACGCAATTCCACTTCGTGCATAACGTGCAGACCAAGCTGGGCCAACAGCCCACGACCACGATGGATGAGGACCGCTTCCGACAGCTGTTCCGGCAGCTCTCCGACATGCTGAGCCAGGAGTTCGCCCTGCTGTCGGACCTCGACGAATATTATAAACCCGTAGGCAAGAACAACATAGGCTACCGCATCGGCGGCGGCAAGGTATGCAATGCCTTCACGCTCAGGACGGCTTTCAGCGTCACAGTGTGGGATGACAGGCACATAGCCATCGTGCGACGCATGGCTGATGTCATCAACCAGTGCATCGGCACCGGCGAAGCCATTCAGGACGAGAAGAGCTGGAAAGAGAACGGGTTTGGATATGTTGAAAAGTTGAGAGTTGAAAGTTGAAAGTTGAGAGTTGAGAGTTGAGAGTTGAAAGTTGAAAGTTGAAAGTTAATCAAATCATCATACAATGAGAAAAGAACTATCACGGGCAGTGGTATCACTGCTGACAGCAACAGCCCTCCTCAGCTGCGGAGGCAGTCAGAACAAAGGCTTGGCCGACGGCGCCACGGGCGACCTGGAGGCCTACGAGAGCAGCGACGTGAACGCCGTCGTGCAGGCGCTGCCGCAGATCATGGTCATCCCCGGCGACCAGACGCTGCAGAACTTCCGTATGCTGAGGACCGAGACCGTAGGCGGCCGCTCTTACACCATCCGCGACTACAAGGGCTACCTCCTCAAGGACGACCGGGCACGACGCATCATCTCGGCCATACAGGAAGCCTTCAACGAGCAGGACTTCCCCCTCACCGACTTCGAGCAGACGCTGAAACAGCTCGACACACGCGAGGCCACCGACATGGCCGACGGACTGGAGAAGGACGCCAAGACGATGCTCCTCACCACGGCACGTCCCGACATCATCCTGGAGCTGAACTACGACACCAGCCGCGACAAGATCAGCCTCACCAGCCACAACTACAACCAGAAGGGCGAGAAGAACATCAGCTACACCCTCAGCGCCATCGACGCCTACACCAGCAAGGTCATCGCCACCGTCACGGCCAACAACATCAAGGGCGAATCGACCACCGAGACCATCACGGCCGACCTGCTGAAGAATATGCCGGACTTTCAGAGCGACATACAGAAATACTTCAGCGACATCCTCACCCGTGGCCGCGACATCACCGTGCGCATCGCCGTGGCCGAGGGCTGCAACGTCAGCCTCAGCGACGAGAGCATTGAGGGCGACACCTACGCCGACTGGATCGTGGATTACGTCAAGACACACACTGTTAAAGGTGCTTACAAGCTGCAGACCAACACCGACAACGAGCTCTCCTTCGTCAACTGCCGCATACGCCTGCTCAACGACGACGGCACGCAGTATGGCGTCTATGACTGGACACGCGACCTGGCCAAGAACCTGCGCAAGAACCTCGGACTGAAAGTGACCAACAAGGCACAGGGGCTCGGTGAAGTGCTGCTCGTAGTGGAGAAGCAATGAAAGTTGAAACGTTGAAAGTTACCCCCCCCATTTAATCATAAACATATAAACAAATGAAGACCGCACACACCTTATTATATATATGCGGCATCGCTGCGGCGATGACCCTCACGGACTGCACCAACGGCCAGAAGACCGAGACGACAGGCAAGAAGTTCAACCCCACGGAGCGCACCTCCAGCATGACGGGCAGCCAGCGCGAAGAGGCACTGGCCGCGAAGCGTGCCGCACTCGATGTCAACATCGACTCCATCCTCTACGGCCACGGCGTGCGCTTCGCCATCGTAGAACCCAAGACGGGCGGCGACATCACGCAGGAAATCGCCGACCGCATCTCGATGAAGATGCTGCAGATAGCCTCGCAGAACGGCATCAGCGGCGTGGGCAGCTACAACTTCGTCCTCGGCACGGAGATAGCCCAGACGGGACGCACTGCCACAGGCACGGCACCGCAGAAGATGACTGTCAATTACGAACTGACCTTCAAGGTGATGAACACGCTGACGGGTGACGTCTATGCCACCGCCGTGCAGACGGTCACGGGCGTGGGCAACTCGTTCGCCGAAGCCAGCCGGAACGCCGTGAAGGAAATCAAGAACACGCCCGAGATGCAGAAGATGCTGCAGACGGCCAGCCAGCGTATCACACAGTGGTACAACGACAACCTGCAGGTCATCCGCAACCAGGTGGAGAAGGCTGAGGGCGAAGGCGACTACGCCCTGGCCCTGGCCATCCTGGGCAGCATCCCCGAGCAGGCCACCACGGCCTATCGCTATGTCGGCGAGAAGCAGGGAACTCTCCTCAAGGGTATGCTCCACAAGCAGGCCGCAGACATGCTCGCTGAGATGGAGGCGCTGCTGGCATCATCGGGCGACGAGTTCAATCCCGCCGTGGGTGCCTACTTCGGCCTCATCCCCACCGACTGCCCCGAGCACGCCACAGCCCAGAAGCTCTATGCCGAATATGAGAAGAAGTGCCATGCCCGCCGCGATGCCCTCGAAGCAAAGGCCGAGCGCGACGAACAGGCTGCCCGTGAGCTGGAGAAGCTGAAGATGCTCTACGACCACGAGTCGGAGCTGGCCACCATCGAGGCCGACAAGATCAAGACGAAATACACCAGCATGGCCTCGGCCAAGGCCGCTACCGCACAAGCCTCGGCCAATACCCGTCCCCACGGCCTCTTCGGATCCCTCGGCTACGCCATCAGCGGCACCTTCGACCGCATCTTCAAGGTGGCCGACACCGCCGGCGGCTTCCTGTCGGAGAAGTTGGGGATTGGGGGAGAAGGTGAGGAATGAGTAATCAAGAACTTATATCTATTATACATCAATGACATGAAAACAAGACGATTCACCAAATTGCTATTTATTGTGTATTGCCTCTGCATTTCCGCTTGCAAGGGAATCATCGTGAAAGGTGACAACGGTACGGTATATGAGAGCTATCAGGAGTGTTGTGCAGCCAAAGATTTTGATGCTGCTCACAGATATCTCGCTAAGATGGGAAACACAGAAGAGTTTAAGGATTCACGAGAATTATCAGAGGCGATGGAGTATGTCTTTCGGGAAGAAGCGCTCTACCTGATGAGTTTGGGTGATGTCGCGGCCAGAAATCGTATCATCTACTTGTTAAAACAAGAGGGGGGCAATGACCGGCACGTCAGTATGCTCATTGACCTAGCTATCGACAACGATGATGAGGAGTTTGTCAAGGCGTTGACCAAACAATACGTTTATTATCCATCAGAAGACACGCTACGCAAAATAACAGAGTATCTCTATTTGCAAAAAGGCGAAGCCAACCTACCTTTCGTCACTACGCTGCTCAATCGCTTCAACCAAAGTGGTCTGTTGCTTGATGTCGCTGTTACAAAAGGTGACGAGTCGCTGTTAGTGAAACTGGTTAAGCAATATAACGGGACAGTTTCATTCGTGTCCTTCAAAAATGCAGTAGATTTTCTGAAATCAAACAACAGTACAAATTATCAGGCTGTCCTCGAACAACTCATCACCAAGGTTAATAAGAACGATAAGAATCTTCAGAATTATGTACTTAATAACAAATTGACTGGAGAGGCTAAGGAATATGCCGACGCGATTCTTAACATCATTGTAGAGGAAGTGGTACCCAATGAAAATTTGCCGCATCCAGCTCTCGGCATGCGAAATTATTATGAAGGAAGCGATGCACTTGAAGCCATTGACAAGCACAATGAGAACTGCCGTAAGCTATTGTATATGGCCATCTCTGCAGGCAACAAGGAGTTGGCTAATAAAGCACTTCGTCTATTCGCTAAAGACATTTTGATATATAAGGGAGGATCTTCACAGCAATTGCCTGATGGGAGATGGGCAACAAAGGCTCCTAATGGCGTGTGGGTTGACGGCAATCATTGCTATGTTGCAAAATATACCGAGGATTCAAAGATAGAGGCACAGAAAAAATATCAAGACGCTGTCCGCAGCGGCGCCTTCAAATAATAGCAAAAGCAAAAGAGACAGCCGAAACGCTTGAAAGGGAGTAGGCAGTTAATAAAATGACTTCGATTATGAAAAAAAGACTCTATTTGTTACTCCTTATGTTGCCTTTGCTTCTTGCAAGCTGTTCAGAGGACTTGGACTACAGAACGGCAGTGAGAGAAAGAGATTTCGTTAAGGCACATACCATCCTCAACAAGATGGAAGACAAGCTCAATGACTTCTATGAGAACAACGAGATGGTAAAAGACAATGCTTTCACAGGGAGTGATTATTCAAATTACCATAAGTTTGAGAAAATGTGTCAAAACCAGATTGATGCCATCTGTACTGTTTACGGGGAAGAGATGAAATATTTAGCTGATACGAACGAGCCAGATGTTGAACAACGCTTAATGGTGCTTTATCGAGACGCATCTAATGATGCCGAACGTATAGCAAACAAACTTCGTAATGAAAGCAAAGATGCAGCATTTGACGTGAGCCTTAATTTTAAAAATAATATGCAGGCCATTGTGGACATTATAAATAGTATTTTACCCCCAAAACAGACAAATTCCTCATTGTAACTTGAAAAGGCGATACTTATTAAGTAATTCCAGTTTCGCAAGTATGATTGCAGCCTGTATGAGAGCGCCCCAAAGGGGCATTATAGGACACACCTTATAATTATTAATTATCAACTATCATGTTTATCATCAATCTGATTAAGAAACTGATGGGGCAGGCACAGGAAAAGGTTGCCAGCTCCACCGTGAGTGTGGCAAGTGCCATCGACAAGGCTTCTTCGAGCCTCGACAAACTAACAGAACCCAGCAAGGCAGAGCCACAGCACAAGGAGGAAGCCCCGGCAGAGCAGTCGGGCATCCAATGGCAGGACCGCGTCACCATCGGCGAGAAGACCTACAAAGTGGATAAGGACTACATCAACTTCCACAAACTCTACGAGAGCACCGACGGGGGCAAGCACTGGACATTTGTCAACACCCTGCCATTGGTGAATGTCTATGGTCTTGCCATCGCCGCCGATGGACAGTTGGCCATCGGCGGACGACTGCTGGCAAACACCGAGACCCTGTGGAAGGATTTCAAGAGCGGCATGGCTGCCACAGGAGCACTCATCGCCGGTGGGGAAAAAGCCTACGACGCCGTCACAGAACTACAGGACATGAAGATTGGCGGATGCTATGCAACCGTGCGGGCATACCGTCTGGACGAAGAAGGCCAGCTCCTCATAGATAGCGCTAAGGACTCACTCTCCAATTTCAGGAATATTCCCCATCAAGATACAACCATGGTCGTTGGCGCCCCGTCGTACTGCGACGAACTCAAGAAGGCGCTGAAAGCTGCAGGACTAAAAGGAGCAGAGAAAGTGGAAATCAAGTTGCGAAACTACTTAGGCCAGAAGGAAGTGCTTTTCAGTCTCGACGGCCAGCAGTGGCTACAGCTTGAAGGCGATATGCCCAAGGTAACAATGTCATTCGAGCACTACAAGAATATCACCGTTGCCAACGATGAAGACGGCAAACACTACCTCTATTTTGGCAACGAATGGCGTGCCATCGACTTCGAGGCAGACTTGGAATTTGAGGATATAGATGCGCCGAAAGCCTATAAGCGATTAGACGTCAAGGAAGTGGTCTATTATGACAACTCAAAATTTGAAGTCGGCAAGACCAAGGTCGTCCATCTGTTGATTTCTAATGGCAAAAAAGGCTTTTGGGGAGAATCACCCAAAGTGTTCTATATAGCCAATGACCACGTCCTTCAGGATGAGTTCGATTATACTCCCTCGGGTGACGAGATTGTGAGAGTTGAGAATATAGCCGGCGAAGTCATTATCACCAGTTGCGACAAGAAGAAAACCTACCATGAGATCTTCCGCGGTGAATGTTGGTGTTCTTGTGGCGGCTACAAATCTTTCTCACATACAAAAGACAACGACGATGACGACATCGATCAAGCTCTCTTTGCTGGCCCATACGGATTTGAGAGCGTGATTCTCGACGACGACCCGCTGTGGGAAAAGGTTAATTCCCCCATTGAGGAATATCCACTCGATGTCAAGGGTAAGGAAGTAGCCAAGACGAAGAAGATCATCATCAAGGTAATCAGACAATATGGCTCCGGTTCGGCCTTCTTCTACCTCGACAATTACGGTTACTGGACCTTCATGACGCTCGCCGCTGGCGGCAATGACTACACGTCATTGTATAGTACGGGCAGGCCCCAGCCCCGATACGACAAGAAAGGCAACATCACCTGCTACGACCTCAGCAGAATAATCTATTTTGCAGACAATAGTGGCAAGTACTTCTGCTGGATGCGCAAGAAGAAAGGACTTTTCAAGAAAGAGATTGTCTATGAATGGCAGGAGGTCAACCCTGTCGATATGGAAATGATGGGCAAGGTGTATCCTAAAGGGTAAGGCGTTTCACATATCATATTTAATGGTATGTCCTGACGCATACAGAAGCGCGGACTGCTTGACGGCCGTCAAACAGTCCGCGCAACTATGTGTGTCGGCGAATGAGCATAGGTTCATCTCACATCACCTGTTCAGCGTCCAGGTGGCGCCGTCCTTGCCGTCCTTGATCTCGAAGCCGAGGGCGTTGAGCTCGTCGCGGATGCGGTCGCTGGTGGCCCAGTCCTTGTTGGCCTTGGCGATGGCGCGTTGCTCGAGCACCATGTCTACGACGTGGCCGAAGGCTTCCTCGCGCTCCTCTGACATTCCGCCCGCTGCGGCTGTCGGGGGCAGCAGGCCGAGGATGTCCTCTACGAAGAGGTGCATGGTCGACGACAGTTCCTCAAGATCAGCAGCGGAGATACAAGCCCCTCTCCCCGCTCCCCCCGTGGGGGGGAGAGCTGCAGATTCCATGGTATCTTTTTTACAAGAGGATAAGGGGCCGTTTATGAGTTTATTAATGAGGCTGCATGCCTCGAAAAGGTGGCTGATGACGGTGGGCGATGCCAGGTCGTCGTTCATGGCGTCGTAGCACTTCTGTCGCAGCTCCGTGGCCACGCGGTGTGTCTCGGCATCGCTCTCGGCGGCGGGGGTGATGCGCTCGAGGTCGGCGATGGCGGTCATCAGGCGCTGCAGGCCTTTCTCAGCAGCCTGGAGGGCTTCGTTGGAGAAATCTACGGTGGAGCGGTAGTGGGCCTGGAGGATGAAGAAGCGCACGGTCATGGGCGAGTAGGCCTGCGATAGTTTCTCGTGCTGTCCGGTGAAGAACTCGTTCAGCGTGATGAAGTTGCCCAGCGACTTGCCCATTTTCTGACCGCCGATGGTGATCATGTTGCAGTGCATCCAGTATTTGACCATATCGTCGCCCTGCGAGGC
>CAMOSA010000091.1 GCA_946624335.1 uncultured Prevotellaceae bacterium
CTTTCTGGAGGAGTTCCTCGGTGCCCGGCATCATCTGATGGACCATACCGCGCCAGGTAAGTTCTTCTACAAAATTCATCGAATGATAGTCTATTTTACGATTTATTATTTAATTCAGCTTTCGCAAGCTCCGCTTGCCTTGGGAGTTTGACTCCCATAACATCCGAAACTTGAGTTATTTAATAGATTACGTTTTTGCGTTTTGCGGCTGCAAAGGTACGACTAAACGGTTGAATAACCAAATTTATTTGCATTTTTCCGTGATAGAGAACTCGCATCCGCAGTAGCGCTGGTTGTAGAAGGCATATTGGCGCAGCAGTTGGTTGCGTCGCTCCTGGAGTCCTCCCTTGCGCCAGTTGCGTGCCCAGAAGTGTGATCCGGGCACTGCGGCCTCGGCTGCGTGTCCTGCCTGCTCGATCTGGTCGAGGCGTTTCCATCGCGACGAGGCGAGGGTGGTGGTGAAGGTGTCGATGCCGAGTTCTACGGCTTTGCGTGCTGCGGCTGTCAGGCGCAGCTCGAAGCACCTCAGGCAGCGTCCTCCGCGCTCCGGTTCGTCTTCGAGACCATGTATGGCGCACAGCCAGTCGTCGTGGCGCCAGTCGTCGTCGATCCACGTGATGCCGAGGCCCTCGGCGTGGCGCTTGCTCTCCGCCTTGCGTATCTCGTACTCCTCGAGGGGGTAGATATTGGGGTTATAGTAGTAGATCGTCGGCGCATAGTCGTTTTGCAGCATCCATTCGACGATGGCGCTGGAACATGGGGCACAACAGGCGTGAAGCAGGACGGGGATCATGGGTGGAAATTAAAAATTAAAAGAGAAAAATTAAAAATGACAGCCCCCCTCTCCGCTCCCCCTTCTGGGGAGGACGGTATGTTTTGCATTTAGTATTCTTGTCTTGACAGGTGACCATCCTCCCCCCTAAGGGGGAGCGGAGAGGGGGTCTGTGGGTTCTGTGGACTTAAGAGTTACTGTTACTGTCTTACTCTGTAATCTTTAACCTTTTCCTTCATTTCTTCTCTTGTTCTCTTTTCCTTTATCATTTCTTCTCTTTTTCTCTTTTCTTTTATCAAACGTGAGCTTTTCCTGTACCTTGCCTGTGACGAGGTTGTGGATGGTGATGACGAGCTGGTTGTCGCGGACCTCTCCTTCGATGACCGTGGGGAACAGTTTTTTGTTTTTCTTGCCGTCCGACTCGCCCATCTCAGGTCCTCCGCCTACGATCTGTGCCCAGTGACGTTGTTCCGTCGGTGCGTCATAGCGGTATCGGTGCTGGTGTGCTGTGATGACGAGTTGGCAGTGGGCTTTCTCGAGCAGCGGCCCCCAAAGGTTGGCACATGTGCGTTGCCACATGGCAAAGTCGGTGGAGTAGCGCGGGTCGCTGTCGTTGGGAGCCACGTCGCCAGGGTTATGCTTGGGGTTGGCGTCGAAGAGCGGTATGTGGCACAGTGCTACGAGGTAGGGCGCGTGTGCTATCTCCTTCTGCTGCAGTGCATCGCGCAGCCATGCCGTCTGCGCCTCACGGTAGGCGGCGCTGTTGAAGAGGCCCGCGAATTTGGGATTGGTGTCGAGCTTGTCCTCTGCTGTGTCGAGTCCGATGAGTGCGATGTCGCCCATGCGCACGGCGAAGTTGCGGCCGAGGTCCCAGTAGCGCGACAGCCGTTCTTCGGGCTGACGGTACATCCACACGCGTTCGAGGTGACGGTTGGCCATGCCGCGTGAGTCGTGGTTGCCGGGGCATAGCAGATAGGGTATCTGCGAGGCGTAGTCGCGCCGTTCTATCTCGGGTTTGAGGAAGATGCGCTGCTGGGCCTCGATGGTCTCTTCGACGTTGCTGGCGTCGCCGTTCCAGATGACACACGAGGGCGACAGTTCGGCTATCTTGTCGATGGCGCGGCCGAAGGGCACCCATCGGACATGTGTGTCGTTGATGACGCAGAAGTGGGCGCGGGCATCCTTGCCTGCCGTGGTGAAGTGGTGGATGTGCTGATCCGTCTCGGTGCCTACGATGTTCATGTTGTAGCCACCCTTGTAGGCGATGCGGTCTGCGCCGATGCGATAGTAGTAGGTCGTGGCGGGCTCGAGGTCGGTGATGCGTACCTGAATGACGTGGTCGTCGATGTCGGTCATGCGGTATCCTCCGCACTTGACGCGCCGTGCGTCGCTGAGGTCTTCCCGCAGGCCTATGTCGACGAAGCCGTTGGCCATGTCGCTCACGGCGAAGGCGATGCCGATGCTCGTCGCGGCGTAGTTCTGCAGCATGGGCGCTGAGGTGATGAGGGGCGTGTCGGCAGCTGGTGACGCTGGAGGCACGGCAGCAGGCTCGGTGCCGGGGGAGGCTGTGTCAGCATGGGTTATGAGGTCGGCGGCCTGTGCCACTTCTGCTGCGCCGACGGCCACGGGCAGCATAGCAGCGCGTTTGATGAAATCTCTTCGTTTCATGGGCTTATCCGTTCTAAAATCTCTGCAAAGATAATGCTTTCTCCACGATTCAGCGAACAAAAAGCTCAAGAATATGCTTTTTTTTTACGCTGAACGCTTATTCGTCATAGCTCCTTCGCTCTGATGCCCCGATGGGTGTTCAGTAGAAGAACGTGCGTCTCCTCGATATCGTCATGGCCGAGATGGTGACCGTGGCGATGGTCAAGATGATGAGCTGGGAGGGTGTCGGCAGCAGGTCGGGCAGGTGGCGTAGGAAGAGCATGACATGCACGAGCAGGGCATCGGGGTCGAAGGCCCGTAGGGCGGCTATGATGTGCAGGAGCCCTGTCTCGAAAGCCCCTTGTATGCGTCCGAAGAGGCCCAGACGGATGAGCAGCAGGATGGCTGCAACGATGCCCACGACGTTCAGGCCTACAGACCAGTGGCGCAGGCGAGCGTTCTCCGCTGCCACTGAGCTTTGGCGCTCGGGCAGTGCGGCCATGACACGCTCCGTGAAGCCATCGTCGGCGAGAGGTCGGCTCGCTGCCTTGACCTCCTTGAAGAACGATTCGAGCAACTGCTCATCGTTTATTTCTGTTCGTTTGTCATGCATATCTTATTTGTTTTTTTAAAAAACATCTCAACCCTCACAGACCCCCTTCCCGCTCCCCCTTCTGGGGAGGACGGTATGTTTTGCATATTGCCTTCTTTTCTTGACAGGTGACCGTCCTCCCCAGAAGGGGGAGCGGAGAGGGGGGCTGTCACTCGTCACTCACCTCTTGGACAAGCCAATTTTTACTTTTTAATTCATTTTTAATTTTTCTCTTTTAATTTGTCATCGGTATCCATTCTTTCGCAGGAATCCGGCCAGGTTGTTCTTGCCGCGTGCGAGGTGGCTCTTGACGGTGTTCTCGTTCATGTCCGTGATGGCGGCAATCTCCTTGATGCTATGTCCCTCGATGCACTGCAGTATGACGCAGGTGCGTTCGGCCTCGGAGAGCGTGGCGAGGGCGGTGTCGATGTCTATCTTGGTGCCTTTGCTGCCGCTGTCTTCGTCCTGCTGCGGGCAGTTGTTAAGTTCCTCGACGGGTGTGTCGTTGAACGTACGCCTTTTCCGTTGCTCGTCGAGGAAGACGCGGTAGGCGATGCTCGTCAGCCATGTCTGCAGGTTAGCCGTGCCCCGGAAGCTGTTCAGGCCCTGCCAGGCGCGGATGAAGGTCTCCTGTGCCAGGTCATCGGACAGCATAGCGTCGCCAGCCGTCAGGCGGAGGAGGAAGCGGCGCACGGGCTGCTGATGACGCTCTACGAGCTGACCGAAAGCGCGGTGGCTACCCAAGGTAACCACCTGCGCGATGAGGGTGAGGTCAGTGAGATGCGACATGTGAAGGGAGAGAGCTTATACCGGACAACGAATCTAACGTATGAAACGAATTTCGTCCATCTGTGGGATTGCCCAGAGCGTTCGTTGTATAATGACTCGGGGGCTATCGGTTCTCGTTCTTGTTGTAGTCGTCGCTGGCGGCGGGGTGCTGCTGTGGCCCGTTCGCGTCGGAGAGGTCAGTGCCCTGGGCCTGCGTGTAGAAGGTGTCGCTGCCGGCGTCGTCGTGCTTCTTCTTCGTCGTCGTAGCGATGATGAGTTTGGCCACGCCGATGCATGCCACGAGGGCTCCGATGCCCCAGAAATCCTCCAGCGTGCTGAGGAACAGCAGGATGAGGCCTACGCCGATGCAGCAGTACATGATGCCGCTCTTCCACATCTCAGCGTTCTCGTCGGGATAAGGCTGTGCCAAGTTCTGCGCACTCCCTGTGGCGGCGGTTGTGGCAGTGGCTGTGTTGCCGTCGGGCTGGGCTGTGGCGTGCAGAGGCTGTCCGCTGCTTGTCGTCTGCCGCACCTGCTGCGCCTGGGCGCTGTTCTTGTTCGTGTTGCGTACTATGAGCCAGATGATTAGGGCTGCAATCCAGATGGGTGCCGTAAAGATGCCGAAGAGCAAGATGACGACGAAGAGCGCCACGAAAATGCCGAGGATGCCGCCCATGATGCCCAGTCCTCCGCCGAGCAGGCCCATGCCTCCGCCGAAGATGCCTTTCCAGAAGCCGTCCTCCGTCCAGTCCTCCACGATGTCATCGAAGTCATCGTCGGTGATCACTACGGCATCGGAGTCCTCGCCCTCGTAGAAGAAGGTGGTGTCCTCGCCCAGTGCCTCCAGCGAGTCGCCCAGCCGGTCCATCTCGTCGCCCATCTTCTCGAGCTCTCTGCCCAGGCTGTCGGCCTTCGAGGGGTTGGTGACGGCAGCCAGCGCGAGGCGGGTGCCCTTGGCAGCCATCTGAGCCCCTTTCTTGGTCATCTCCTTGGCCACCTCTTTCTGCTTGGGTGTGATGGGTTTGCCATTGACCGTGACGCCTTTGACGCGTACGGTGACGTTCTTGGTCGTGTCGATGGTCTCTTCAGCCATCGTGCTTGCGAGGGGTAGTGCGGTCAGCGTCAAGGCTGCCAGCACAGTGGTGATGAATCTTGTTGTCTCCATTGTTATCATTTGTTTTTTGATGTTTAGGATTCAGTGCCGAAAGGTTGTCTCTCGTCCGTTTTCATCTGTTAGACGTCGTATGAAAAGAAAAAGTTGCAGATGCCCACAACTTTTTTCATGCTACAGCCCCCCTCTCCGCTCCCCCTTTTGGGGAGGACGGTATGTTTTGCATTTAGTATTCTTGTCTTGGCAGGTGACCATCCTCCCCAGAAGGGGGAGCGGAGAGGGGGTCTGTCATTTTTAATTTTTAATTCCCTTATATATTCTCCTGACCACCTTCCCCAGCCACGTGTAGCGAATGCCCCAGTCGGTGAGAGCAGTCTTCATTGCGGCTTCGATGCGTGCGTTGGTTTCCGGTTTCTGCCTCGTCAGTGTGATGCGTCCGTCGTAGGGTATGCGGTCATATTCGTAGTACTGAATGAGGGGAGCGACCCATCGTGGCAGGCTGCTATAGTGCGTGCCGCCGTCAAGCCCAATGTTCTTGACGAGCGTCCGGCAGGGATAGAGACACAGCCCGCCGGTCCGTCGGATGGCTATGGTCCAGCAGATGTCCCAAGGTATAGGCTTCCTGTCGAGATCCTTCAGGCAGGGGAAGACGCCGCCGTACTCGATGTCTGTGAGCATCGCGGACGACAGGCCGTCGATGGCCTCGGCCCGCGTGGCGAAATGGCGGAAGTGATGCTGCCAGCGGTCGCGCCATGTGCCCCAGCCCCAGCCGGCCATGAAGGGGGAGAAGTAGAATGACGCGCTCGGCCCGAAGGGACGTTCCATACTTGGAGAATGACGAATGACGAATGACGAATCGGCGACTTCGTCGTTGAATGACGCGCTCGGCCCGAAGGGACGCTCCATACTTGGAGAATGACGAGTGACGAGTGAACGAGAGAAGAGTGAAAAAAATGAGTTACCGCGGCTTCTGTTCTCTCCCCCTTTGGGGGAGTCGGAGGGGGCCTCTATCCTCGTGAAACCGCTCACGTGCATCACCCGTTTGTCCTCGTCGTAGAGGCTGAAGGCATCGTTCATGAACTCGAGGAAGTGTGGGGCGGTGACGATGTCGTCCTCGAGGACGATGATGGTGTCGTGTCGCTCGAAGACTTGTCCGATGCCTTCGATGATGTTGCGCTCGAGATAGAAGTTCACGGGCCGCTCCACGATGGTCATACTCTTTAAGGAATGTGTGCGCGCGACCTCTTCCTGCACCTCATGCAGCACGGCACGCACCTCGTTGACCTGTCGCCACGAAGCGTCGTCGCGGCCACCGTCGGAGAAGACATAGACGTCCGTGTGCGGGGCAAGGGTGTTGGCCATCAAGGCGTCGAGCGTCCTGCGCGTATTATCGGCGCGGTTGTACACGAATAAGGCTACTGGTGAAGGCATAGCGTGCTGCATTTTTCGGTTCTCGCGCCACAAAGGTAACGCTTTTCTCTAAGAAAACATCAAGAATACACCACTTTTTTAGTTACTGACACCGAAGAGGACTATCAATGACGAAAGGGGAGCAGATAAACGATGAGGGAAAAACACGAATGGAAGGGTTCTTCGTTGTCATCGTCACCCAGACAACTTGTCACAGTCATCATTTCTTCTCCTTAGGTAAGAGATTGAAACGGTAGACGGCGTGCAGGAGGACGTAAGAAGGGCGCGTGTTGCGGCGTACTTCCGACCATCCGTAGGCGCTGGCACCCATGCTGGTGGACCTGAGCTGCCGCAAAGTTACCCTTTTCCTCTTATAGATGCATAATTTTTCGGATGAAATATCCCCGATTGGGTGTATATTTCTTGTTCATTGTCTGCCGAAGAGCCATTTCTTGAGCAGTGGACTGACACGTAGGACGTGGCTGGTGAGTATGGAGAAGGCGATGACGAGGAGGGCGATGATGAGGGCTGCGGTGCCTTCGAGGATAAAGTTGTTGGGGTGGGCCTTGAACCACAGGCCTACGTCGGGCAGCTTGGGGAGGAAGAAATAGTGGATGAGGTAGATGTCTAGGGTGCGTACGCCGATGTACTGGAGGGCGCTGCCGAGGCGCGTGTCGCGGGTGAACCACGAGCTGTAGTTGCGGAAGAAGGCGACGATGATCATGACGAGGGCATACATGGCCATCGTGCGCGGCAGGTTGGCCCAGTGCATACGTAGGTTGTGCCACTTCAGGTAGTCGCCGGCGCCGAGGAAGGCGATGGCGATGAGCAGGGGGAAGAACCACCGGCTGTCGAGGAGCCGCTTCACCTGGGGCCAGAAGCGGTGGACGAGGTTGCCCAGGAGGAAGAAGTGGAAGTAGCGCGCCAGCTCGGTGATGCTCGTCGCCTGCCAGAAGGCGTCCTTGTGCCAGCTGAACCACTTGGGCATATAGAGGGTGGCGTAGGCGAAGAGGGAGAGGGCCCAGAGAGTGAAAAAGACCCCCTCTTCGATCCCCACAGACCCCCTCTCCGCTCCCCTTTCTGGTGAGGATGGTATGTTTTGCATATTGCCTTCTTTGCTTGACAGGTGACCGTCCTCCCCTTGGGGGAGCGGAGAGGGGGTCTGTGTGGCCTGTGGTTTGCGGGGAGCCGCAAGCCAGCACACGGCATAGTACACGAGGAACATCTCGAGGAGGACGAGGGTGAACCAGTAGCCGCCCTTGGTGGGGCTGGTCCAGGCGTATTCCATCTTGTTCCAGAAGACTTCGGCCGTGAGGGCTATCTCGGCGGTCATGAAGACGACGGTGGGCACGATCTGCACGCGCAGCTTCTTGGCGATGAGGTCGGTGGTGTCACGCAGGTTCCATGAGAACGTGGCCTTGTAGGCGAGGAAACCGCTGATGAAGAAGAACAGGGGCATGCGGAAGAGCAGGCACAGCGACATGAACATGGAGTACTTGGTGTTCGTGTCGAAGCCGAAGCCGTAGACGTGGTTGGTCACGACCATGAGCATAGTGAAGCCGCGCAGGGCGTCGAGCCATTCCAGGCGTTGCTTAGTCATTCGCTGTCAAGAAAGGTTAGATGGCTGGTGTGGGTCTGTAGGTTGTCGAGGTCGGGCAGCTGCTGCCACTGGCCGAACATACGTCGGAGGTAGGCCTCGGGGTCGTGTGGTGCCGCGAAGCTGTGGCCTTCGAAGGTGATGGTGGTGAGGGGGAATAGCTCCCCGGGGTCGCGGGTGCTCTCGAAGGGGATGCCCGGTGCATAGCGTATGAGCCTGGAGGGGAACAGACGCGAGAGGGCGCGCAGCAGGGGGAAGACGCAGCGGCGGTTGAAGCGTAGGATGGCGCCGGTGCGTCGCCGCAGCTGCTGGGGATTGTACTCGGGGTTCTTCATCACCTTGTAGACGCGGCCGAAGGTGCGGTTGGAGATCCAGTGCAGCGCAGCGGGCATCCGCTCCAGCTCGAAGAGGTCGATGTAGATGCCTTGATAGGTGAAGATGCGGTCGTAGCCTGTCTGCTCGATGAGCTGGCTGCGGCGGTCGCGCAGCTTGGCGTAGGTGAAGAAGTAGCCGGGGTCGGTCTCGTGGGTCTGCAGGGCGTAGGGGGTGCCGGCGGTCTCCTGTCGGAGGGCGGCGATGAGGCGTGCGTAGTCCTCGTGGCGGAACTCGAGGTCGACGTCGTCGTCCCAGGGGATGAATCCGCCGTGGCGCACGGCGCCGAGGAGGGTGCCCGATCCGAGCCAGTAGGGTATGGCGTGGCGACGGCAGACACCGTCTAGCCACACCATCATCTCGAGCATGCGCTGCTGCTGGCGGCGCAGGGGTGAGCCTTCGGGGCTGAAGCGTTGTCGCAGCGCTTCGTTCTCGGCTTTTGTCAGGGTCATTTTTGGTGTACTGTTCAAGAATTCGGGTGCAAAGGTAATGAAAAGTTGAGAGTTGAGAGTTGAAAGTTGAAAGAAATATGTATCTTTGCGCCCAAAATCAAGAAAACAGCTATGCAAGCTATTATCCTTGCCGCGGGTATGGGTCGCCGACTGGGCGAGCTCACCCGCACGCAGACGAAATGTATGGTAGAGGTGGGCGGCACACGTCTCATCGACCGTCTGCTGACACAGTTGTCGGCGCTGTCGTTGTCGCGCATCGTCATCGTCGTGGGCTACCAGGCCGAGGGCCTGCAGCGCCATATTGCCGAGCGCTTCCCGACGCTCAACATCGAGTACGTGGTCAATGCTGTCTACGACCGCACCAACAATATCTACTCGTTGGCGCTGGCCAAGGAGCAACTCGTCGAGGACGATACGCTGCTCATCGAGAGCGACCTGATCCTGGACGAGCGCATCTTCCCGTTGCTGACGGAGGGCGCGTGGCCCAACGTGGCGCTGGTGGCGAAGTACGAGTCGTGGATGGACGGCACGATGGTGCGTCTGGACGACGACGGCAGCATCACGAGCTTCGTGCCCAAGAGCTCGTTCCGCTACGAGGAGTGCCAGCAGTACTACAAGACGGTGAACATCTACAGGTTCAGCCGCGACTTCCTGCGCACGAAGTATGTGCCGTTCCTCGAGGTCTACGTGAAGACGATGGGGCAGAACGAGTACTACGAGCAGGTGCTGCGCGTGCTGACCTTCCTGGACCGAACGGACCTGAAGGCGCTGCCTGTCGGCGACCTGAAGTGGTACGAGATCGACGATATCCAGGACCTGGACATCGCCGAGACGCTCTTCGCCGAGGGCGAGGACCTGTGGC
>CAMOSA010000092.1 GCA_946624335.1 uncultured Prevotellaceae bacterium
TCACCGAAGGTACGCTGACCACGGGGATGTCGCCCTCGAAGGTGTAGCGCAGCACATCGGTCAGCGGATAACTGACGCTGACCTTGGAGGTGGAGAGCATCAGATAGCCCGCGTTGAAACGTGTCTCGGGCTTGTCGGCCAAGTCATGACGGATTTTCTGCCCGTTCTTCAGCCACACCACCAACTGCTGAGCGGCATCGTCGGCACGTGCCACCGTGGGCAGCAGCGCCAACGCCATCAGTAGAAAGAGAATCTTTTTCATATTCATACGTATATCGGTTTTTATGATTTAGCTATGGATTATATCGTTTCTGGCGACAAAGGTAGCAAAAAAACGATCACCAAGCACTTGCAAATCGTCACAATCGACTTGCAAATGATCATTCGTCAGTCGTTTTCTGCACCAAACGCACGATATGCGACATGGAGTGTGCGGCCACTTCAGGCGGTAACCTTGTAATCTTAGGGCAATCGCTCTTTGGTTTTATCACACTTTTAGCGTTTCACTTTTGGTGTTATACCTTTAGCGCGATGCAAAGAAGACAACTACATTCACACCTTCACACGACCTTCACACCTACCTTCACACCTTCACGTATTGACAATCAACAAGTTCAGTCAAAATGTGAAGGTGTGAAGGCATTTTGAAGGCTATTCACGCGCGAAAAAAAATGGGGGGACGGGCATAGAGTTGGGAAACAGTGAAAAAGAACGGGAGCGGACAGACGTGATGTGCGCTGTCCGCTCCAATGGGAGTTATCTTGGGTATTTCACCCCGTCTATATAGAAAAACATTTTGACATCTGGGGACCCTACTGAGCCATCGCTGTGGTACGTTGTAGTACTATAGCTCCCGTCACCGTTTCGATATACCCGATAGTATGTGCTTGAGATGAGAGAACCGTGAAAATATTGGTCATACCATTCTATAACACTTTCGAATAATGCTCTTGTATATGAGCCGCTCTCGTCACCACTCTCCACGCTATTACGAATATTGGCATTAGTGATCTGAGAAAAAACGACTTCTTGGTCGGTTTCAACAATTTTCTTGATCTCGAAGGATATAAAGCATTTCACAGGAACATTGCCACGTGGGTCATTGGTGGTATATTCCCCTTGCACGCTGATGATATCGTTTCCCAAACGCGTTGCTGTAACTTGATGTTTGAATTCAACGCCCCAAGATGTATAATCAGCACCAGATGAATCTGAGCGACCAGAAGTACTAACGGCTACTTCAACTTTGAAATTGCTCAGGTCGTTGGGGGCTTGATAAGCATCGAGTTCAAAGCGGTCCATCACCCCGGTAGGGCCGCCGGTGAAAACAATGGAAAGGCCTTTCATTATCTTACGATCCCACAACGTCGTATTTGGCAGGGCTTTGAAGACCGCCCTGTACTGTCCCTGCTCTTCATTGATTACCTCAAGTCGTGCATCCTTTATCCAATTATAGCTATATGCAGTAGCGAGAGTGTCAAAACCTTCTAACCTGATGTTTTCCTTGAGGCAGTTGGTGGTGAACTCTACAGACGCCTCGCCGCCATCAGCAGAGAAATGCAGTTCTCTACTCTTTAAATCCATCGTGCAAGGACAGAAGAAACCATCCAGAAATTCAAATGTAGGATAGGGGCCGTTTCCAAGCCATGTCACCATAGGGGAAAAGAAATAAAATTTTGATCCTTTCAGCCCTTTGATGTCATCATCGGTGAGTGTGTACTCGTATTTATTCGTAAATTTATTATACGGCCAATTGCCAACTTGCTTCAATAAAATCATGTCCCGTTCTGTGTAGCCGTATTCATTGTCTGCTGGCGGCTCGTAGATACCAATGGACAAGTCGTTACGATTAAAGAGTTTCTTGGGATTGGGGTGGATAGCAATTGTCACCTTGTGCCCTTGATCGGCATAGATGGTAGAACCGCCTTTGAACCTCGGCACGAAGAGCAGCGTGTCGCAGAGGAATTTCCAGTCCTTGGTGAGGAAAGTCTTATGCTGTTCTTCTCCCCAAAGGGCTCGGGCAGTGGCCTTGGCTTCGACGTTGACGGAGAGGAGCGAGACGTCCACCTCAGCGCGTCTCAGTATGTCGTAGAGGTTCATCTCATCGTTGTTGAGCCAGTCGGTTTGGAACTCTATCTGTCCGTCCACTTGCGGACCGATGTAAGCGTAGAAGCCAACATTACCTCTGAGGATTTTCTGCATCCATTTGGCCGTGCCTACATCGCAACCGACCTTGACACCGGCCTGCACATGACCGGCAAGCTTTACACTGGTGTTACCAACATCGAAAATGGGCTCGTCGGACGTGTCCTCAGAAGGCACGGGATACATGCTGTAGCCGATGGGAAAGAGTCGGCCCGTGTCGAAGATGATGTCCTCGGCTATGTTTAATTCTGCCTTGGGCAAAGTCAGCTTTGTCTCAAATTCACCCCAAGCATGTAGGAAGAGAGTGGGATAGGGATTGATGCCAAAGACGGGGCAGGCGGCAGGGAAGATGATGGGTGGGAGTTCGACGAGATCTTCCAGTTCCTTCATGAAGTCGCCTTTATAACCGATGGTTACTGCCGGTTCCACCGAAGTGGTGAGTGTACGAGTCAGCTTGGCGTAGAATTTTGTCCAGCCAATGTCGTAGGTCGCACGGAGTTTGAACTTTACGCCCATCTTGGCTTCGATGGCTATCTTGCTGTTGTGCGTAGGTTCCCATTCGCGGCCCACCGTAAAGTCAAAGTCGACGAGCGTAAGCTCTGGAGTTTCTGCACGACGTGGAGCCTTCTCGGGATGCCAGCCGGCGAGACGGCGCTTGACATTACCTTCTGGATCTACAGTGACGTCCTCTACGGTGATGAACTGCTCGAACACCTCACCTGGATCCGTGACAAAATGGCCTATGACTGATATCCAGTTGTCACCGAACTTTTCCACCTCATCCACGACACAGCTGAAACCTCTGTCCCAGTAATATAGAGAATATCCGGACCCGAGTTTGGGCGTACTGATGTATATATCGCCCACTTTTGGTTCTAAATCGGCTGGCGAGTTATGGAGATAAAAGCCTACCATACCTTGTTCATCATCTACGCTGACACCCGACATATAAGGGGGCAATCCGCATTGCTCGACGATGCGAACACGTGGGTTGATCTTGATTTCCGGCTGCTGAAAGCCTATCGAGTCGATGACGCAGAGGGGAATCCTATACAGCGAGTCGGCTGTCTCGATCTCCTGAATCACGTATTCCTCGTGCTCAACGCCCTGAGGATCAATCTTCGAATAGCCCATGCGAATGACTTCGTCGAAGAAGAAACCGTTGAAGTCGCCGTCGTTGCGATAGATGTAGAAGGCGTCCTGGGCCTGCGCTGACGAAGTGAAAAATGAAAGAGTGAAAAGTGAAAAATAAAAGACACTCTTCAAGTAGGAATATAATCTTTTCATAATATTATCAATTACAAGTTATTCTCCCCGCCCGAACTGGAGTGGGGTGAGGGGTGGGTCTTCATCTCTTCACAAACTTATACGTGGCATCGCCCACTTTCACGAGGTACGTTCCTGCAGGCTGACGTTGAAGGGAAATGAGGGTCTTCTGGCCGGTGTGCGCTGTCTGCGTGGATAGTTTCTTGCCGTCGAGCGAGAACACTTCCACGTTTGTGCCGTCGGGCAGGCCTTCGAAGAGCATGGCATTGTCGTTCTGCGAGACGCGGATCTCGCCGGACTTCACCGAAGGTACGCTGACCACGGGGATGTCGCCCTCGAAGGTGTAGCGCAGCACGTCGGTCAGCGGATAGCTGACGCTGACCTTGGAGGTGGAGAGCATCAGATAGCCCGCGTTGAAGCGTGTCTCAGGCTTATCTGCCAAGTCATGACGGATCTTCTGGCCGTTCTTCAGCCACACCACTAACTGCTGTGCGGCATCATCGGCGTGTACCACCTTGGGCAGCAGCGCCAACGCCATCAAGAGAAAGAGAATCTTTTTCATATTCAGACGTATATCGGTTTTTATGATTTAGCTATGGATTTTATCGTTTCTGGCGACAAAGATAGCAAAAAACCGATCACCAAGCACTTGCAAATCGTCACAATCGACTTGCAAATGATCATTCGTCAGTCGTTTTCTGCCTTCCACTCGCTGGGCGTCGTGCCTGTCATGGCCTTGAAGGCGCGGAAGAAGGAGGACTCGTTGGTGAACCCCGACTGCAACGCCACCTCCGTCATCTTCATGCCGGAGTGTTGGCACAGGAGTGCCTTGGCGTGCTCCACGCGATAGGCAGCAATGAACTGCGAGAAGGTGCAGCCGCAGCGGGTGTTGATGCACGCGGACACGACATTGCGGTTGGTGCAGAGGCGGGCGGCGAGGTCGGTAAGCTTCAGCTGGCTGTCGAGGTAGAGCTGTTCGTGCTCCATCAGCTGACTGATGCGAAGCATGAGGCTGTCACTGCTGCCATCGTCATCCGTCGCCTCAGCGCCGACAACTGCAGAGGCGACGGGTTCTTCATGGATGGGTCTTCGGGCTGCCCGACGTCGTATATATATAATAAGGTATAGGGCTGAGAGGAGCAGCGCAGCGACAAGCACGATCCAGAGCCATGGCTGCTGGGCAGCGTGCGATGCGGTTTGTTCCTGCGGGCCGACACGGAGCAGGAACACGGAGGACAGGGGCGAGTAGTTGTCGTTGCCCAATGTTCCGCCAAGCTTAGTGTTATAATTGATGCCACCCGTGATGATCAGGTTGCCATCGTCGGTGAGGTAAATCTGCGGCCAGCCGGCCTCAGGCAGCGGGTCGGTGTAGTAGAGGGTGAGCGGTGCGGGCCGTTTGTCGTACTCCACGCAGACGAGGTAATGGCGGTTGTCCCGATCGATGCCGTGGACGTAAGCCCGACGGGCACGGCGGTCGGCCAGGACAGGACTGTAATAGATGATGCCGCCATTCAGCCCCTCCCTCGGCACGGCACAGGTGGTTGGCAGGAGGGTGAAGGTGGTGTCGCTCACGAGCATGAAAGCCAGCTGACGGTTCGGCTCCCACGACGTGGTGTCGCCCTCGGCCCAGTCCTGAACGGGCAGCAGCCATGAATAGTCGCCACGGCTCTCGTCGCCGATGAATCCCGTGCTGCCACTCATGGGGGACTCATGAAACAGCGGTTGCCATCGCTTCAACAAAGGCACGCGAAGCGGTGTGCCCTTCAGGCGGTCCACGATGTCGCTGCGCAGCACTTCGCCGTGCGTGCCGCCATTGCCCAGGATGAGCACATCGTCAGAAGCGGAGCGGAGGATATAGGGCGAGGCGCGACCAATCGTGACTTCTTTGACGAAGTGGAAATAGCGGTCGCCATCGAACACCTCGATGCTGTCGCCGGCATACCAGTTGCCCGCCACCACGACGCGTCCGCTGTCTATTTCCACGGCAGAGGCCATGGTACGTTTCGTGTCAAAGCAGCTGAAGGCGCGGAAGGTGTGGGTCTGCGGGTCGTACTCCTCGACGGGATAGGTCTGGCCGATGCCGAGGGCTTTCTCGCTGCCACCGCCTATGAGCACCTTGCCGGAGCTGAGCACGAGGCAGGTGCCGTTGTCGTGAGGGAAGGCGGTCTCGACGAGATGCCACTTGCCGTCCTTGAAGTATTCGGCCGTGGCGGTAGGCACGAAGTTGGTGGTGTGGCCTCCGATGACCGTCACTTCGCCATTCGTGCAGAAAACGGAATGGGCGCTGCGAGGGATATTCATGTCGGGCAGGCGCTCCGCCTCAATCTTCACCCAGAGACATGACGAGCGTCCTCCGTCATCAGGGTTGGCAAGGGTGACGCAGGATGAGTAAAAAGCGAAAAGGAAAAGGATGAAGAGTGACAGCCCCCTCTCCGCTACAGGCCCCCTCTCCGCTACAGACCCCCTCTCCGCTCCCCCTTCTGGGGAGAACGGTATGTTTTGCATTTTGTATTCTTTGCTTGACGCTATGTTTTGCATATAGCCTTCTTTTCTTGACAGGTGACCATCCTCCCCCTAAAGGGGGAGCGGAGAGGGGGTCTGTCAACTGTCAACTGTCAACTTATCAGTAGAGGAAGCCGAGGAGCCAGAGGGGTATGACGTTGTCGTGCCCTCGGGTGATGCCAGCCTGGGCATAGATGATGTCGGAGGAGAGGCGTCGCGGCGGGGCCTCGGTGACGCGGAAGCGGCGGTTGTCGACGAGGAAGGTGGCGGCGCGGTCGCCGAGGCGCACGTCATGGTAGGCCCAGAGGGCGTTCTGGAAGAAGGTCTCGCAGACGTCTATCTCCTCCATGCGGTTGGGATAGATGGCGTACATGAGGTTGGAGTTGTGCATCATGACGCGTGCGGGCTTCTTGGGGAATTCCTCGCCAGGGCGGTAGATGAGGTTGATGAGGCGCGCGTCGGAGAGGTACTTGATGTAGTTCATGACGGTGGCGCGCGAGGTCTCGATCTCGGCGGCGAGCTGGCTGACGTTGGGTGCCGTGGGGCGCTCGACGGCGAGGAGGTAGAGGAGTTTCTTGAGCTTGGTGAGGTACTTGAGCTCGATCTGCTTGATGAGGAGGATGTCGACCTCGATCATCATGTTCATCGTCTTGAGCAGGTTCTCGGAGAAGTTGCGCTTCTCGAGGAAGAAGGGATAGAAGCCGTGGTGCAGGTAGCTCTGGAAGAACTCGAGGGGATTGACACGTGCGAGTATCTGGGTGGCGATCTGCTCGTGGCGATGAATGATGTCGCGGAGCGTGAAGGCGGGGAAGTCGTTGGCGGTCTTCAGGTTGAGAAACTCGCGGAAGGAGAGGCCGCGGAGGTTGTAGCTCTTGACGAGTCCTCCCAGCTCGGGGTTTTCTTCCTTCAGACGCATGACGCTGGAACCGGTGAAGACGATGCGCAAGCCGGGGTTCTCGTCGTGGCAGCGCCGCAGTTCCTTGGACCACTCGGGCTGCTTGAACACCTGATCAATGAGCAGCACTTCGCCGCCGAGGATGCGGAACTCACGGGCGAAGTCGGCCAGTCCACGTCCCTGGAAGTAGAAGTTGTTCATGTTGACATACAGGCACTTGCGGCTGCGCACATCGAAGTTTTCCTTGGCGTACTGCAGCAGGAACGATGTCTTGCCGACGCCGCGTGTGCCTTTGATGCCGATGAGCGGGTCGCTCCAGTCTATCTCGTCCATGAGCGCACGGCGCACTGGCAGGTCGATATGGTCGACGAGGTAGGCGTGTGTTCTGAAGAAAGCTTCCACGGATATTTCGTTTTATTGACGGGGCAAAGGTAAAGGTTTTCTTTGAATCTGCAAAGTTAGAGTTAGCAAATTTTGCCTTTTATTCAAAAAAAGGTGAAATATGGAGGGCAAGCCAGCCCATGGTCATACGAAAATTGATCTCCACACAGGGATGTATACGGCCGTCGGCGGTGACGAGCATATCGACGCCGACGGGTCCTTCGTAGAAGGTGGGCGGCAGCGACGCGAGTTCGTCCACGAGCATCGCGGTGAGCACGTCGATGAGCTGGAGGTCTACCCAATGGGCGAGGCGTCGTCGCTTGCCCTCCTCGGAATCGATGATATTGCCGGCATAGACGCCTCCGGCGGTGGTCATGAACAGCGACAGGCCCTCGAAGGTAACGCTGCCGTCGGCGTGGCGCCAGAACTCGAGGGCGAAGTCGTGGCGTCGCTCATAGAGCGGCTCAGCCATGAGATAGCCCTGCAGCCGTAAGGTGCGCGCAATCCACGCCTCGTTCTTCGAGGTCAGCTCGCCGTTGTGAGCCGGCAGAAGGCCGCGTCCGCTGCCGCTCCAAGGTTGCTTGAACATAGTATCGCCCCACAGGCCGTGCCACTGCCGCGCTTCCTCCATGGTGTGACACACATGGGCTTCGCCGACGACGCTGGGGGCATAGCCACCTGAAGCCAGACGCTCGTGCAGCCGACAGAGAACATCGGCGGCGGTGGCACGGCCTGACAGGGTGCGGAACGCCTGCATCTCGTCGTCCGAAGGCAACATCGAAGGAGGAACGCCGGCACGCTGGAATTCGGTCACGACGAGGGGACTCCAGCCCCAGGGAAGACAGGTGACAGACCCCCTCTCCGCTCCCCCTTCTGGGGAGAACGGTATGTTTTGCATATTGCCTTCTTTTCTTGACAGGTGACCGTCCTCCCCAGAAGGGGGAGCGGAGAGGGGGTCTGGGGATGGCTGGAGGAATGAGTCGTTGGCCAAGGAAACGGCTTGGCCCTGCGCATCGATGAAAGTGCCGTCGCGCAGCAGCACGAGGTCATCGGCCTCGGCCCACCGCAAGGGCAGGCGTTGCAGGTCGGTGGCCATCTGCAACGCCGAGGCCGGCGGCGTATAATGCGGGTCGGCAGCGGCCAGGGCCAGGTCGTTCTCGGGATTAAAATAGAGGATGCGCCCCATGCGTCACATGGCGAAGGCGTTGAAACCGCCGTCGACGACGGCCACGGTGCCGGTGACGAAGCGCGAGGCGTCGGAGATGAGATAGTGGATGGTGCCGCAAAGCTCCTCGGGCTGTCCCATACGGCCGAAGGGCGTCTGCCGGATGACGTCGCATCCGCGCTCGGTGTAGGAGCCGTCGGGATTGGTGAGCAGAGCCCTGTTCTGCTCGGTGATGAAGAAGCCCGGCGCTATGGCGTTGACGCGGATGCCCTCGCCAAATTTACGGGCACACTCGGTGGCCATGTAGGCGGTGAAGTTGGAGATGCCGGCCTTGGCGGCAGCATATCCGCAGACACGGGTCATAGGGCGGAAGGCGGCCATCGACGAGAAGTTGACGATCACGCCCCTGCCCTGCCCTACCATGGGCCGTAGGAAGACCTGCGTCGGGATGACGGTGCCGGTGAGGTTCAGGTCGAGGACGGTCTGGAACTGTGCGGGGTCGAGGTCGAAGAAGGTACGGTCGGGCGCTATGGTAGCGCCAGACATATTGCCTCCGGCTGCGTTCAGCAGGGCATCGACACGGCCGTAGCGGGCGAGGATGTCGGCGCAGTTCTGCTCCACACGTTCGCGTGAGAGAACGTCCGTCTCGAGGAAACAGGCCTCGCCGCCACTGGCCTTGATATCTTCCACGATGGCCTCGCCGACCGCCCTCTTACGTCCGAGGATGGCGACTTTGGCTCCTTCGAGGGCCAGATACTTGGCGATACAGCGGCCGAGGACACCCGTGCCGCCCGTGATGACGACGACGTGACCACGGATATTAAACAGTCCACCTACACAACAGGCCACAGACCCCCTCTCCGCTCCCCCTTCTGGGGAGGACGGTATGTTTTGCATTTTGTATTCTTCTTTGCTTGAGGCTATGTTTTGCATTTTGTATTCTTTTTTTTACTTGACGGTATGTTTTGTATTTTGTATTCCCTAGATTCCGCAGCACTTTAGTTTAATAGCTTTTATAAGTTCCTGAGCAACAA
>CAMOSA010000093.1 GCA_946624335.1 uncultured Prevotellaceae bacterium
GGATGTCGGCGGGATAGTCGGGGAAGGTAGAGATACTGTTGCCCACGGTAGCCGAGACCGTGGAGAAGATGTTGCCGGCGAGCTGCATGCCATCGCCGCTGTCGCCCGAGAAGCGGACTACCACTTGTTCGAGCTCTTTAATGTCTAATTGTTCTGCCATACGATATGGGTTATAACTTGAAAGCTCTTTTGGGATGTGATTCCTCGGCGGAGGGCGCCTCAGCGTCACATTTTGCGGGCAAAGTTACACATTATTTATGAGACAGAGCCACTTCAGGCTCGAAAAATCTTTTATTACATTAAAAAAACAGAGGGAGGCAACCACCACGGCTGCCTCCCTTGCATTGTTAGTGTCTTCTTTTTGATAACATTACTATTTCAAGAAGGGGGTGAAGTTTCACAACTTCGGTGAACAGGTGAACTGTCGATGATAAGCACTAACTGTCTTTAAGAAAGAAAAAGCAAAAATGAAAGTTCAATTTATCTTATCGAGGCTGTCGGCGACCGCAGACTTGGGTAGTGTCTCAACGGCCTCGGCAGATCGTATGTCGAGGGGTGTCGTCTCCGCCGGATCGAGCTCATCCTGAACAGTGGCCACGGCAGCCGGCTGCGGGTTGCTGCCGTCCGAAGCACTGTGCTCCACAGCCGTACCGATGACAACGGCAAAGGCGACGAAGGCCGCGGCGGTGTAGAGGGGGCGCAGGCGTTGGCGCAACGGGATGCGTATGGCCTGAACATGGCGCTCGCCCGTCATCGCCAGCAGACGTTCATCGAACTGCTCGTCGAGGTGCGCCTGCGACAGCCTGTCCTGAGCACGGAACAGCGGCTGCCAGCGACGCAGATGAGCGGGCATCTCGTCCTGACGGAAGAAGGTGCGTAGTATCTGCTCCTCCTCAGCCGTCGTCTCAGCCGCGAAATAACGCTCCAGCAGTTGCTCGATGTACTTGAAATCCATGCGTGACATTCTTGGTGTTACTATTATGAAGACGATTGAGCGCGGCAATAGTTACAGCCCGCACCATTATTTAACGCCTTTTAACTATTCACACACTTCCGTTACCCCATACGTCCTCGTCCGCACACCTATGCTCTCCGGCCTGCACGCCTAGGCTTTCCCGTCTACACACATAGGCTCTCCGGTCAGCACGCCTAAGCTTATCTTGGTTCAAGCCCGTGTCCTCCGCGCCGAGGGTGCCATCTTGCGGAGAAGTAAGCCCCTGAGGGGCGTAACCTTTTAGCATCGATCAAAATAAATCTCCGATTTTTTGTCATCGGGGATATATTTGTGCTTAGGTGAAGGGTGGAGTTACGATTGCAACAGTGCCTGTAGGCGCTCGCGGCACTGCTCCATGAGCCAGTTGGGCGTCGAGGTGGCTCCGCAGATGCCGATGGAGGTGGGACGCGGCGAGAGGATGGCAGGCGTGATCTCGTCGGGCGAATCGATGAGATGGGAGTTGGGGTTGACGCTCAGGCATTGGTCAAAGAGCACGCGGCCGTTGGAGCTCTTGCGCCCGCAGACGAAGAGAATGAGGTCATGCGAGGCGGCGAACTCACGAATGTGGGGCATACGGTTGGCGACCTGACGACAGATGGTGTCGGCATAGGTAAAGGTAGCCGAGGGGGCGATGTGGTGCCGGATATATTCCACGATGTAGCGGAAGTCCTCGAGCGACTTCGTTGTCTGGGAATAAAGGGCGATATCGCGTGTGAAATCGAGGCGTGTGACTTCGTCGGGATGCTCGATAACGATGGCCGTGCCCTCGGTCTGCCCCACCAGACCGAGCACCTCGGCATGACCGGGCTTTCCAAAGATGACAATCTGGCGGCGGTGACCGGCGTCGGAGAGGTATTCGCGCCGGATGCGCTCCTGCAGATGGAGCACGACGGGGCACGTGGCGTCGATGAGCGTCAAACCGTTCTGCTCGGCCTGGCGGTAAGTGGACGGCGGCTCGCCGTGGGCTCGCAGCAGAACGCTGGCGTCGTGCAGCTGTCGGAACTGCTCGTGGTCGATGGTGATGAGGCCGATCTGCCGCAGGCGCTCCACCTCGCGGCTGTTGTGCACGATATCGCCGAGGCAATAGAGGGGCTGGCTCTGGCTCAGCTCCTCCTCGGCCTTGCTGATGGCGCGCGTCACGCCAAAGCAGAAGCCCGACCCGGTGTCGATGGATATGTGTGGTCCGTCTTTAGCATCCATAATCGTCGGTGATGATTCAGTTCGAGAATATCTTTTTCATGTCTCGGGTGGTATAGAATTTAAGGAATAAGAAAATAAGGAGTCAAGACTGAACTATATATACTAAGGTATCAACTTACAGGGCACGCTCGGCATATCGCTCCAGCAGCCACTGCTTCTGCTGCTCGATGGTCAGATGGCTGTTGTCGAGCACGATGGCGTCGTCGGCCTGCCGCAGCGGAGCAACAGCACGTGTGGAATCGATGCGGTCGCGCTCACGCAGATTGTTGAGCACCTCGTCGAAGTCGGCGGGCTGTCCCTTGGCTCGCAGCTCGTCGTAGCGCCGCTGTGCGCGTATCTCATCGGAGGCGGTGACGAAGACCTTGAGCTCGGCGTCGGGGAAGACAGCAGTGCCTATGTCGCGACCATCCATGACGATGCCGCCCTCACGCCCCATAGCCTGCTGCTGAGCCGTCATGGCAGCCCGCACGAAGGGCAGTGCGGCAATGGGACTGACGTGCGAGGACACCTCCATGGTGCGTATGCGCTGCTCGACGCACTCGCCGTTGAGGTAGGTGTCGGGGCGCCCGGTCTCGGCGTTGAGGCGGAAGCTGACATGAATCTCAGGCATACGGCGCTCGAGGGTGGTTGTATCGATGGTGCCGTCGGCAGCGATCAGCCCCTCGTCGAGGGCAAAGAGTGTGCAGCAGCGATACATAGCACCGCTGTCAATGTATATGTAACCTATCTCGCGTGCGAGATCCTTGGCCATCGTGCTCTTGCCGCAAGAGCTGTGGCCATCAATGGCAATCGTAATCTTTTTCATATCATTGTAAGGCCCGCTGACCTATTTTTACTTTTATATTCGTTTTTAATTTCTAATTTAAAGCCTGTACTGTGCACTGATCATGAAACTGGGGACGGAGACGTGGTACTTGGCATAGGCCAGGCCTAAGCTGAAACGCTTGAGGTTGAGGCCAGCGCCAAAGGAGAGACCGGCACCATGGGCTGATCCTGCAGCCTTCAGCTCGGCCGCGCGACGGAAGTTGTAGCCTGCCGAGAGATAGAAGAGGTCTGTCGGCAGGACGTCGATACCGACGACGAAGTGGTTCATCAGTATACGTCCGGCTTTCTCCTTCTCGCGATTGGGGTTGTAGTAGCTGCGTGAGGACCATCGCGTGAGATCCACCATCGTGACGGAGAAGCGTATGGGCGCCTTGGCCAGACGCTTCGTGATGCCTGCCCGTAAGTCAAAGGGCAGGCGTTCGTGATGGTCGGCGAAAGCCTTGACCTGCCCGCCGAGATTAGCAGCCACGAGCGAGGCGGAGAAGTCCGACTCGACATCCAAATAGTTGAGGCCCAGGTCGACGGCCAGCGCCACAGAGGTGTAGTGGCCGTACTTGGAATAGACGAACTTTGCCGTGGCGCCACCTGCGAGGCGGTCGGTCAACGTGTAGGAGTAGCCCCCTGTCAGCGCCATGTCGAGGGCCGAGAAGTCGCCCATCTCGATGCCGTCCACAGTCATCTCACGCATCGACCCATATCCCACGAACTGCGCGCCGACACCCCATGTGCCGCGCTCGCCGGAAGCCATTGTCCAAGCGACATTACCGGCCTTGACGCCCTGCATGTAGGTGAAGAAGCCCAGGTTGACGGCGCGGTCTGGAGCATTGGACATCAGCGACGGGTTCTGGAAGAGCAGTGATGCATCATCGTCGGGGAGCGTGACATTGTAGCCTCCGAGCGCCGCGACGTGAGACGACGTCGGCAGGCGCAGGAAGTTAAAAATGGTGGTGCTCTCGCTCTGAGCGTGCACGGAAGTGACGAGAGCAAGAGTCAACAGGAGCATGAGGAAAGCGTAATGACGTCGCATAGTCAGAATTTGAGCACAAAGGTACATATTATTTCATTAATATAACGAATGAAAGTGCCATTTTAAGGTCCAAGAAGGCTTTTTTTAAGAAAAAAATGCCTCGAAACGAAAAAAAATGGTGCAAAGGAATCCGTGTGTCGAAAAAATGTGCTACTTTTGTGGCGTGGACGCTGAAAAATGCGCCTATAGAATAGATGTGATATAAGACAAAACTAAATACCATTATGGAAGAAATCAAATCTATGACAGAAGAGTTGCGCAGCCATCGCGGCACGAGCCTCTTGTTGGGTTATGTGCTGGTGCTTGCGCTGATGTTCGTGGCTTTCGAGTACACGACGCGTGAAATCAAGTATGAAGAGCTGGAGCCCATCTACGAAAGCAACTTCGAAGAGGACATGATTCCCATCACGACGCAGAAGGAGCAGATGGCCCCGCCCCCTGCCGCGGCCCCCAAGGTGGCTGAGATCCTGAATATCGTCGATGATGAGACGGAACTGAACGAGGAAGAAGTTCAGACTTCGGAAGAAGTCAACCAGGCCATCACGACGGCTGTGGGCACCGGCGCTCCTACGGTAGTGGCTCCCGGCCCCGTGGGTCCTGTCCGCGAGGAGAGCGACGATGACCGCATCTTCGAAGTCGTCGAGGAGAACGCTCAGTTCCCCGGAGGTGACGAGGCGTGCTACAAGTGGCTCAGCGACCACATCAAGTATCCCGCTATCGCACAGGAACAGGGCATACAGGGACGCGTATTCGTGCAGTTCGTCGTCAACAAGGACGGTTCCATCGTGGACATCAAGGTGCTGCGCTCGCCTGATCCCTCACTATCCAAGGAGGCTGAGCGCGTCGTAGGACAGATGCCGAAGTGGAAGCCTGCACGTCAGGGCAACAAGAACGTACGCTCGCGCTTCAACCTGCCGGTGATGTTCCGCCTGCAATAAACAACGCTTTACACCTTATTATATATAGGTATAGTAATGACAGAGGCTGCGCCACCACGTGCAGCCTCTGTTTCGACAACACCGATTCACCTTCAGACCAGCCAAGGACAACGACAACAATGAAGAATGCCCAAGATATGCTTGCCATCGTCAACGAAGCGCTGGCAGCCCTGCCCTTCGAGCGCAAGCCGCAAGGGCTGTATGAACCCGTGAAATATGAGCTGTCGCTGGGCGGCAAACGCATACGTCCGGTGCTGATGCTCATGGCCTATGAGCTCTACCGTGAAGACGTCAGCTCGATATTGCCCGCAGCACTCGGCCTCGAAACCTATCACAACTACACGCTTCTGCACGACGACGTGATGGACAAAGCCGACCTGAGGCGCGGCAAGCCCACCGTACACAAGGTGTGGAACGAGAATACGGCCATTCTCTCGGGCGACTCCATGCTGGTGCTGGCTTATCAAATGATGAGCCGCGTCGACGACAAACACCTGCGCCCCGTCCTCGACCTCTTCACCGAGACAGCCCTCGAGATTGGCGAAGGACAGCAATACGACCTGGAGTTTGAGACACGCATGGATGTCCGCGAAGAGGAATATATAGAAATGATTCGGCTGAAGACCTCCGTCCTGTTGGCCTGTGCCCTGAAACTTGGCGCCATCCTGGCCGATGCGCCCGCCGCCGACGCCGACCTGCTCTACCGCTTCGGCGAGAACATCGGGCTGGCGTTCCAGCTACAGGACGACCTTCTGGACGTCTATGGCGATGCGAAGACCTTCGGCAAGAAGATTGGCGGCGACATCCTCGAAGGAAAGAAGACCTTCATGCTCATCAACGCCCTCCGTCTGGCCGACGACGCACAACGCACAGCCCTCGAACGATGGCTCGCCACTCCCGTCGAAGCTGACGGCATAGGTGCCGCCGGATGTGCAGCCCCCGGGCATCGTGCCTCCGACAAGATCGCGGCCGTCACCGACCTCTACAATCAAATCGGCGTCCGACAGCTGGCTGAGCAACGCATCAACGACTACTTCGAGGCCGCCTTTGTATGTCTCGATGCCATCGCACTGCCTAACGAACGTAAGCAGCCGCTCCGCGATTTTGCCCTATCACTCATCGGGCGCAAACTGTAATCACTCAACCCACATCCCTTATCCTTGATCATCGACACCCATAGTCACCTCTACGGTGAAGAATTTACATCGGACATTGACGACGTGCTCTTACGTGCCAGGGCCGCCGGCGTCGGCAAGATATTCCTACCGAACATCAACGCCGGCACCATCGGCCCCATGCTCACCCTCACCCGTCGCCATCCCGGCTTCCTCTACCCTATGCTCGGGTTGCATCCTGAAGACTTAGGCGATGACTGGCGCGAGGTGCTGCAACAGATGGAGGCGCAGCTCGCCGCACCGGACCATCCCTATATCGCAGTGGGCGAAGTAGGCCTCGACTACTATTGGGACCGTTCGCGATATGACGAACAGCAAGAAGCGTTTGCCATCCAGGTGCGATGGGCTATCGAATACGACTTGCCCCTAATGATACACACGCGTTCGGCCCATCGCGAGATGATTGACGTCCTGCAAAGGGTAAAAAGAGAATCCGAAGAGGGCAAGTCCGTAAATGATCCATGGGCAGGTGGTGATCAATCCGTAAATAGTAAATCTGCAAATAGTAACTTACGTGGTGTTTTCCATTGCTTTGGCGGCAGCGAGACGGAAGCAGAAGAGTTGTTGTCGTTTGATGGTTTCATGTTAGGTATCGGTGGCGTGTTGACCTTCAAGACAAGCCCCTTGCCCGAAGTGCTCCGGCAAGTGGTTCCCCTCAGCCGCATCGTCATCGAGACCGACTCACCCTATTTGGCCCCCGTACCTTACCGCGGGAAACGTAATGAATCGGCATACATCAAGGCTGTCATTTCGAAACTTGCGGACGTCTATCACGTCGGAGAGGACAAAGTGAGCGAAATTACCACCCAAAATGCACTCCAAACCTTTCCCAAAGCATCCTAAAAAGCCTATTTTAGCAAAAAAACAAGGAAAAAAGCCCCTGAAAAGAAAGTTTTTTCGAGAAAAAGGTGGAAGTAAGCAAAAAAATGGATATTTTTGTAGCGAAATACGTGAACTATAAATCAAATCATAACAAATTCATTCATCATTAAACCAAAAACAAAAATGAAAAAGTATTTTGCAATTGTTGCAATGGTGGCTGCCTGCACATTCGGTATGGCAACCACAGTGATGGCTCAAGACGAAGTGGCTGACGAGGCCGCTACCGAGCAGGTCGTAGATTCCACCGAAGCTGCCGTGGACAGCGTCGAGGCAGAAGCTCCCGCTCCTGTCGTGGAAGAAGTAACCCCCGTCGAGGAGGAGCAAGGCCTTCATAAGACGCTGAAGACAAAGTTCATCGAAGGTGATGCCGGCTTCATGAGCCTCGTTGCCATCGCTCTCGTTCTCGGTCTGGCTTTCTGCATCGAGCGCGTTATCTATCTCTCCCTGGCTCAGGTCAACACCCGTAAGTTCATCGACACCCTCCGTGGTAAAGTCGAGGCAGGCAAACTCAATGAGGCTATCGACTTCTGCGCCGGTACACGCGGTCCCGTAGCACAGGTTTCCAAGAAAGCTATGCAATGCCTGGCTTCCGACGACCAGAATGATATCGCAACGATCGAGCGTACCATCAACACCGAGGCTGAGGTTCAGGGCGCTTACCTCGAGGAGAACTGCTCTTGGATCACCCTGTTCATCGCCATGGCTCCGTCACTCGGCTTCCTCGGCACCGTGATCGGTATGGTCCAGGCATTCGATGACATCGAGCGCGCTGGTGATATCAGCCCGACAGTCGTCGCCGGCGGTATGAAGGTCGCCCTTATCACCACTATCTTCGGTATTATCGTCGCCCTCGTGCTGCAGGTCTTCTACAACTACATCCTGTCCCGCATCGAGGCTCTGAACTCCAACATGGAAGAGACGGCCATGAGCCTCCTCGACATGTGCGTCAAGTCGCCGAAGTGCAAGAAGTAAGTTAATTTGACGATTTCACTATTTCAGCTATTCACCGTCGTGAATGACGAATCGTAAATCGTAAATCGCAAATCGTAAAATCGTAAAATTAAACTATGAAACTCGAAAAGCTGTCAAATATCGCGCTGTACTCCGTTATCGGTGTCGCTGTTGTATGCTTTGCCTTGTTCTTCCTGGTGGACTACAACAATATGGACTTCGACGGCGTACACGTCTCGCCCGCTCTTACGGACGTCCTTTTGTTCCTGATGTATGCGCTGTTTGCCATCACCGCAGGTCTGACCGTATGGAGCCTGATCCGTGGCGCTCTCGTCAATTCGGGAAACAACGGTCCGAGCCCGACAGGTATCGCAGGCGGAAAGGTGACGCTGTGCACATGGGCCATCGTCATCGTCGCCCTCATCATCGGCGTCGTTGCCGGTCTGGGCGAAGAGCCTTACACGACCAACTCCGGCGTGACCACCTCTGCAGGTATGGTTACCGTTGTTGATATGTGGCTGTGGGCCATCTATATCCTCGCTATCGTCGCCGTCATCGCTGTCGTCATCAGCATGAGCGGTTGGCTCACCAAGAGCGCAACGCCGAAAGCGTAAACTTAAGTTTAATGTTTAAAGTTTAAAGCTTAATGAACGTGCACGTGCCCAGAGCCATATCTGCATGAGCCGCCATTTCCCTTTAGACTTTAAACATCCCACATTAAACTTTGAACATTAAACTTTGAACCAATTATGGCAAGAAAGAAGAAAAAAGTACCTGGGCTGAACTCTAGTTCAACAGCGGATATTTCTTTCATCCTGCTCATCTTCTTCCTCGTGACCACATCAATGGACACGGATATGGGTTTGGCTCGTCGTCTGCCTCAGCCGCCCGAGCCCAATCAGGAAGATGCTCAGATCGATGTCAAGGAACGCAATGTGCTCAATGTACGCCTTAACGCTGCCGGTAATCTTATGGTCAACCACGACTTTATTGATATCGCCCAGCTGCGTGGCCGTGCCAAGGAGTTCATCGAGAACCGCAACAACTCGCCCAAGCTGCCCGAACGCCATGCTAAGGTCATCGACCTACTCGGTACATGCTATGTCACCGATAAGCATGTGATCTCCGTGCAGACCGACCGTGGTACCCCTTACAATGTATATTTCCAGGTGCAGAATGAGCTCGTAGCCGCCTACAACGAGTTGCGCGACGATCTCGCCATCGCTAAATTCGGCCATCCCTACGCCCGCTGCTCTGAAGACGAGCAAGTAGCTATCCGCACTTATTATCCGCAGAAGATTTCTGAGGCTGAACCTAAAAACTATGGAGGAAACTAATCATGGCACGTAACAAGGAAAAAAGAGA
>CAMOSA010000094.1 GCA_946624335.1 uncultured Prevotellaceae bacterium
CGTGGTGATGCTCGTGCTCGTCATCATCGTCATCATCGTCGTCATCGTCGTCGTGATGGTGATGATGGCCGTGGTGATGCTCATGATCATCGTGCTCATCGTCATCCTCGTGGTGATGCCCGTGATGCTCGTGCTCATCGTCATCATCGTCATCGTCATCCCCTCCGGAGCTCTCCCCTCCCTCATGGGAGGCGTCGGGGGTGGGTCCTTCGATCGCATCAATCCACGCGGCCGAGGTGGCCACTTTGTCGAAGTCGAAGGCGCCGGTGTTGAGGAGCTTGTCGAAGTCGACGTCGCAGTAGTCGCACTCGATGATCTCGGCCTTGGGCTGCAGGGCTCGGATGATCTCGTGCACACGACCAAGCTCTGCGGGCGTCACCTCGGAGGCTTTGTTGAGGAGAATAATATTGCAGAACTCGATCTGCTGGATGACGAGGTTCTCGATGTCTTCCTCGTCGAGATTGGGTCGGAGGAGGGCATCACCGCTGCCGAACTCGTCGCGCATACGCAGCGCGTCTACCACGGTGACGATACTGTCGACGACGGGCACACCGTCCTTGACATACTCGAGCCCCATGGCAGGCATCGAGCAGATGGTCTGCGCGATGGGTGCCGGCTCACAGATGCCACTGGCCTCGATAACAATGTAGTCGAAGCGCTGCTGACGCGTGATGTCGCGCAGCTGCTCGACTAGATCCATCTTCAGCGTGCAGCAGATGCAGCCGTTCTGCAGGGCCACAAGGTTGTCGTCTTTCTGCGCTACGACACCCCCCTTCTCGATCAGGTCGGCGTCGATATTCACCTCGCCTATATCATTGACGATGACGGCAAAACGAATGCCGCGACGGTTGTTGAGTATGCGATTGAGGAGCGTCGTCTTGCCGCTGCCGAGGTAACCGGTGAGCAGCAGTACTGGAATTTGTGGGATATTCATATCGGGATTATTAACTTTGAGATACTATAATCATGACTTTGAGCGTTGATCGTATCGCTAAGAGCGTGCAAAGTTACGCTTTTTCTTTCTTTTTTGATACAAAAAAAGTAAAAAAATGCGCTGCGGTTGTTTTTTCGGCCAGAAAGAACTACCTTTGTAGCAGAAAACGAATACAACAGCAAATTATCCCTTCTTACCCCAATGACTCAACACAAACCTTGGACCATAGCAGCGGGCTTCGCCGCAGGGGGCTTCCTGTTGGCGGTCGGCATCGTGCTACAGCTGGTCGTGGGCAGTGTCGACTGGTCGGTCTACGCCTGGCCTGTCAACGTCTACGTTCTGGGCGTCTTTGTCGCCCTGATCGTCGTGGCCCATGCCTTGCGCGACCGCTTCCGTGCGTTGCGCTTTCTCAGTTCGCTGCAAGCCGCCGTGCCGGCGCTGGTCTGCGCCGTAGCGCTCACGATCGTGATGGGGCTGATGCGCCAGGATGGTGCCGGCGGCTGGCTGAGCGATATGCTTTCGTTCTGGCCCTTCGTGATCATCTACGTTTACATCGCCTTCATCCTTGGGCTGGTGACGCTGAAACACTCCAGCCTGATGCTGCGTCCGCGCCGCGATGCCAGTGCTGCGCGTCAGCGCCGTCCTCGCCGCTGGCTGGACGATGCCGCCTTCCTGCTCAATCACCTGGGCCTGTTCCTCGCCCTGGTATGCGCCACGCTGGGCAACGCCGATGTGCAGCGACTGAAGATGGTCACGGCGACGCGCACCCTACAGTGGCGGGCTATCGACGAGCAGATGTGCGTCGTTGAGACACCGATAGCCATCGAGCTGAAACGCTTTATCTTCGAGACCTACGACGACGGCTCGCCCCGGCGCTTTGCCTCTGACATCGAGGTCGTCACCCGCACGGGTAAGGACTTCCTGGCCACCGTCGACGTCAATCACCCCGTGAAGGTCGACGGATGGAAGATCTACCAATACGACTACGACGCCGAGCAGGGCGCCGACAGCCAGACCAGCGTGCTTGAGCTGGTGCGCGACCCGTGGCTGCCTGCCGTCTATGCCGGCATCTTCATGATGCTGGCCGGCGCGTTGCTGACCTTCCTCGGCATCAACAGAAAGGAGGTGAACGCATGATGATCTGGGATTCTTTCGTCTACTTCGCCGTCGTGGCCATTATCCTCTGGGCCATCGGCGCCCTGGCCGCCTGGAAGGACAAGAGCGGCGCTGCCGTCATCACGACGGGCCTCGGCCTGGCTATCTTCTTCACCTTCATCCTCACGCTCTGGATCACCCTCGAGCATCCGCCCTTGCGCACGATGGGCGAGACGCGCCTGTGGTACTCGTTCTTTATGCCGCTGGTGGGGCTGATCATCTATCTGCGCTGGCGCTACCGGTGGATCCTCTCGTTCTCGACGCTGATGGCCACGGTCTTCATCTGCGTGAACATTTTCAAGCCTGAGATCCACACCAAGACGCTGATGCCGGCGCTGCAGAGCCCCTGGTTTGCGCCGCACGTCATCGTCTATATGTTCGCCTATGCCCTGATGGGCGCCGCGACACTGATGGCCCTGTACTACCTGTTGCGCAGCCGCCGCCACGGTGTCTCTTCGGCCCTCGACGAGCGCTCGCTCTTCTCGCTCGATCAACTCGTGCGCAGCGGCCTGGCCTTCATCACGTTCGGTATGCTTTTTGGCGCCCTGTGGGCCAAGGAGGCCTGGGGCCACTACTGGTCGTGGGACCCCAAGGAGACCTGGGCTGCCATCACCTGGTTCGCCTATCTCACCTACATCCACTATCGCCTGCTGCCCCACCACCGGACACGCCTGGCGCTATGGATGCTCGTCGTCGCTTTCGTGCTGCTGCAGATGTGCTGGTGGGGCATCAACTACCTGCCCAGCGCACAAGGCATCAGCGCCCACACGTATTAACCCTCCCCCACCCTACCATCTAACGTACAACCTATGAACTCACTCCTTCGTTTCTTAGACGCCTCGCCCGTCAACTTCCTGGCCGTCAAGAATATCGTCGCAGCCCTCGAGGAGAAAGGCTATCGCCGCCTCGACCCCTGTCAACCCATCGGAGCCGTAGAGGCCGGCGACCGCCTGTTCGTCACCAAGAACGACTCGTCGGTCTACGCCTTTGAAATAGGCTCCAAGGCCCTGGCCGACAGCGGCTTTCACATCATTTGCGCCCACTGCGACTCGCCTACTTTCCGCATCAAGCCCCACGCCGAGATGATCGGTGACGGCGGCATCGTACGGCTGAACACCGAGGTCTACGGCGGCCCCATCCTCTCGACTTGGTTCGACCGCCCGCTGACCATCGCCGGGCGCGTCATCGTCCGCGGCAAGGACGCCATGACGCCTGTTACACGTCTGCTGCACGTACAACGTCCGCTGCTGCAGATCAGCAACTTGGCCATTCACTTCAACCGCCAGGTCAACGACGGCGTCAAGCTGAGCAAGCAGAAAGATACGCTACCGCTGCTGGGCGTCATCACCGACGAGCTGGAGCGCGGCAACCTGCTGATGAACATCATCCTGAAAGAGCTGAACAGACACGGTGAGGTCCGGCGCGAGGACATCCTTGACTTCGACCTCTACCTGGCCGACGCCACGCCGGCCTGCACCTTCGGCGCGCACGACGAGTTCATCTCTTCGGGCCGCCTCGACGACCTGTCGATGTGCTACGCCGGCCTTCAGGCGCTGCTCGCCTCCCCCGCCTCGGCCACGACGAAGATCCTGGCCATCTTCGACAACGAAGAGACGGGCTCGCAGACCAAGCAAGGCGCCGGCAGCCCCTTCCTGGCATCAATGATCAAGCGCCTCGCCATGGCACAGAGCGGCACCGAGGAAGCCTTCTACCAGGCCGTCGAACGAGCCTTCATGATCTCCGCCGACAACGCCCACGCCTGGCACCCCAACTACAGCGAGAAATACGACCCCACAAACCATCCCGTGCTCGGCGGAGGACCTGTCATCAAGTTCAACGCAGCACAGAAGTACGCCAGCGACGCCGCCTCGGCCGCCGTCTTCGCCGAGATCTGCCGCGAGGCCGGTGTGCCCTGCCAGCGCTTCGTCAATCACAGCGACGTGGCCGGCGGCAGCACCCTCGGCAATATCCTGGCCTCGTCGCTACCCCTGCGCGGCGTAGATATGGGCAACGCCATCCTGGCCATGCACAGCTGCCGCGAGACGGGGTCCGTAGCCGACCACGACTACGCCCTCCGCGCCTTCACGCGTTTCTACCAGCAGTAGACGTGCTAAGATAACACGCACATCGGACGTCGTGCTTTCACGGTCGACGGCTGATCGGACACGACAAAGCCCCTCCGCGAGAGAGATCCGGAGGGGCTTTGGCATAAGATGCGGCACGCTGCCGTCAGAGGGCGTACTCCAGCATCACGAAGCTGTAGGGCTCGAGGTCGATGGTGAAGCGCTTCTGTGCCTTGAAGGTCGATGTCTGCGGCGCTATGGGCTGAGCATCAAAGTTGTTCTCGGCATCGGGAGCACCGGCCAGCACGGTCTTCGTGGCTTGTTTCTTCAGGCCGAAGCGACGAAGGTCGATGGCTGCCGTCTTGCGCTCGGCGCCAGCGTTGCAGAGCTTGACGTAGAGGCGGCGTGTCTTGACGTTGAGCACTACGGATTGGCCATAGTGGCTGTTCTCCACGGGCTGCACCACCCCATCGGCGTCACCCTCGAAGCGGACACAGTCGCCATACCAGTACTGACCTGCCGACTGCCCGAACAGCTGCTGCACGTAGTAGCTGCACGTCAGGTAGGGACGTTCGTTGTCGAAATAAATCAGGTCGGGGTTCCAGTTGGTGGCGTTCTTACGGGCAAAGAGCGGGGCGTATGAGGTCATGCAGATGATGTCGCCGTTGCGCTCGACGTGCAAGAGATACAGTCCCTCAGCCAACGCGTCAATGAGCTTCTTGTCTTTTGCCGCATACTCACCCAGATAGACTTTCGTCTTGCGGTCGCGGGGGTACTTGTCGTACTGGCGCGAATTGAGGAAGTAGGTGTTCTGCTCATAGTAGTGCTCGTCGATGATGGGCATTCCCAATTCCTCGGCCAGCTTCCAGCCGTTCTCAAGGTCGGGGTTGCCGGGATGAGAACCCGGCCCGGCAGTGCCTACGATGACAATCTCGGGATGAGCGGCGACCACCTTATTATATATATAACGGAATCGCTCACAGAACTCGGGCGTGATCTTCTCTTCGTTGCCCAGCCCGAGGTATTTCAGGTTGAAAGGCTCGGGATGGCCTTGCTCAGCACGCATCTTAGCCCATTTCGACTTGGCCGGGTCACCATTGGCCCACTCGATGAGGTCGAGGGCGTCCTGCACCCACTCGTCCATCTGGGCCATCGGCACCACTTCCTGCGCCTGGCCGCGCATCCCCCAGCCGCCATTCGTGCCCTGACAGCTGACGCCGCACGGCAGGATCGGCACCGGTTGCATATCCAGGTCCTCGCACAGCTGGAAGTATTCGTAGTAGCCAAGGCCCATGGACTGATGATAGCCCCACGTATTCTTCTGCTGCACGCGCTGATGGCGAGGACCTATCGTGTTCTTCCACCGGTAGGTGTTCCAGAAGCCATCGCCGCCGCCATGCACGACGCATCCTCCGGGGAAGCGCATGAAGGCAGGTCGCAAGGCGGCCAACGCCTCGACCAGGTCCTTGCGCAGGCCATGGCCCTTGTAGGTGTCCTGAGGCATCAGCGAGACATCGTCGAGGCAGAGGTCGCCCTCGTCGAGCACGAGCAGCTGCAGCGCGGCCTTCGTGCAGTCGGTCGCCGGCGTGAGGGTGGCCTCGTAGGTCTGCCATCCGTCGGCAGCCGCAGCGCTCTCCTGTGCCTGGATCTCGAGGAGCGCGTCGGCTAGCAGCTTAGGGGCTTTGCCCCAGCCCTGCGGCTCGACGAGGGCCACGCGCAGCTGCTTGGCACCGCCGATATTGGCAACGCGTATGGAGAAATCGTACTTCGCACCGCCCTTCACGCTGATGCCGTCGAAGCCGTCGTTCTGAAGGCCGAAGCCCTTCCAGCCGTCGTAGTCATAGAACTCCTTCACGCGTTCCACATGAATGAGCATCTCCGTACCTGAGACATACGCCGACGTGAAGCCTGCACCGGCAACACCCGTCGTCGTGGGGCGCACGTAGCCCAGCGAGTGGCCTGGGCGTATGACCTTCCAAGCCGTTGCCGATCCCCAGCCGTCACGCTCGTTGGCGTTGAACTCAAAGGAGCCGTTCTGCACGAGCTCAGCAAAGAGGCCGCCGTCGGCGCTGCTGGAGATGTCCTCGAAAAAGATACCGATCAGCTCATCGTTGATGGCCTTGCCGCCCGACGGGGCTGACAGGGTGCGCTGGGCACCTGCCGTCAGCGTAGCCGCCGACAGCGCTGCAATCAAATAAAGTCTTTTCAGCATAATATATTTAAGTTATTTAGGTTTCGCAAGCAACGGTAAGACATTCGTCTTCGCTCGACCTTTGGTCGCTTCGCTCTGCGAAGAACTCCTTAACTCTTACTCGACATCAAGCAGCCGTGCCACCTCTGCCGCGTTCATCGCCCACTCCGTCGTGTAGCTCTCGTCGGCCGCGCCGGGGTCGTCGACACGCGTCAGGCCCATGGCCTCAGCCCTCATCTCCAACAACTGCCCTACCGACAGCTTTTCACGCAAGCGGCGCAGCAAGCTTTCGACGACCGAGGTATTGAGGCTGTGGAGCGTCTGTGCCGTGAAAGGCATCTCCAGCCAGACGACCTCGCGCCGCGCCACGTCGAGGACGCCAAAGACGAGCCCCTTCGAGAGGTTGCCTTCGCTGATGCGCACCGCGTGTTGAACGCACGAGGGGTCGTAAGCCACGCCGTCGGCCTCGGAGATGGTCATGGGATACGACGAACTCATCCATCCCACGACGAGATTCGGCGACAGGGCGCCATTGCTGTAGGCATTACAGGTGAAGGTTACATAACGTGCGCCGCCAGCCGCCAGATCGGGCAGCGACAGCTCGACATACTCAGCCGTACCGACCTGATCGGGCACCGAACGGATATCACCTGAGTGACGGGCACCCGTACACGTCAGGTTGTAGTAGGCACAATCCTCTACGCGACCGTCGGCAAAGGCGATGCGGCAGCTGAGATCCATGTCCAGAGGCTG
This sequence comes from uncultured Prevotellaceae bacterium, assembly GCA_946624335.1. GTDB lineage: Bacteria > Bacteroidota > Bacteroidia > Bacteroidales > Bacteroidaceae > Physcousia. The sequence continues at coordinate 7,097 of CAMOSA010000094.1, forward strand.
TGCCGGCAAGCCCTTGCCCCATTGCAGGAACAGACGCGCGGCGTCGCCATCGACCGCAAAACGCTGTCCCATCAGGGCACAGGACGTGTCCTGAATGGTCGAGCTGCGGTCACCGACAGCGACGGGTATATCAAAGAGCTGTGGGTCAATATATATCGTCCCCTTCCCCTCTCTCCCGGCTGCCGCAGCAGCAAAACGCCGTCGCAGGGAATCCACCAAGAGGTCTGCTACGCCGCGCACCATCGACTGCCGCTCGGCCTCGCTGTAGCGCTGCAGCAAGCGGTGAGGCTCCAGCGCATGGACACCGCCTGTCAGCGGACGGGCCAGCCGTTGCTGGCGAACGTCGAAATAAGCCTCGGCCGTATTGGCCAGCGACACCAGCAGACGAGCCGGCAAGCGGTCGGCGACCGAGTCGAAGGCCTTCAACGTAGGCGTCGCACCCAGACGAAGCATCGAAGAGAACAGGCAGCGGGCAAACAGCCCAGGCCGCTGCATCAGTTTGCCGAGCACGGCCTCGGCGTCGCCGTCGCGCATCAGGACATCGACCTCGCCCTGCCAGCGCGGATAGTCGCCGCGGTAGAAGACATCGAGCAGCGTAGCCAAACGCTCAAACCCTCTCCGGCGGGCATACTCCGGAAGGCGCAGCGCACGGATGAAGCGCACCCACATACGCCGTTTCGGGTGCATCACCTCAGCAGCGTCGGCGGCGGACATCGGCAAGTCATTCAGCCATAGGGCCACGCGCCGACATGCCGGCCGGTCGTATCTCAGACGCAGATGGCGGCGCATCAGTTCCTCAGCCTCCACGCTCTCGTCGGCCGGCGGCCAGAGATGGCGGTTCAGGCGTGCCGCATGAGCGATGAGCGTCCGTGGCTCCAAGACCTGAGGCCTCCCCGTCTTCTCGTAGCAGAGATAGCGCAGCACGTCGGCGGGGCTGCGCATGAGCGCGCCGGCCTCGCTGCCGCGGCCGTTGTCCACGAGCATCTTTGCCGCCACCATCGCCGTCTCCTTCATCGCCACCTCGGCATCGTCGGGCAAGCCGAAGACGTGCAGCAGCAGCGCCAGCGAATCGCGCTGCGTGGCGTCGAGCGGCACGGTGGACGTGAGCAGCGAACGCAAGACGTGGCGCAAGTCGTCGCGGCCCATCAGCCGCAGTTCCTTGAGACGTGAGCCCTGGCCGTGATGGACGAAGGACGCCGTGCGGAAAGGACGCCCGCAGAAAGGGCAACCGTTATAGCGCTCGAGCGGGAAGGTGCCGTCGGGGATCAGGTGACCGCAAGGCAGACGCGTGCCAGGGATATCGACCTGCCCATCGAACAAGTTGGCAAACAGCGTGATCAGATGGTCGGCACGCGTCTCGCCAGTCGGCACCTGCCACCCCTTGACCAGGGGCATCCAGTTGAGTTGCACACCCATGACATCATCCACGACCTCGGTCATGTCCGCCAAGGCAACAGCATCGACAGCCGACAGCGCGTGCAGCAGTTGTTCGTTGACACTGTAGCCATTGTCACGAAGGCGCCGCACAAAGGCCATCGCCTCGGCCGTCGCCTCGTAGTCGTCGGAAGGTTGGACGTTGACATACAAAGCCTGATAGCGCAAGGCTACCCTGTTCAGTCTCTTCGCCGTCTGTCTGTCGTCTGTTTGTTTCATTGCTTTTTGGCCGATGATTGTTTCGAAGATGATCTACCGAAGAGGGACAGACGGAAATGGCGAATCTGAAAAAAATCCCAAATGGGATCTGCAGTAGGAGTAAGACTCGCTTGTCCGTCTGTCGTCTCCGGTCATTCGTTGCCATCCCTTGGTGGCGCAAAGATAGGCCATTTTCGCGGAACGGCCAAAGATTTTTCATATGTTCTGCAAGTTTTTCTGTTTTTTTGTTCGCTGAGTCGGGATTTATCCCTACATTTGTGGGCGCGTAAGACGAAAAGAGCCCTCCTGAAACGTGCATGAACGCCCGCTGTGCGGCGTCACGTCCTCAGCTAACTGAATGAAGCATTAAGACTTAAACCATAAAAAACTAAATGAGATGAACTTACCTAACGTCTTCTGGCTCGTGCCCGTGGCTTCCATCGTAGCGCTCGGCATGGCCTACTATTTCTTCCGCTCGATGATGCGGGCGG
>CAMOSA010000095.1 GCA_946624335.1 uncultured Prevotellaceae bacterium
AGATACATAATTATACTTATACAACAATAACTGCGCGCCAGCCTCTCCCCTCCCTCACGGGTAGCGAAGGAAATAACGGGTTGACCAAATGTCAAGCCGTCCTGAGCGACCGAAACAGCGCTCGGCCCAAAGGGACGCTTGACACTTCAAGAATTCCTCTGCTGAGGACGGGTAAGGGTGGGGGTGGCTCTTGATATGAACGGTTTCGACATACTTTTTCTCCTCGTGCTCGCAGCGGGCGCGTGGAAAGGTTGGAGCAACGGTCTCCTGAAGGAGGTCCTCGGCCTCATCGGTGTCTTCGTCGGTCTTTATGTGGCTCATCTGCTCTATGAGCAAGTGGGCTACCAGCTGGCTCCGCACATCGGCTGCTCGCCAACCATCGCCAACGTCATCGCCTTTGCGCTGATATGGATTGGCGTGCCCATCATCCTGGGGCTGGCCGGCTCATTGCTCACCAAGATACTCGAGTGGGCAGGCCTCGACAGCATCAACAACCTCGGCGGAGCCATCCTCAGCGTCGTCAAGTACGGCCTGATCCTGGGTGCCGTGTGCAACGTCTTAGCCATCACGCGACTGGTCACCGAAGAGTCACAGCAGAATTCCATCCTCTTTGAGCCGCTCAAGCGGTCGACATCTATTGCCTTCGAGCTGGCCAAGAGCCAATGGCGCAACGCCAGCGACGAGGCATGAAGCGAGGAAATCACCATGATAAAAGATACAATAGATAAGCTTCCGACACCCAAAGCCACGGCGCCGGACGAGGATGCCAACGCCTTCGTACGCTCCGTGGCCGACAAGAGCTACGAGTACGGCTTCACGACCGACGTCGAGACAGAGGTCATCGAACAAGGCCTCAACGAAGAGACCGTACGCCTCATCTCGGCCAAGAAAGGCGAACCGGACTGGCTGCTCGACTTCCGCCTGAAGGCCTTCCGCCACTGGCAGACCCTGCAGCAGCCCACATGGGGCCATCTGCAGATGCCCCGGATAGACTATCAGGCCATCTCCTACTACGCCGACCCTACGGCTAAGAAGAAACAGGGTCCCAAGAGCCTTGACGAGATCGACCCCGAGCTGATGCGCACCTTCGACAAGCTGGGCATACCCCTTGAGGAACGGCTGGCGCTGAGCGGCACGGCCGTCGACGCCGTCATGGACAGCGTGTCGGTAAAGACGACTTTCCGCGAGCGTCTGGCTGCCCAGGGCATCATCTTCTGCAGCATCAGCGAGGCGGTGAAGACCCATCCCGAGCTCGTACGTAAATACCTCGGCACCGTCGTCCCCTACCGCGACAACTTCTTCGCTGCCCTCAACAGCGCCGTCTTCTCCGACGGCTCCTTCGTCTATATCCCCAAGGGCGTGCGCTGCCCCATGGAACTCAGCACCTATTTCCGCATCAACGCCCAGGGCACAGGACAGTTCGAGCGCACCCTCATCGTAGCTGATGACGATGCCTATGTCAGCTACCTCGAAGGCTGCACAGCCCCCATGCGCGACGAGAACCAACTGCACGCCGCCATCGTCGAGATCGTCGTCGAGAACCGCGCCGAGGTAAAATACTCGACCGTGCAGAACTGGTATCCCGGCGACAAGGAAGGGCGTGGAGGCGTACTCAATCTCGTCACCAAGCGAGGACTGCTGCGGGGCGAACGTTCCAAGCTTTCGTGGACACAGGTTGAGACAGGCTCTGCCATCACTTGGAAATATCCGTCATGCGTCCTCGCCGGCGAAGGGTCGCAGGCCGAGTTCTACAGCGTCGCCGTGACCAACAACTTCCAGCAGGCCGACACGGGCACGAAGATGATTCACCTCGCGCCGCGCACCAGCTCCACCATCATCTCCAAGGGCATCAGTGCCGGACGCTCGCAGAACAGCTATCGGGGCCTCGTCCGCGTGGCTCCTCGTGCCGAGGGCGCCCGCAACTACAGCTCGTGCGACAGCCTGCTACTCTCCTCCACCTGCGGTGCCCACACCTTCCCTTACATGGATGTCCAAAACCCCTCGGCCGTCATCGAGCACGAGGCCACGACGTCCAAAATCTCCGAGGACCAGCTATTCTACTGCCAACAGCGAGGCATCCCGCAAGAGGAAGCCGTAGGACTCATCGTCAACGGCTACGCCAAGGACGTGCTCAACAAGCTGCCCCTGGAGTTTGCCGTCGAGGCCCAGAAGCTCCTCAGTGTGTCGCTAGAAGGGACAGTGGGGTGAACTGACGGGAGGGAAAGGATGAAGAGTGACGAATGACGAATGACGAATGAAGAGTGAAGAATAAGATTTACTCAAGGACATAAGTAAGTTTTACTCTTCACTCTTCATTCGTCATTCATCATTCGTCATTCGTCATTCGTCATTAGTCATTAGTCATTAGTCATTAGTCATTAGTTTGTCTTGTAGGCGAACTTGACGACGGCGAGCTCACGATTAGCCTTTACAATCTTCTGTGCGAGGCCCGCCTTGTAGTCACGGAGGCGTGCAGCGATGGCATCGTCGGCGATGGCAAGCATCTCGCAGGCGAGCACGGCAGCGTTTTGTGCGCCATTGACGCCGACGGTAGCGACGGGTATGCCCGGAGGCATCTGGACGATAGAGAGGAGGGCGTCGAGGCCGTCGAGCATACCTTTGATGGGTACGCCAATGACGGGCAGCGTAGTGTTGGCGGCGATCACACCAGGCAGGGCGGCAGCCATGCCGGCAGCGGCGATGATGACGCGGAGGCCACGGCTCTCGGCTTCGCGGGCAAACTGTTCTACCTCAGAGGGGGTACGGTGGGCGGAGAGGGCCTGCAACTCGAAAGGCACTTGAAGGTCATCGAGAAACTTAGCGGCTTTCTCCATGACGGGCAGGTCGCTGGTGCTGCCCATGATGATGGACACGAGTGGGGTCATGAGTGTTGAGAGTTGAAAGTTGAGAGTTGAGAGTTGAGAATATCGGGGAAGTGATTTTGATCAGATGAACAAATGACCGCACGGGGGCTGCTGTGGGTTACTCACGAGGACGGGCCATTTTACTTTTTAATTCGTTTTAATTTGTTCTCTTTTAATTATTAATTCACCGATCAGTCTCTCTATGCCACGGCGTACGCTGAGGAGGCCGAAGTCGGCGGGGTTGATGTCCTCGGGGCGCAGCCACAGGAGCTCGCCGGCATCGTCGGCAGCACGGGCGGCGGCACAAGGGTCAGTGCCGTCGGCAGTAGCACGGACATGGCAGCGGTAAAACATATCGATGGTGTGCACGAGGAAACCGGAGTAAAGGTACTGGTTGGGCAGTGAGAAGAGGAATTCGACATGGTCGATATCCAGCCCGGTCTCTTCCTTGACCTCACGAATGACGCCCTCCTCGCTGGTCTCGAACATATCCGAGAAACCACCAGGGAGGTCAAGGGTGCCGCGGGCGGGATCCTTGGCACGACGCACACAGAGCCATTCGACGGAACGTTCATTTACGGATTTACCATTTACGCCTTGACCATTTATGTTACGCCTCTCGGTTACCCTCTCGCGCGAAGCGAGGCCCTCTTTCCCACGGGTAGAGCGGCTTTCATCGCCGCGGACCGGCACTTCGCGCTCAATCAGGGCTACGGTGGCGGCGGAGGGGTTGAAGTAGTAAGTGAAACCGCACGCCTCGCAATGCTTCGACTTGGCATTGTGCTCCACAAAGCGGGGCGAGCCGCACTCTGGACAGAAGCGGAAGAGATGGAGGGGGTGAACACCCACCCCCGTCCCCTCCTTTAGGGAGGGGTTAATGGGGTGTTGAGCGTGTCCGTTGTCTTCGCGGGTAGGCATCATTGATGGATCTACGGGGGTTATAGCTGCGAGGAGGCTTCTATCTCCTTGATGAGCCGGTCGGCATGTCCCCACCTGTCCATGAGCCATAGCACGAAGCGTATGTCGACGCCGATGCATCGTGTGAGCGAGCTGTCGAAACTGATGTCGCTAGAGAGGGCGTCCCAGTTGCCGTCGAAGGCCAGCCCGATGAGCTCACCCCGCCCGTTGAACATGGGGCTTCCGCTGTTGCCACCGGTGATGTCGTTGGTGGTGAGGAAGCAGAGGGGCAGCTGCCGAGTCTGCTTGTCGGCGTAGCGACCATAGTCGCCGCTCTTGAGCAGAGCGAGGATATCGGCCTGCATGGCGTAGTCGGGGTTGTCACGTCCCTTCTCGATCTTCTCGATGAGCGACGGCATAGTGGTGAGGAAGTCGTGGTGTGTACCGGCGTTGGTGTAGTCGCTGACGATACCGAAGCTCATGCGTTGGGTGAAGTTGGCGTCGGAATAGTGCGGCTGGTCCATCTCCATCTCGAGGACGGCTTGTGTGAGCTTGTTCTCGTTGTAGGCTATGGCAGCTGACGTCTGGCCGATGGGGCGGTTGATGACGCTCTGCATCATGGCCGTCACCTCATTGGCCATGCGTATGGCGGGGTCTTTCTTGAGATAGACGTCGTAGGCCTTGGCGTCGGCTACCTTCTGCTCGAGCGAGTCGTCGTAGGTGACGGCAGAGCGTACGCGAGCGTGGGTCATTGCGTAGAAGCCCTCGTAGCTGGTGAGCTTGGATCGTGTGAAGATGTCATGGGCGTATGCTCGGTAGTCGTTGTTGTACTTCTTGCGGATGTCGCCGTAGAAGCGTGGGAGGTATTTGGCGCTGACCTGCTGCGCATAGTTCTCGAGCAGCACCGCCATGACCTCCTCGTCGACGCGTGGGTCGTAGTCCTTATAGCTGTTGCGGACGTATTCCTCGAGCTGCTGGCGTGCGTCGCCCCGCGCCTGACGGAAGCTCTGTGCGTAGCGTGCGAAGGCGGTAATCTCGATGCCGCGGAAGAAGGTCTCGTTGACGAAGCCCTGCGCGTAGCGTGCGTCGTGGCGTACCTTGTAGTTCTTCTTGAGTGTGGGGAAGACAGTGTTGAAACGAGCTTTCAACTCGGGTCGCGAACTATACCAGCGACGTATGTCCTGTTCCTTCTGCTGTTTCTGCTCGATGATGCCGAGGCGTCGCACGGCCTCGTTCATACCCTGCGAGTTCTTCCAGTAGTTGGACGAGCTGGCGAACTTGGAGGCATACTTGATGCCCACGGGTCGCTCAGCCTGCATCCATTTGCGCCAGACGTCCTGCTTGACGCCTCGCACCTGTATCATTGGGATATTGGTGACGTTCACGCGCTCGTCGATGCCGTAGCTCGAGAGATAGCGGCTGGTGGATCCTGGGTAGCCGATGGTCATGCAGTAGCTGCCCTGTCCGAAGCCATCGAGGCTGACGCGTGCCCATCGCTTGGGGCGCAGCGGCACATTCGTCTCGCTGTACTCGGCGGGCCGTCCGAGCGAGTCGGCATAGACGCGGAAGACGCTGAAGTCGGCAGTCTGGCGCGGCCACATCCAGTTGTCGGTGTCGCCGCCGAACTTGCCTAAGGACTGGGGCACGGTGAAGACGAGGCGCACGTCGGAGTACTGGCGGTAATAATTAAGGTAGTAAGTGCTGCCTCCATAGAAGGCCTTGCAGTCGCAGACGGTGCCCAGCTCGCCGCGCTCCTGAGCCTCTGTCTCGGCTCGTCCGGCAATGCCGTAGAGGATGCCGCTGATGTACTGCGCGTAGATCTCGGCTTTCTGCTTGTCCTTGAGGATCTTGCCACGGCTGGCATAGATACTGTCGAGCTCGTGGTTGACCTGTGCGGTGACGTCTACGGTGCGCTGCCATATCTTCACAAAGATACCATTGGCGGGACGCTCCTCAGCAAAACTGTGTGCCACGAAGCCGCCAGCGAGGATATCGTCCTCGGGTGTCGACAGTTGCTGGATGGCACGGAAGCCGCAGTGGTGGTTGGTGAAGAGCAGACCGTCGGCGCTGACGATGACGCCGGAGCAGTAGTCGGAGAAGTCGACGACGCAGTCCTTTAGGCTCGTGCCGTCCTCGCCGTAGAGTTGCTGGTCGGTCAGCTGGAGGCCGAGGCTGCGCGCCACGGCCATGGCCTTGGGGTCTGTCTTGCCCAGCAACCACATACCTTCGTCAGCGCGGACGGGGGTGATGGCGACGGCCAAGAGGAGAAGGAGGGTAGACACGCCACACACCTTACCTATCAGGGAGGGAGCGGTCTGTTTTGAGAGTAGTTTTACCATTTACGATTTACTATTTACAATTTACTATTTACTATATTTACTATTTACTATATTTACTATTTACAAATTACCAACATCGTTCAGTTCAGGAAGCGATTTTGACCAAATGGCCCAATAACCGCGCGAGGGGGAGGGGTTCTCGAAGTGTCGAGCGTCCCTTTTGGCCGAGCGGGGCCTGTTGTAGGACTGGCCTTTTGTGGGGCTGGCCTTTTGTGGGGGACTCGGCGGGAAACCGCCGAGCACACTCACGAGGAGGGGCCATTTTTACTTTTTAATTTATTTTTAATTTTTCTCTTTTAATTTTAAATTCCATGAAAGAGCTTTTCTCCTTTATTCTTTAATTCCTCGAAGAGGTTGGGCAGGTCTCGTTTGACGATGTAAGCCGCGAAGAGGGCGATGAGGACGGTGTTGATGATCACCTGCGCCCAGACGGGCAGGGATGTCGGCACGAGGGTCATGACGCCGTAGAGCACGGCGGCGAGGGCGACGTAGAGCCCTATCTCGCGCATCGGATAGTCGATGGGATTCATCCGCTGCCCCACGACATAGCTCAGCAGCATGGCCGTGCCGTAGCCAGCCACACCACCCCAGGCGCAGGCCCAATAGCCGAAGCGGGGTATCAGGAAGATGTTCACCGCCAGCAGCACGACACAGCCGACGATGGAGAAGACGGCGCCGTAGATGGTCTTGTCGATGAGCTTATACCAGAACGAGAGGTTGAAGACGACGCCCATCATGATCTCGGCCACCATGACGATGGGTACTACGCCGAGACCCTCGCGGTAGCCTGCGCCGAGAATATACTGTAGAACAGGCATATAGCCTACGACGCAGAGGAAAGCCAGGAGGGTGAAGATGAGGAAATACTTCATCGCATCGGCATAGTAGGCCTTGCTGTCGGCCTCTTTGGCCTTGGCGAAGACGATGGGCTCGTAGGCGTAGCGGAACGCCTGGGTGATCAACGCCATGATCATCGCTATCTTCACGCAGCTGCCGTAGATGCCCAGCTGCACATTGGCCTCGGCTTGGTCGGGGTAGACCAGGGGAAAGATGATCTTGTCGGCCACCTGATTCAAGATGCCGGCGACGCCGAGGATGAGGATGGGCCACGAGTAGGAGAACATACGCCGCAGCAAACGGCCGTCTAAGTGCCAGTGGATCTTGAACAGCTCGGGGATGAACAACAGCGAGATGAAGCCCGTGCAGAGCAGGTTGATGAAGAAGACGTAGAACACGCTCGTCTTACCCAGCACGACAAAGTAAAGCACGTTCAAACCGATGTTCAGGAAGATGAACAACAGCTTGAGCGAGGCAAAACGCAAGGGACGACGCTGGAAACGCAGGTAGCTGAACAGCAGGGCCTGCAGGGCGTCCATGGCCACAACAGTGCCCATCATCAGCAGGTACTCGTGGTGCGCGCCGTAGCCCAGATAGTCGGCGATGGGGGTGATGAAACCGAAGAGGAGCGCCATGAACAGCGCCGTCAGCGTGCCTATGGTGGCGAAGGCCGTCGTGAACACCGTGTCGGGGCGCTCGCGCTCGTCGTTGGCAAAGCGGAACAGCGTCGTCTCCATGCCGAACGTCAGCAGCACCAGGATCAGCGCCGTGTACGCATAGACATTCGTGCTCACGCCATAGTCGCCCGACTCGGTGGGCATATAGTGCGTATAGAGGGGCACGAGCAGGTAGTTGAGGAATCGTCCGACAATGCTCGAGAGCCCGTAGATGGCCGTGTCTTTGGCCAAAGCTTTCATTTGAGCCATGATGAAATCACTTTTGAGGCCGCAAAAGTACAAATAAATATGTACAACTCCGCATTTTATTCCACTTTTTTTACGATGAAAGTCACGATGGAGGCTACGGCAGCCCCGATGGCATCGGCGGCCAGGTCCATCCACTCGCCGCTGCGGTAGGTCGTCAGGTAGGCCTGCGCCAGCTCCAGCAAGCCGCCGAGGCAGGTGGGCAGCACGAGACACACCACCACGAGGCTCGCCAGCCGCAGCCTACGCCGGCGATGATGCTCCCAGCCCGCCACGAAGGACACGGCAGCGTACATCACCATGTGCGTCCACTTGTCGGCCAGCGGCACCTGCGCCGCCACCTCGATACGCCCGAAGGGCAACAGCGACAAGGCCACGACGGCGCACACAATGAGCAGCGTCAGCGGGTATATTTTCATGTAATTCGTAAGCATTATGCTCATTTTATTTATAATTTGTGGCAAAAGTACAACTTTTATTTGTAATTTTGCCGCCGATATGGAAAAAAGAGCAAATTTCACCAGCAAACTAGGCATCATCCTCGTCTCGGCGGGCTCGGCAGTGGGGCTCGGTAACGTATGGCGATTCCCCACAGAAGTCGGACAGCACGGCGGTGCGGCCTTCATCCTGATCTACATCGCCTGCGTCATCGTGCTCGGCCTGCCCCTGATGGTGTCGGAGTTCGCCATCGGGCGCCACACCCACAAGAACACGGCCGACGCCTACCGTGAGCTGGCGCCCGGCACGCCGTGGGTCTTCCAGGGGTACCTCGGCGTCTTCACATCGTGGTTCATCCTGTGCTACTACAGCGTCGTCGCCGGCTGGACGCTGAAGTACCTCGTCAGCGCCGTCGCCGGACAAGTGAGCGCCATCAGCGACTCCGCGGCCTACTTCACCGCTTTCACCTCCAATGCGTGGATGCCAGTCGTCTACATGGTCGTCGTCATGCTCCTCTGCCACTACGTCATCATGCGCGGCGTCCAGAACGGCATCGAGCGCTACTCCAAGCTGATGATGCCGCTGCTGCTGCTGATCATCGCCGTCCTCGTCGTGTGTTCATTCTCGATGCCGGGCAGCGAGGACGGCCTTCGCTTCCTGCTCCGTCCCGACTTCTCGAAGATCGACTCCGGCGTCATCCTCTCCGCCATGGGACAAGCCTTCTTCTCGCTCAGCATCGCCATGGGCTGCCTGTGCACCTACGCCAGCTACTTCACCGATGACGCCCGCCTGATGCGGACGGCAGGCAGCGTGGCACTCATCGACACCCTCGTCGCCGTCATGAGCGGCTTCATCATCTTCCCCGCCGTCTTCTCCGTGGCCGACGTGGCGCCCGACGCCGGGCCGGGCCTCGTATTC
>CAMOSA010000096.1 GCA_946624335.1 uncultured Prevotellaceae bacterium
CCTACAGCATCTCCGCAGGCCTCGACTACCCCGGCGTAGGACCCCTTCACGCTTATCTCTCGCGATGCGGCAGGGCAACGGTGATGGCCATCAACGACGACGAGGCGCTGCGCGCAGCATTCGAGCTGACACGACTCGAAGGCATCATACCCGCACTCGAGAGCGCACACGCCCTGGCCATGCTGCCGAAGATGCATTTCAAGCCCGACGACGTCGTAGTGCTCACCGTGAGCGGGCGAGGAGACAAAGACCTCACAACCTACCTCCGCGAAATGAAGTAATCTTTCCCTTTTCATTTTTCCCTTTTCATTTTCTCATTTTTCACTTTTCACTTTTTCATTTTTCACTTTTCCCTTCTCATGTTCACCTACAACACTTCGACACGACACATCCTGGGCGATTTGCACACCCCCGTGAGCGTTTACCTACGGGTACGCGGCCTATATCCCCAGAGCGCACTGATGGAGTCCAGCGACTACCATGGGCATGACAACGCACGGTCGTTTATCGCGCTGCAACCCTTGGCCTCTATAGCCATAGGACATGGTGTCACCACCTGCCACTATCCTGACGGCACCTCTACGACCAACAGCTGCACGACAGGCGAGGACGCCTCCAGCGCCATAGAGGACTTCCTCCGCCACTTCAAGGTCAGCGGGGAGGCGGCGGCCTACTGTGGCTTGTACGGTTACACCACCTTCAACACCGTCCGCTATTTTGAGCAGATAGCCGTCATGGACGAGACGCGCGACGCCAACGACGCCCCCGACCTGATGTACATCCTCTATCGCTACGTCATCGTCTTCGATCATTTCAACAACTCGATGACGCTCGTCGAGCTTACCGAGCCAGGCGAGAGCGACCATCTCGACGAGCTGCGCCAGCGCTGTTGCGCCGGTGTCGCACAGCCCTTCCCCTTCCACGCAGAAGGTCCCGTCAGCTCGACACTCACGGACGACGAGCATCGGGAGAACATTCGTCGCGGCATACGCCATTGTCTGCGCGGCGATGTCTTCCAGATCGTTCTGTCACGACGCTTCATACAGCGCTACAGCGGCGATGACTTCCAGCTCTATCGCGCCCTCCGGAGCATCAACCCCTCGCCCTACCTCTTCTATTTCGACTTCGGCGGGTTCCGTATCTTCGGCTCCTCGCCAGAGACCCATTGTCGCATCGAAGGTCAGACGGCCTATATCGACCCGATAGCCGGCACGGCACGCCGCACGGGCGACATCGAGGAAGACCGCCGCGCCGCCGAATATCTGCGCAACGACCAGAAGGAAAACGCCGAACACGTGATGCTCGTAGACCTCGCGCGCAACGACCTGAGCCGCAACTGCCACGACGTACACGTCAGCTTCTTCAAGGACATGCAATTCTATTCACACGTCATCCATCTCGTCAGCCGCGTCGAAGGAACATTGGACGAGCAGGCCTCACCGCTGCGCACGTTCATCGACACCTTCCCTGCCGGCACACTCTCTGGCGCTCCCAAGGTGCGCGCGATGCAACTCATCACAGACATCGAGCCGCACAACCGCGGTGCCTATGGCGGATGCATAGGCTTCATCGGCTTAGACGGCTCACTCAACCAAGCCATCACCATTCGCACCTTTGTCAGTCGAGGTGGCGAATTGTGGTTTCAGGCCGGAGGCGGCATCGTAGCCAAGAGCGACGTCGAATATGAGTTGCAGGAAGTCAACAACAAGCTCGGAGCCCTCCGACGCGCCATCCTCGAAGCTGAGAAACTCTAACAATTAACCCTCAACCCTCCGCTCGGCTTTGCCACTTCGCTCTGCGAAGAACCCTCAACGTCTCAACCCTCAACGTATCAACCCTCACCTATGAAAGTCATTATCATCGACAACTATGATAGTTTCACCTTCAACCTCTCCCACTTGGTGAAACAGCTGGGCGTAGCCTGCGACACGGTCCGCAACGACCGCTTCCGCCTCAACGACCTGGAGTGCTATGACGGCATCATACTATCCCCTGGCCCCGGCATCCCCTCCGAAGCCGGACTCCTCCTCGATGTCATCCGCACCTATGCCCCTTGCAAGCCCCTGCTTGGCGTCTGCTTAGGTCATCAAGCTATCGGCGAGGCCTTCGGCGCTCAGTTGGAGAACCTCAGCGATGTCTTCCACGGCGTCCAGACGCCTATAAACGTCACAGCCCCGGACATCCTCTTCCGTTGTCTGCCCCCGTCCATCAACGTAGGCCGCTACCACTCGTGGGTCGTCTCGCGCAAAGCCTTCCCCTCATGTCTCGAGGTGACAGCAGAGAGCGCAGAAGGCCAGATCATGGCCCTCCGCCACCGCACGCTCAACGTCCGAGGCATACAGTTCCATCCCGAAAGCGTGCTCACGCCCGATGGTGCCACGATCATCCGCAACTGGCTGGATAACATCCTATAAACACAGATTGATACAAGAAAGACTTCAACACGTAACACAACACCATATCACCAACATGAACACCCCAATGAAAGAAATCCTCGACCGTGTGCTGCGTCATGAGCAGCTCAGTCGGGAAGAGATGCGCGACATACTCGTCAGCATCACACACAACGAGATTCCTGCCGAACAGGTCACGGCCCTGCTCACCGCCCTGCAGATGCGCGGCGTCAGCGTGGATGAGCTGTTAGGCTTCCGCGACGGCATCCTCGAGACCGGCGTTCCGGCCCTGCTCAAAGCCGATCGCTACATCGATGTCGTAGGCACAGGCGGCGACCGCAAGAACACGTTCAATATCTCGACCACAGCGTGCTTCGTCATCGCAGGAGCCGGCTACAAAGTGGCCAAGCACGGCAATTATGCCGCCACATCGGTCTCCGGCGCCAGCAACGTCATCCAGCATCACGGCGTCCGCTTCACCGACGATATCGACCGCCTCAACCGTTCGCTCGACGAAGCAGGCATCGTCTACCTCCACGCCCAGCTGTTCGCCCGTGCCATGAAATACGTAGGCCCCATCCGCAAGGCCCTCCAGTTCCCGACGATCTTCAACCTCTTAGGCCCCCTCGTCAATCCCAGCCGTCCGCAATGCCAGCTGCTCGGCGTGGCCAATCTCGACCAGATGCGCCTTTACCAGCAGGTGTACCAGCGTCTAGGCATCGACTACGGCATCGTCCATAGCATCGACGGCTATGACGAGATATCGCTCACGGGCGACTTCAAGGTGACGACGAATCATTATGAACGGCTGTTCGCACCTGCCGACCTCGGCTTCAGCACAGCCAAGCCCGAAGAACTCGTTGGCGGAGCCACCGAGGACGAAGCCGCTGCCATCTTCGATGCCGTGCTGCAGAACCGTGCGCTACCGGCGCAGAAGAACATCGTGCTCGCCAACGCGGCCTTCGGCATACAAGTGCTCGAGCGCGGACTCAAGAGCATCGAGGAATGTATCGAGATAGCCCGCGAAAGCATCGACAGCGGACTCGCACAGGCCACCTTCATCAAGTTTGCTGAGATCAATTCGTAACACCGGCTACATTCACTTGCTCAACGTTCAACAATGAAAGACATCCTACACGACATCGTAAGCCATAAGCTTGACGAACTGCAACAGATGCGTGCCCCGAAGCCGTCGCTCAGCGAAGCATTGTTCAACAGCCCGACAGGCATCATCGCCGAATTCAAGCGCCGTTCACCCTCGAAGGGATGGATCAAAGCCGACGGCAGGGCTGACGTCATACCGCTCGCCTACCAGCAAGCAGGCGCCGCCGCCATCAGCATACTCACCGACAAGGACTATTTCGGTGGTCACGACCGATATATCACCGAGGCACGCCAGTCAGACGTCCGCCTGCCGATACTCTACAAAAACTTCGTCATCGATGAGCTGCAAGTCTACGAAGCCGCCCTGTGTGGAGCATCAGCCGTGCTGCTCATCGCCGCGTGCTTGAGCCTCGAAAAGTGCCAACTGCTTGCCAACCTCGCCCATAGCCTCGGGCTTGAAGTATTACTCGAGATACACGACGTAAGTGAGCTCGAATACACCACGTTGAACGTTGACTGCATAGGCGTCAACAACCGTCATCTCGGCACCTTCCAAACCGATGTGGCCGTCTCCGTCCATCTGGCACCCCTGTTGCCCCGCGACCGTGTGCTCGTCAGCGAGAGTGGCATCAGCTCGCCCTCGGTCATCCACGACCTACGGGCCTTGGGCTTCCGAGGCTTCCTTATTGGCGAGACGTTCATGAAGCAGTCCGATCCCGGACAAGCGCTCGCCGCTTTCATCAAAGACCTCCTGCCATGACAGCACACAAGCACATCGTCAAAGTCTGCGGTATGCGCGACGCAGACAATATCCGCGCCGTAGAGGCTCTCGGCATCGAATGGATGGGCTTCATCTGCTGGCCGGGCAGTCCACGCTACGTCAGCCACACGCCGGCCTATATGCCCGCCACCGTCCGGCGCGTGGGCGTGTTCGTGGATCCCACCATCCAGGACGTCATCGTCCACGCCCGGTGCCTCCGGCTGGACATACTCCAGCTTCACGGCGCAGAGACGCCGGCCTTCTGCCGTCAACTCCGGGCAGCGCTCACGGCCGAAGGAATGCCTCCGGCAGCTGTCGTCAAAGCCTTCCGCATCGCCGATGTCCATGACCTCGCCCCGACGGAGCATTACCGGCAGGGTGACGATGTGGACTATTTCCTCTTTGACACACGCACGCCTCTGGCAGGCGGCAGCGGACGCCAGTTTGACTGGCACATCCTCGATGCCTATCGCCAGCCCGTACCCTTCCTGCTCAGCGGAGGCATAGGGCCCGACGATGCACCCCGCCTAAGCGCTTACGACCATCCCCGTTGCATCGGCTTCGACATCAACTCACGATTCGAGACAGCCCCTGCCATGAAGGACGTGCAAGCCATCCAACGCTTCCTTGCGACCCTACGATCATAACCCTCAACCCTAAACGCTCAACCCTAAACGCTCAACCCTAAACCCCTCAACCCCTCAACGGTCTTTTATTCAACAATCATGAACGCCATCAACACTCTCTTCGCCACTAAGACCAGTGGCATCCTCTCACTCTATTTCTGCGCCGGTCACCCCACGTTAGAATCCACGACCGACATCATCCTGACCTTGCAGCGCCGCGGCATCGATATGATCGAAGTCGGCATCCCCTTCAGCGACCCGATGGCCGACGGTCCCGTCATCCAGGATGCTGCCACGAAGGCCCTGCGCGGCGGCATGACGCTGCGCCACCTGTTCGCACAGCTGAAAGCCATCCGCAGCGACGTGCGGATACCCCTCATCCTCATGGGCTACCTGAACCCGATATTGCAATTCGGCATCGAAGCCTTCTGCCAACAATGCGTGGAGGCTGGAGTCAGCGGCATGATCATCCCCGACCTGCCCTTCGACGACTATCTCCGCTACGTCAAGCCCGTCGCCGACAGCTACGACCTGCGCGTCATCATGCTCATCACGCCCGAGACGAGCGACGAGCGCATCCGCTTCATCGATGAGCATACCGACGGATTCATCTATATGGTATCATCAGCAGCAACCACCGGCGCCCAGGAAACCTTCGACCGACAAAAGCAGGCCTACTTCAACCATATCGCCAGCCTCGACCTGCGCAACCCGCGCATGATAGGTTTCGGCATCAGCAACCGTCAGACGCTGACGTCAGCCCAGGCCAATGCTGCCGGCGCCATCATAGGATCGAAGTTCGTGAGCCTGCTCGATGAGACTCAGGACGCTGACAAGGCCCTCAGCCTCCTGTTCGAAGCCCTTCAACAGTAGCGAAAGGACAGAAAATGACCCTATAAAGTAATTTTTTTACCTCGAACGCTACCGTATTCAAAGGAAATGTCTATCTTTGCGCAGGGAAAAGCCCTATTTGAACAATTCTATACTGAATCAATCAACCTAACGACACCTTAATTATGCAAAGAAACTGTTTCCAGAGAATGCTCTGTTCGCTGCTCATCCTCATCGCTGGCAGCATATCAGCCTGGGCCGACGAACCCATCCATGTCGAGACCGCCGGCACGCTGTCCTCACAGCTCACAGGCAGCGAGACCACGCTGACGCTTTCCGGCTCCCTCAACGGCAGCGACATCAAGTGCCTGCGTGAGCTCGCCACCTCGGGACGACTCACGACGCTCGACCTCTCCGCCGTACACATCGTGGGCGGGGGCGACGCTTACTACGAGAGCTTCACCACCGAAGACAACGTGATCGGCAACAGTATGTTCCGCGACTGCAGCAAGTTGCGCAACATCGAATTGCCATCGACGGTGACAGCTATCGAGACGAATGCCTTTTCGAAGTCGGCGCTGCGCAAGATTGACATTCCGAACACCGTCACCCGCATCGGCGGCGACGCTTTTGCCTACTGCAGCGCCTTGGCCACAGTAGTCATCGGGAGCCGCGTGGCACGCCTCGACCAGGGCGTGTTCTACAGCTCCAACGTACGCACGGTCTATGTCAAGCCCGTGACGCCTGTAGCGACGCCGTCCTACCTCTTCTCCTCCAATCCCAAGATCATCGTCTACTCCACCGTCCTCGAAGACTACCGGCAGAGCTCATGGGCTGAGTATGGCACGATCGTCGGGGGCCTCGAGAACTACTATCCGATGGCCGAGGATGAGGGGGCAAAGGTCAATGCGCTGTTGCCTACGTTCTTCGATGACTACGCCTGCACGGCGCTGAAGGCTGACTATGCAGCCATGAGCGACGAGGCGCTCTCTGCAGCCTTCGCGGAGGCTGAGATGCCGGACTTCATGACCGCAATAGCCCTCAAGCTGAAGAACAAGACGTGGGGCACCTACGAGCAGCAGTTCCGCATCCATCAGTACACAGCCTACAGCGACGCCAACTATTGGAACGACCGCCTCATGAGCTCCGGTGGCTCATACATGGGCAACCCCACCGGCATCTACGCCGACAGCTTCGACCCGCTCTACGTCTTCGTCGACAGCGATGTCCCCGAAGACGCCACGCTGTATCTGGCCCCGTGCGAGGGCAACACATTGGTCACCAATGCCAAGACGGGTCATCGGTTAAAGCGAGGCTTGAACATCATCGACGGTCAGAAGAATGCCCTCTACTATGTCCTCTACACCGCCGATACGCGTGAGCAGACCAAGACACTCGACCAGTGGCCACCCATCACCATCCACATCGAAGGGGGCATCGTCAACGGCTACTACGACGCCTCACACCACAACGACCGCGAGTATGCCACGCTCTTGCGGGCAGCCACTCATGAGCTCTTCACCGTGAAAGGCAGCCAGGCGCTGTTCAACTTCCGCACGTCGTCCTATAAGTCTCTTTTCCCGACATCCATCGACCGCAACATCTGCTGGTACGACAGCCTCACGGTATGGCAGAAAGAGCTCATGGGTATGTGCCATTCCGTCGCCTCAGGACAACGTGCAGCAGCCCCCCACTGCCTCACCGGCGGCGAGGACTTCTTCCCGGGCTACTACAACAACCCCAACTTCGCCATCGAGGGCACTTCAGCTGATGCCGGCTATGCCAACTCCAGCCCCTACCGCACCTGCTACAACTCCGTGGAATGTATCCGCAACTCCTTCGATGTCACACGCGCCGAACATGACGACTGGTGTGCCAGCCATGAGAGCGGTCACAACAACCAGCGCGCCATCAACCTAGAAGGTGGCACCGAGGTGTCCAACAACCTCTTCTCCAACGTCGTACGCTACCTGACGGGCCGTGTCACATCGAGCGGTGCCCCACTCTCTCAGGTCATGGATGAGTACAGTCGGCACATCCCATTCTTCGTGCGCCCTATCGACAGCCAGATGCGTATGTACTATCAGCTGTACCTCTATTACCACCAGGCCCGGCACAACACCTCCTTCTACCCTAACCTCTTCGCCGAGCTGCGCCGCGACCCTCTCGAGCTATATCAAAGCGGTGACAAGAGTGCCCTCAAATTTGTGCGCAAAGTCTGTGAGGTGGCAGGCGAGGACCTTACCGACTTCTTCGCCGCATGGGGCTTCTTCGAGCCTTTCAGCAACATGAGCATCGAGGACTATGGCGCACACACCTACACGATACGCCAGGCCGAAATCGACCGCACGTTAGACGCGATCAGCCAGTATCCCAAGAACCGGCAGATACTCTTCGTGGAAGACCGTGTCGACTACGTGCTGACACGGGACTTTGTCACGACGGGCGGTCAGCATCGCCGCGAATCGGAGAAGGTAGGACAATGTGGCGACCTGGGGCAGTTCACCAGCTATATGACCGGCGCCGAGCCTTCGGCGTACACGTACCTGCAGTCCGACTCGCTCTATGCCATGAACGGTACTGGAGGCGTGGGCTTCCTCGTCCTCGGCCCCGACAATGCGCTGCGCTATGCATCCAATACCCTCAATTTCTGCATACCGACGGCTGCCGGCGACGATTTCAGCATCTACTCCATCGATGCCGACGGCACGCTGCACCCGACGGCAAAGGCCGGCATCGGCGAACAATACGTCCACCTCGACCGCGCCGGGACGCTCAAGGAAGAGCTTGAGCCTCAGGTCATCAAAGCCACTATCGACGGCCCCATCAATGGCACGGATATAAAGTACCTGCGTGAGTTGCTCGACACGGGCAACCTGGCGTCGCTCGACCTCACGACAGCCCGCACCGCAGCCGGCGGTTCGGCTTACTACGAGAGCTACCGCACCTCGGCCAACGCCATCTCGAGCCACGCTTTCCACGGCTGTGCCCAGCTCATCTCCATCCGTCTGCCGGAGCGTACGACACGCATCGAGGCCAACGCCTTCTCCAACTCCGGCCTTCACGAAGCCTGGATCCCCGACAACGTCACGTCCGTAGGCGTCGATGCCTATGGCTACTGCCCCAGCCTGACGCGTGTCATCATCGGGCCCTCCGTGCGCACATTGTCACAGGGCGTCTTCTACAGCTCTCCTGTTGCAGATGCTTACGTGCTGGCCAAGACGCCGCCCGCCGTGGCTTCCTACCTCTTCTCGAGCAAACCCGTCATCCATGTCTACGCCTCGTCGCTCGAAGCCTACAAGGCATCGCCGTGGGCCGAGTTCGGCACCATCGTGGGCGACCTCGACGACATGGAGCAGGTGACGCCGCTCGAAGCGCCTCACGCCGCTGCCACTGCCACGGCCACCCC
>CAMOSA010000097.1 GCA_946624335.1 uncultured Prevotellaceae bacterium
GCGGGCTGGTCGGTGTAGAGCTCGCGCTGGATCTGACGGACGAGCTTGGCCGTCTTGCGTGGCTGGCCCATGAGGGCGTAGAGGTAGACGATGTGGTGCGAAGGCTCGTTGCCGTGGGCATACTGGCCGATGAGACCGCTGATGTCGGGGTTGGCTTCGGCATTGAGCTGGCTGTCGGCCGTGAAGAGGCTGTCGAGCCGGCGGAGGGCTGTCTGGCGGCCGCCGAGCATCTCGGCGAGGCCTTCGACGTCGTGGGGTACGAGCCAGAGGTACTGCCATGGGTTGCCCTCGGTGAAGTCGCGCGTCTGGTGCTGCGGGTTGAAGCCGTCGGCCGTCGCGAACGAGCCGTCGGAGTTCTTGCCGCGCATGAAGCCTACGCGCTTGTCGTAGAGCTGTGGATAGCCGTGTGAGCGGCGGTCGAGGAAGTCGATGGTCTTGGCGAGCGCTTCGTCGTTGTGGCTCTTGAGATAAGCCTTGCCGGCCTGGACGGCCGACCAGTCGGCCAGCATGTATTCGAGCGTCCGTGAGAGGCTCTCACCGTGGTGGTCGTTGGCGACGTAGCCGTAGCGCTTCATGTCGTCCAGTCCGCGCTCGTCCATGAGCAGGCTGGCGGTCATGGCTTTCACGGCAGCGAGGGAGTCCTTGACATAGCCTTTCAGCAGGGCGTCGGCCAGGATGGGCACGGCAGGGCAGCCCACCATGCAATTGGTCTCCTGCGACATGAGGTGCCACACGGGCAGCTTGCCTTGCTCGCGGAAGATGCGCAGGTAGGTCTCTACGATGGAGGGCATCATCTCGGGCAGGATGATGGTGGAGAGGGGTGCTGCGGCGCGGTAGGTGTCCCAGAGCGAGAGCGTCGTGAGGTAGCGGGGGTGCTCGTCAAAAGGCGTCGGCGCTATCGCAGGCCATGGACGGTCTGTGCGATAGACGCGGTTGTCGGCACCGCGCCAGTCGCCGTTGGCATCGTCCCACAGCTGAGGCGCCACCATGAAGTGGTACATGGCGGTGTAGAAGATGCGGCGGTCGCAATCGTTCTGGAAGGTGGCTTGCACGCGGCTGAGGAACTGGTTCCATTTGTTATCGGCCATCTTACGCGTCATATCGAAAGTGGCTGCTGCGGGCAGCATATTGTGCAGGGCATTAGCCTCTGAGACGGGGCTGAGGGCAACGGTTACGATGAGCGGCTCGTCGGAGGGCTCGAAGCTAAGGCGATAGTAGTGCTGTGCCGGGCAGGTCATTTCCTTGACGGGACGCGAGAAGCGTATGCCGAAGTAGCAATGTTGGTCGTTAGCCCAGCCATGGCTGTTGCGGAATCCTACGCAGAGGCGGTCGCCAATCATGTTGAGGTCGGAATGGCGGATGTTGTCGCTCACGGCATCTTTCAAGTTCACGATGAGGTCGGTCACCTGAGCACGCTTGGGGTAAGTGATACGGTACATGGCATTGCGTGCCGCAGCCGTCACTTCGGTGCGTATGAACTTGGAGGCGTCGTCGGCTTTTGTGTCCGTGCCGAGCAGCACGCTGTAGTATCCGGGTCGCACCTTTTCGTTGTCGTGGCAGTAGGGCGTAGCCACACCTTCTCTGGAGTATTCGACATTGCCCGTGACGGGCAGGATGGTGACGTCGCCCAGGTCGGAGCAGCCTGTGCCGCTGAGGTGGAGTTGCCCGAAGCCTATCAGCTTGGTGCCGCTCTCATGGTAGCCCGAGCACCAGTCCCAGCCTTCCTCAAGCTGAGTAGGGCCTGCGTTGACCATGCCGAAAGGCACGTTGGCGCCGACGAAGACGTGGCCGTGGTCGCCCGTGCCGATGCGGGGGTCGACGTAGTCTGTGAAGTTTTGTGCTGCTACGGCCATCGGCAGTAAGGCAGCAAGGATTAGTTTGATTTTCATTGTCAATAGATGTTTGTTATGGTAGCGTCTTTATAGTAGTGATGCAGGATCTGTTCATAGTCATAGCCCTGCTCGCCCATGACGGCAGCGCCAATCTGGCACATCCCCACGCCGTGGCCCCAACCGCGGCCATGGAGGATGAAGCGGGCAGGCACGCCGTCGGCATCAGGCTCTTGTGCCTCTACCGTGAAGTTGGAACTCTTGAGGTGGCTGTCGCTGAGCGCCGAGCGTATCTCCAGTTCCTTGCCGATTGTGAATGTGCGTTCGCTGCCTACGATGCGGAGGCGAATGATATGTCCGCCCGGTCCGCGCTCGATGGGCTCAAGGGCCATGATCTTGCCGAGGTCCGTCTTAATGTGCTGCGTGATGTATGTCTGTGCCTGGGCTTGCGTGAGCGTCACTTGCCACTCGTAGAAGTCGCGCGTCTCGCAGTCGTAGTCGTTGAGCACCTGGCGGATGATCTTCTCGTCAGAGGTGTTGCAGAACGGGTCTTCGATGCTTTCGAGGTAGGGGTGGTGCTCGTCTTCCCAGCACGTCTCGAACGTCTCCGTGCGTCCGCCGCAGCATTTCGAGAAGCGCGCATCGCACACCTTGCCGCCGTAGGTGAGTATTTGTCCTCGGGTGGCTTTCACCGCCTCTTGCACTTCGGGCCGCGATGCACGGGTGATTCCCTGGTAGCGCTGGCAGTGGTCGTCGGCGCAGACGTCGAAGATGGTGTGGTCCTCGCGGTCGTGCCAACGTATGAGCTCGCTGTCGGTCTTAACGAACGCAAAAAAGCTTTGGTTGCCTCCGGCCAGCCGTTGACGCTTCTCGATCTGCGCGTAGAGCCAGCTGCGGCTGATGACGGCCGATGCCTTGAGGAACTCGAGTGAGCAGGTGGCATTCATCTCCGAGCTGATGACGCTCTCGAGGTAGCGCTCGACGTCGACATCGTTGATGCACACGATATTGTCCTCATCGACGACGAGGCGCAACGCCCCGCAGAACGTCTGCCGTTCGCGCCGTTCCCAGTGGAAATCCTTGCCGATGACGACGTCTTCCATCGTGAAACTCGATTCATCGTTGACGGGGGTGAACGTCAGCTGACGGTACACTTGTCCGTTCCACTGCAGGCCTCCGCCGTCGTAGGTCACCTCTTGCTCGCCGGTGTGGGTGGCACCCTTGGCGGTATAGCGGCCGTTGAGGGTGAAGCGCACGGCGGCAGCAGAGAGGAGCCCAACCGAGAGGACGGACTCTTCGCCAACGGTTCCGGCTGGCGACAGCGTGTTGACGTCTGATGCCTTAGCATTACCACTCCCTTGAGACGTTTGCCCCGTGCTGGCAGGGAGCGAGTCCGTCACCTTCTCGATGATAGGCTTCAGCTCATCTTCGCTCAGTGTCACTTCCCTCAGGAGTTCTGCTGCCCACTCGGGCGTTATCTTTCGGAAGTCTTCCTCGCGCGGCGTGATGATGAGCCCGCCCATGTCGAGGGCACCGGGGCTCACGAGTAGCCGGCCTTGAGCATAGCTTTCGGGTCGATGCTTCTTGCGTGGGAACACCAATGTCACGATCTCGTCAGAACGGCTCTCGTCGCCCGGCTGTCGCCAGCAGATGACGTTCATGCGTGGCTCCGTCTCATCCTCGACGATGGGCAGTGCACGGTAGAGGCGTTGGCAGAGCAGGCTGTCGGTCTCTTCGGGCATCGAGCGTATGACGAAGACGGGGCAGACATAATTCCGCAGTAAGAACAGACCGCATCGCTGGCTCGTGTTGCCGGCGTCGGCCATCTCTTGCTTCTCGCCGCCCGTCAGGGGGTAGAGCTTCTGCAGCTGGTTCTCGTACAGCTCCCAGTCGCGCTCGATGGGCACAATGCCCCTACCGCCGGCTTGCAGATGCATGTGGTCCGGACAGGAGGCACCGCATTTGGGTCCGTTGTAGAACACGATGTGGTGGGGCATCGTCCACGCCAGGTGGCGCATCGTCCCGAAATGTTCCCAGATGCTCTGCGGCTTATGGCGCCGCGTTGGGATCGTGAAGTGCTGGGGTAGGATAGGGAAGGGGTTCACCAGCACCTGGTAGTGGTGCTCGATCATCAGCGAGTGCTGTTCCTTGGGACGGTTCTCGTCGCAGAGGAAGCAGGGTCGGGCCTCGATGCTTGCCTTGTCAATCTTGGCGCTCGTCGAGACGATGCGTGCGGGGTTCCACTGCACGGTGAGCGTGATGTCTGCCGAAGAAGTGCTGAGGGGCAGCTCGCGCTGCTGCACGCTGTTTTGCAGCTCGTCATAGCGTTGACGTGCCGTGTCCCATTGCTGCAGTTCCTGCTCGAAGAAGGCATCCACTTCGGCTTCGGTCACCTCACGTCGCCATGTGATGTTCAGGTGACGACGGGCCAGGATCTCTGTCGTGCGCAGCTGATCTTTGTATAAGTTATTCTTGTTGACTTTCTCGGTGGAGAGCGCAGCGTCGCTGTTGCCCTCCCAACGGCGGCAGAGGTATAGCTCGTCGAAGATGCGTCCGATGCGGTAGCGCCGCCCGATCATGAGGCCCAAGGCATAGTCCTCGCCATAGCTGGTGTTAGGAATCTGTATCTTACGCAGGACGGGGGTGTAGAAGGCTCTCGGAGCGCCCAAGCCATTGATGCGCAGAGCGTTGTTGCGTCCGTTCTGTGGCGTCCACTCGCGGTGGTCGATTAGCCCTGGAGGAAGCGTCTCGAGCTGGAAGTTAGTCATGCGGTACGAGCCGATGACCATCGCCGCCCGCTGCTCGCGGAAAGCATCGACGATGCGCTGCAAGGTGTCCTCGCCGCTGTAGAGGTCGTCAGAATCGAGCTGCACAACGAAACGGCCGCACTGCGGATGGTGCACAGCCAAGTTCCAGCAGCCGCCGATGCCCAGGTCGTCGCGGTCGGGCACTAAATGGATTAATTGTCCATCGTCCTTTATGCTGTCTATGACAGCCGACGTCCCGTCGTCACTGTGGTTATCCACTACAATGAGGTTGAACGCAAACGTCGTCTTCTGTTTCAGCACGCTGCGAATGGCATCCTCAATGGTCCGCACACGATTGCGCACGGGAATGACGACCGTGGCTTCCACCGGGAACGCCTCTTCGTCGAACTTCACCTCGTCGAACTCATCGGGAGCCAACAACGCGCCGATGGCTTTCAGATGCTTGGTGCACGCGCGTTCCATCTCGATCTGTCGGGCACGGTTGCGTGGGTCGACATAGTCAAACTGCTTCTGCCCCGACAGGCGGGTGTCGGTTTCTACCTCCGTGTATAGCATCTCGCTCACGTGCACTGGCAGCATCTTGCGCGAGAGGAACAGCCGCAGGTCGTAGAGCCCGGCATACTGGTATTCGCGTAAGTGCTCTTGTGCGAAATAAGCCTGCACCTCAGACGTGCGCAGAAGCAGGACAGAGCCGAAATCGAAGTCGTCGCGGACGCTGCCCAGCTGATAGTCGATGAGCGGGCGAGCCTCGATGGCGCCCGATGGCAGCTGGATCCTGTGGTCGGCATAGACCATGGTCGCCCGAGTGTCATCCGCGACGCTGACCAAGCGTGTCAGCGCGTGGTAGCCCATGTCGAGATCAAAGCGCTTCGTGTATAATAATATATAAGGTGTAGCGGCTTGCGTTGCCATCTGGCGCAACGATTTCGTCTGAAAAGGATTGTCAATGAGATGCACACATTCGACAAGGGCTTCGTCCGACAGCATTTTTATCGTTGAGCCGCCCTCTTGTTGGTCTGAAAAGGGCAGAAAACAGGTGATTTTAGACATTCTTTGAAACTTTTTCTGAAAATTATGCCACAAAGATACGCAAATTTCATCTTTTCGTGTTATCTTTGCGGCAAAATAATCAATCTTTTCACAAAAACTAACTACAAACCTACAATGAGGAAACTCTTAATGCTCGTGGCTGTAGCTTGCATCTCACTCTCGTCTGCAGCTCAGTCGCTCTCAGTGACCGATAAGGATTGGCACTGGGAAAAAGGAACCATCGTGATCAACACCCCTCAGCGCGAAGCTGGCCAGAGCGATGTCATCGGCCTCACAGCACCCAAGCTGGAGACTGTGCGCGTAGCCTTCGTCGGTCTGGGTATGCGTGGTCCTGGCGCCGTTGCCCGCTGGACGTATATCCCCGGCGTACAGATCGTTGCCCTCTGCGACTATGAGGCCTCTCGCGCCGAGGCTTGCCAGAAATACCTCCGTGAGGCAGGACTGCCCCCTGCCGCCATCTACAGTGGCGAGAAAGGGTACGAGGAGGTGTGCAAACGCCCGGATGTCGACATCGTGTATGTCGCTACCGACTGGGATCACCACTTCCCCGTCGCCAAGTGTGCCCTCGAGAATGGTAAGCACACCGCTATCGAAGTGCCCTCTGCGATGAATCTCGCACAGTGCTGGGAGCTCATTGACCTGAGCGAACGGACACGCAAACATTGCATGATCCTCGAGAACTGCTGCTACGACTGGTATGAGCTCAATGCCCTCAATATGGCGCAGAACGGCGTCTTCGGTGAGGTCATCCGTGGCGAGGGTGCTTACATCCACAATCTCGACGACTTCTGGGACTACTACTGGAAGAATCCCGACGGCTCTGACCCTCAGCAGCTTGGATGGCGCATGAAGTACAATATGGAGAATCGAGGCGATGTCTATGCCACTCACGGCCTCGGACCTGTGGCGCTGGCTATGAACATCCATCGTGGCGACCGCTTCACCACGCTTGTCGCCATGGACACCAAGAGCGTTCACGGCAAGGACTATGTCGAGAAGAAGACGGGCAAACGCCCCGAAGTCTATCGCAACGGTGATCAGACGACAACCCTCATGCGCACTGCAGAAGGGAAGGTCATCGAGATCCAGCACAATGTCATGAATCCCCAGCCCTACAACCGACTCTTCAAGCTCACCGGCACCAAGGGTTATGCTACCAAGTATCCTGAGCAACACTTCGCGCTCGACAAGAGCCAGCTCACAGCCAGCGGTGTGGCACCCAAGGTTGATGACCTCTCAAGCCACGGCTTCCTGCCCAAGGCTGAGCACGATGCTCTCGTTGCCAAGTACACGCACCCCATCATCAAGAAATACGGAGAGATGGCTCAGAAAGTTGGCGGTCATGGCGGTATGGACTTCTTCATGGATGCCCGCCTCGTCTACTGCTTGCAGAACGGACTGCCCCTTGACATGGATGTCTACGACCTCGCCGAGTGGTGCAGCCTGGCTGAGCTCGGAACGCTCTCGATGGACAACAACTGCGCCAGCGTAGCCTTCCCCGACTTCACGCGCGGAGCTTGGAACAAAGTGCAGGGCTTCCAGTTCGCATGGGCAAAGCCTGAAGCCGAGGCTGCTGCCGAAGCCGCTGCCATCAAGAGCACCGAGGCACAGAAAGCCCTGTGCGCCAAGAAGAAACTGTGGGAGAAGTACGACAAGGAACGCAACAAGAAAGTCAAGAAGATTCACCCCAAGAAGCGTTAAGACAAATTGGCAGTCATTCGGCTCGCCATAGCATCACAGAGATACGCTTCGGAGCGTGAAGCCACGTATGGCACACTTTTTGCTACTCCATCAGTAGGGCGCGGCTCTGTCGCGCCCTGCTCATTAAAAAACAAGAACGACAATGAAAGACTACATCGAGTACAACGACAACTACGACCGCGGCTCTTATGCCCGTTCCACCCAACCCTCCTATGCCGAGAGCGACACTACCGCCTATGGCAATAACGCCACTGTCGGGACCTCCATCTTCTCCGGCGTCATGACCCGGGTCTACACATGGATGGCCGCCGCGTTAGTCCTCACCGCCGGCACGGCATGGGCCGTCGCCAATTCGCCAGCCATCCTGCAGCTCATCTACGGCAATCAGGCCGTCGTCTGGGTGCTCCTGTTGGCCGAGCTCGGTCTCGTCATGGGCATCTCGTGGGGCATCAACCGCCTGTCACCCTCCATGGCTACGGCGCTCTTCCTCCTCTATTCCGTTGTCAATGGCGTCACGCTCTCCAGCATCTTCTTCGCCTATTCCATTGGCACCATCTATCAGGCCTTCGCTGCATCGGCCCTCACCTTTGGTGCCATGAGCATCGTCGGCCATACCATCAAGCGTGACCTGAGTGGCCTTGG
Organism: uncultured Prevotellaceae bacterium; assembly: GCA_946624335.1. Lineage (GTDB taxonomy): Bacteria > Bacteroidota > Bacteroidia > Bacteroidales > Bacteroidaceae > Physcousia. Next base: position 7,991 of record CAMOSA010000097.1, read on the forward strand.
CGGCATCATGATCATGGCCCTCATCGGCCTCATCATCGCCAGTGTCGTCAACCTCTTCTGGAGCAACGCCGTGCTTGACAGCATCATCACTTATGTCGGTGTCTTCCTTTTCGTAGGCATCACCGCTTATGATACCCAGCGCATCAAGGCCATGTGTGTCGCCGCCGAGCAGTATGGTGATGCCGCAGCTCCCCGCCGCGTAGCCATCATGGGTGCCCTTTCCCTCTATCTTGACTTCATCAATCTCTTCCTCTATCTCCTCCGTCTGTTCGGACGGAGTAGGGATTGAGATCGTTACGACTCATCATTTCAACCATCCAGGGCGTGCTGACATCAAGGCACGCCTTTTTTTATCTCAGCACTACAGGGCCAGCATCGTGACTTCCATTACCCAGATCGGTCATTGGAGTTATGATGATAACCATTGTTATTTTTAATCAGATACCTTGTCGTTTTGAGGGCTCAATGGGGTTCCATTGTAACCGAGAAACGATAAGACAGATGACAAAAAGAATTATTGGTGTCCGCTAAAACTTTTGTCCCATACCACAAAAGGTCGGAATCCTCGCTTGGATTCCGATCTTTTTGCACTTTTAGATTGATGGATGATTTAGGTTCATAAGTGGTCAGTAAGTGCCAGCGAAGCACAGCATACAAATTATTTTTTCCGGATTCATCCTACACTCCTACACCTTTTGCACTTCATCGCTTGATTATCTGCAATCTACGAGGTGTATGATGGGGTGTATGATGGGTGTAGGAGGTGTAGGATAGGGGCCGATTTAACGGTTTTTCACAGAATAGCCCGCCTTTTTTGACCGTCTACCCGATCGGTTGGCGCTGCTACGCAGAGCGTGCTGGAGCGTCAGGTCTTCAACCTTTGTTACCTAAGTCAATCAGCAAGTCCAACCAGTAGGACTCGGATACCTAAGTCTGTCAGCGAGTCCCACCAGTGGGACTCGCAATTCCCATCAATGGGACTCGGACATATCATCATGAATATCTGCGGGAACACGCAGTACGATAACGCTAAGCGATCTGACATACGGGAAAAGAGGGGCGGGTCATTCTG
>CAMOSA010000098.1 GCA_946624335.1 uncultured Prevotellaceae bacterium
CAGAAATCAGGCTCAATATGAACGTTTACTCCGGTTTCTCCCAATATTGATTTTCACGTTGTTCAACATGCCGGCATCGAGCGTGGCAGAGAATGGGATGTAGGCCGTGCCGCTATAGGAGGTGGCGCCCGAAATGGCGCATTCCAACTGGATATAGCTCTGAGTGCCGGCGGAAGCAATGGCTGTCGAGGTGTCCCATGGCGTCAGCGTCTGAGGAATCATAAAGAGATAGTCGTCAGCGTTGGCATTCAGGAGAGTATAGTCCGTAGTGCCGAGGGACATTCCTGAGCCTGTATAGAGCGTATATTCTGAGCGGGTAGTGCCTGGTGTCCACGTCGATGTGGCGAGGTCATACTTGCCTTCCTTGACAATGTTACAAATCTTGATACTGGTCACGGTCAGCGTAAAATCTTTGAGATTAGTGGCCTTCTTCACATAAAACTGCAATGCTGTACAAGCGTGGTCAAAGGTAAAGGAGAGGTTGCCGCCTGTGGCGTTTTTGGTGCCAGCAGCAGTGGCCACAAGCAGGTCCTTTTGATTGGTGGACAGTTCTTCGACCTTGAAATTAAGGTATGGGGCGGTCTGATTCACGATTGTCCCTCCGGTATGGGCATACCAGCTTACTTCGGTGTCTCCCCCCGCATCAGGCCAATTTCCAGCCGACCAGTTCCCGCTTCCATCTTTTCTGGCATCGACATAGCCTGACTGCAGTTCACCGCCTCGAGTGTACTGATAGTCAAGCGTGAAAGATGAGAGCGACGATGTCGTAGTGACGGCTGTCCTCGTGGACGACACCTGACCCGGTGTATTAGGATTCTGAAGCGGGTTCTCACTAACGGTGATGGTCAATGGCAGCGGCTGCTCCGCAGTATTTTCGATGATGTCGTTGTCATCGTTTGAGCACGCGGAGAGAGAGACTGCCGCCATGACATAAAAGAAAACCTTGATTAGTCTCATACTTATTGGTAGATGATGTTTGAGGGTTGCTGATTTTCCGTCGTGACGACATCTGGGAATGTGTAGATGTTGCCGGTGGCGGCTTGGTAGTACTTAATGGTGACGTTCTCACCTTCACTTCGTCCGAAGATGGTCAACACATTGTCATCTTCTTCTCTGACGATGCTGCGACACTCGTCGCCTACAAAGGCAGCATAGCGGTCGCCTGCAGCTGGCTTGATGGATGCTTTGGCTAACAGCTCGGTGATGACGAAGGTCTGTACCGACGGGTACTTCGACGAGCCGAAGGTGAACTGGGGTATGAAGTCGGTGCCCACACCGAAGTCTTTGCCTACGAGGTAAGTAATATCCGCCGTTCGGGCGAACACTTGCTTCAGCTGCGCATTGTAATACTTCAGCGTAACGCGCAGCTGATCACCGTCGCTCTCATTGCCCCATGCCTTCAACAGATAGGTGGTGGTGTTCGTCTCTTCGCTGCCCAGAATGAGGGCGGGACCCTGTACGCCGCGACACTCATCAGCCACGAAGAGGGCCATGAGATCGTCGCTGCTCGTGTAGGGTCTCAGCTCTTCCTCAATCTGTACCTTGATGATGCTCCAGTTCTCATAGTTCTGGATGCTCGGGTCTTTCCATTCGGGACGAGCCTCGTTGCCGTGCCAGTCTATCTGCCATGACGGGGGTTGGCTTACCGTGGTGACGGTGTAGCCCTCGTACGATGGTTCATCGTCGCTGCTGCAAGCCCCAAGGATGAAGCTTGACAGCAAGACTGCGGTTGAAAATACAATGATATGTTTCATCTTTCTTCCTGTTATTTAATCACGACCTTGAACTTCGTTCGAGCTCGTTCACGTTCGGAAATGCGAGCGAGCTCTCATTTCTCTCACTTAATCACGACCTTCTTACCATTGAGAATATATACACCGGTGGCGGTGGGACGCTTGGGCAGTTGGATTCCACCGATGGTGTACCACTTGCCGGTGGCAGTGTCAGCATGGACGAAATCTATCTTGGTAGGCTCGTCGGGGTTGCCGATGACAGCGTTGGCTTTATAGACCATTTGTTCGTCAGTGGTGGCAACGATTTCGCCGTCGCGCTCGATGGCAAACCAAATGGGAGCCTGGCTGTCGCTGGCAATGCTCAGGTAGAGCGGTTCAGGATCCTCTACATCGGAACCATTGAGCATGGTGGTCTCGCCGACACGCTCGCCATTGGTGAAGGCGACGAGCACATCACCCTCATGCATCTCGAAACCTTCTACCACCGCACTCACCGTCATCGTCGTCTTGGCACGTACAGGAGAAGCCGCGCGACTGCCACTGACATTCCATTCGTCGATGAATATGCTTCCGGGCTCATAGAATGGGTAGCGGAAGCCGACTTCGCTGCTTCCCTTGCGCAGCATCATATAACCCTCTCCCGGTTTCATGTACTCCAGGTTACCGCGCCAGCGTCCCACACCGCCCGAAACGGTGAAGTAGGCAAACTGGTCGTGACTCTTGATGACGTCGCCCGGTTCGGCCTTGTCGTAGTAGTCGCTAAGAGCTGTCTCCAAGGGCAGGTTCAACATGGGTGTGTAGCCGATGGCGTTCCATCCCTTGCCTACCCAGATGGTGCGCTCGTCCGAAGCCTTTATCAACTCACCTGCAATGGGGAACTGGAAGTCCTGTGCAACTTTCACTGCGTAGGCTGTCTTGTGCGTCAGCCTGATGCCGGTAGTCGATTCGGATGACAGCCAGTGACCATTCTCGTAGAGCAGCGTGGCTTGTCCGTTCAGTTCCGTCAGCATGTCGCCCTCTTGCCAAGGCAGTCCTCCCAAGAGAAGGTCGAGGTTTTCCATCTGCTCGTTCTTCACATTGAACGATACCCAGTTCCATCCTTCTTTCAGGTTCATCATCTGTACATAACTCGTGCCGCCTTTGAATATCACGGGCTTGTTGAGGCCTGCGATGGAGTCTGCTTTGAAGGTTATCGTCTGCATGTCGTTCGCCGTCAGTGTCAGCTCAAGACCTGTGGAGTACTGCCACAGTTTGAAATAAAGTTCACGACCCTGATTCTGATTGTCATAGACAGTCAGGAAGACGTTGCTCTCACCAGTTCTGGCCGAGTAGTCAACTCGAGAGTAGCCATGACAGACGTTGTTGCGGTCGAATGCTCCTACGATGTCACGGGGTTCGATGTCTATCTGGTCGTTTATATACACACGTCCGATGATATTCATCGAGTTCTCCAGCAGTTCGCTGTCTACGTTCCATGCCCATTCGGGCAGATTGGCCTCAACGGTCACTGTCAGGTAAAGCGGCTCAGAGACACCTTCCTCGTCAACCAGGTAGAGGATCTCGTCATAGGTGCCCACGTTCAGGTCGGGGTTCACCGTTCCATGGATAGATACCCAATCCTGGGGAGCGATGCGGTCGGTGTACTTGTCGAGCTTCAGCCATGACGGACAGTTCTCGATGGTGTACATGTGGCTGGTAGCGCTGTTGTTGGCAATTAAGAGATAGATGGATTCTCCGTGGCCGTAGGTCACAGGTTGCGTGTAGCGGTTGTTCATCCACTGCAGTGAACTGTTTGTTACGTAGTAGCAAGCCGTCTGCGGCGAAGCCATCGCGTTGCCGTTTTTGTCCTCCACGTCGCGCAGAGTGACATAGATATTGCGGCGGTTCAGGCGCGCGTTGCTCTCGTTAATGCCCACATACAGCTGGTTGTCCTTGCCAACAAAGTTGAAATTCAGGTTCTTCAGTTCCTCATTGGGAACCACGGGGGCTGCTGTCTCATTGGTGATATGAGCGACAATATCCTCAGGCGAGGCGACGAACACATAGTCGCGTACTACGGTATCTGTCGGTTGCTTCGTCACGGGGTCCAGTTCATAGCGCACGTTGCCATTGTCGTCAAGATAGAGCTTCTTGCTGTAGGGATAGGCCACCTGTTCCAGTTCGTTGTCTTTCTGGCGTTCTTGCCTGTCGAAGGCGAGATAGGTCAGCAGACCCACTTCGTCGCCGTTCGGGCTTTTTGTTGCGTAGCTCTGTATGAGCGTTAGCGGCAGGGCCTGTGCGAAGAAGCACAGTTCATCGACATTACCCGTCAACCAATTGCGTGTATCGAGGGTGGACACCCCATTTTCCTCATTGGGCTTGTCATAGCGCGCAGCACCGATGAGGGGGTGTCCGCCACTGATGCCGCCCAGGGAGTCGGCTGCAAATGTGGAACGAAGTATCTGATCTACATAGATATTGGCCACATTGAATGCACGGTTTACGGTCATGGCCAGGTGGTGCCATTGTCCGTCGCTCCAGTCACCCGGTACGTCCACCGTCATGCCGTGGGTCTTGTAGAGCAGTTTCTCGGCTTCGAAACCTAAGCAGAACTGATTTTCAGCATTGATTTCGTCTCTGCGACCGGCACCGTTCGAGACGAGGACGCCGCGTCCTTCGGCATCGGTCTTGAACCACATCATCAGCGTATAGTCCTGCTCAGCGGTGCGGTTCAAGGCATCCTGTGTCAGGGCGATACCCTTGTCGTCATTCTCTACTCGGAGCGAGAATCCTCGCGGCATGGCCCATGAGGCACCCTTCAGTGTGGCATTGGCACCTTGCGTCTTGTCAAGCGCGTAGTTGCCCATACCTTCATTCATCGGATAGTAATCGACGAGGCCCATCTCATAGCCCGTCAACCGTTTCGAGCCGTAGGTGGTGCCAATCTGTCCGCCCGTCATAGCGCGGTACCACAGTCGGGCTTCCATCATGCGTCCCTCATAGTAGGAGCTTTCACTGGGGTCGTTCTCGTTGGTGCGTCCGAAGATGAGCGTGCCTGTACCGTTATAGGGTTCCACCATAGTGCATGCACCTATCTGCTTGCCGCCATTGTAGAATGTCAGTGTGCTGTCTTTCTGGTTGATGCTCATCGCCACTTGGGTGAAAGCCCCCTTCACAATAGATGTGTCAGACATGTACACATTGTCATCAACCACGGCTTTCAGCTTGAGGTCGCCCGTCAGCCATAATTGCAGTTTCTTACCATTGGTTCCGTGTGAGAAGACTGGCATGTCGCGGCCCGTCTCATCGGGTTTTACCATGAGATCGACGGTCAGGCTCTTGCCGCTGAAGTTGCGGCGTGCTTCTGTCTCCACGCTGGCCTTGCCGTCGAATTGCAATGAGACGGACTCCGTCACATTATCGTTGTTCACCTCACCCTTCACCTCGAAGTTGGTGATGGAACTCAGGTAGTTGTGTTCAATATCCTCCGAGAAGTTGAAGATGATGTTGTCGCCAAGCGTCAGCACGCCGCTCTTTGGCTCGGGAGCTCCGAACAGCTGTGGCCGGCGCGTATCCTTCACGCCACTGATGATGGGCGATGCCGTAGTGAGGAACGAGTTGCCGTTTCTGCAGTACAGCACGGCCCTGAGGTCGTAGGCCTTCTCCATCACGGTGCCCTCTCCGTAGAAGTGTGTGGTGATGTTTCCGTTCTCGGGTATCATCTCGCGAACACCGCTGGCCTGGGCCATCAGCAGTGAGTCGGCATAGTAGGAACAGAGGTTTGTCCATGAGTCTTCGCCCCGCAGCGATTCCTTATACTGGAACTCGATGTGGTCGAAATTGCGCTGATGCTTGTTGAAACCGTTGATGGTCACGGGCAGGAACCAGCCTCGGCGGTCGTCGTACTGGGCATTGGTGTTCATCACCCATTTGTCGCCCGGCTGTGCGATGAGCACCGGTCCTGCCTCGTGCAGGTAGTGCACGTCGAAACTCACATAGTTCTGTGTGTTGGCGAAGTCGCCTTGCGATGCAACGCCGATCTTCAGACCTTCGTAGTCGAATTCCTCACCGGCATATACCTCCATCGTCTTCTCCATGACTTTGCCGGGGTAAAGGACGACGGTCATGCCCGTACCCGTCAGCGGTGCTCCGTCGATGAAGATTTTGGCGCCCTTGGGATTAGACTCCATATCCTGGATGAAGGTGAAAATCGTCAGTGCGCCGGTGGCCGCCTCGGGCTGCTCACTCTCGTTGGTGAGGTAAACCTTGAAGCGTGCGGGGTCGCCGATAGCCACACCGCTCACGCTCTGCTTGTCAAGCGTAATCTTCGGGTTGCAGATCTTCTTGGTCCGTTCGTCGAGAATGCGCCCTCTGTCATAGAACAGGGTCTTGCGCTCATCCTCATAGGGATTACAGGTGGCGCCGCCACGGGTACGATAGACGAATCCTCGTGCATAGCGCACATTCTGCATATCGTTGTCACGACTCAGGTAGCCTCCCACATAATCGGTCATATTGTTGAAGTTCTGTTCCGTGAACACATCGAATTGGCTGACATCTTTCACATAGTCAGCATCGGTCATCGTGCGATAGAGATCGATGTTCAGATGGCTTTTTGTGTCCATACTGATGTTGAAGCTCTCCTTCCTGCTGAAGGTCTTTGTCTCTCCAGAGACATCCTTGACACTATAGTTTAGCGTGGGTAGGATGCTGAATTTAAATGTCTTGCCAAAGAATGCCATTTTCGACGAGAAGGCCGGGTTCTTATTGTCCGACGACTCTGACGAGCTGGCCGTTGCCGATGTGTTGATTTTTCCCCACAGGGACTTGACTATTCTTGAAACAATCCTTATGCCAAAGAGAGAACTGGCGACCAGCGAGGCATCGGCGCCCGATTCATCAAAATAGTTGCCTGAGATAATGCCCGGGAGGTGGTAGTAGTTAGAAATGGAGTATTCGCTCTCGAACTGCTCGGCGTAGGTTACTTTCGTACCACCGTCAATGTCGTAGTTGGCCACAAAATCGGTGGCATTCAGTTTCTCTCGCTCGTTCTGGGCTATCATCTGTACCCAGCTGAATATGACCTGGTTTATCTCGGCCACCTCGTCAGAGGGGGTATCGCCGTCGCTGGCAGGCACATGTATGACGTAGTTCATACTGTCCACGGGCTGCATGGTGCTGGTATAATAGAATATCTCATCGCCTTTGGTATTGACCAGTCCGAAGTTTTCGCTGTCGGCCGGTACGAGCGAACGATAGACGGGCTTGCCTGTGGCATCAGCCTGTCGCTGTGCTTCCTCGGCGGTGCCGATGAACATCAGTTCGCGCAGTTCCTTCACCTTTGCGGGAATCAGTTCGTTGAGAATGTACTTCTGGGAGTGTATAAACTGTGACTTTATCTTCGGTCCGTAGCCTATCGACTCGTCACGCACCAGGTGGTATTTATTACCTTCTCGGTCCTGTCCCTCGGCAATGTGTACCAGCGAGCCATACTTGTTGGTGATGCCTGCCGTAGTACCGCCGCCCAACCGACCCAGCATGTGCTGGTAGAGGCTGTCGGGTATGGCCCTGATGGTGCTCATGGGCGTCACGATGATGTTTTGGACTATGCCGATATAGAGGTCAGCTTCGGCCCCCACCATGGTGGCTGCACTGCTTGTGGTGATGTCCTGCGTCACATTCATCGTGTAGGCGAAGCCACGATGGCCTTGCATATCGAAGGCATATTCAAATTCCAGTACTTTCTCCAGATTCGAGGAGTTGATGATGCCGTTGGTATGGCCTATTCCGCCGGCCGCGGCTACGGCACCCTGGTAGTTCTCCAGTGTGGTGCCCGATGCCCACGAAAGTGCCAGTCCTGAATGCAGGCTCATATCGAGCGTGTAGCTATATTTCAGCTTCGAGCCTTTCGACAGCGTTGCCGTGCTGCTTCCTCCAGGCGGGTCGCGCAGGATGTCGATGAGTTGTGGCTGACCATTGACGAGCACATCCTTGTTGTTACCGGTGGCAAACATGTTCAGCACATATCCTTTGAGAGGTTCTGCCTCGTAGGTGGTGCCGTCCTGGGTCAGGGTCATCGTCACGGTCTTCACGGCATTCTCGCCGGTCAGCAGGCGTGTGGTCTGCCCGGCCTCCAGATAGAAGCGGCCCTGGCCGTTCTCGTCCAGATCGACGAACTGCTGGTTCACTCCGTCCTTCAAGCCGTTGTGGACCGTCACCCGTCCGCCACCAATCTTCACCATGTCTACCTTTCCCGTGCGCTCATCATTATTATATATATAGCGCTCGCCAACCTGAATTTCGATGGGATATTTGCGCTCCAGACTGAACACGGGGTGTCCGAAGGTGTAGTCGGCAGTGCCGGCCATGACAGGCTCTGGTCCATGATCTTCGGCAGGATCATTGTTTTCCTCGCCTCGGCAGGTCAGCGACAGCTCACTCAGCTGAAGCTCATAGCCTTCGTAGGTTCCGATATGACCCCATGTCGAACTGAGGACCTCCAGACGGAAGTACTGGCAGAAGGTGTGGTTGGGTACATTGAAGTTATATGTCTGACAGTTGAAGGCTCCCATTTTGCTGTCGGCGGTTTCCATCAGTGTTGTCCATTCATCGTCCTGATTGGCTTTGCCAAGCAAGCGCATGACCTTGGGGTTACGACCGTCGTAAATCTCCGTGTCGTTACCGGTGGTCAGGTTGAGCGACTTGAGGCTGCATGGCGCTTCGGTGTTGAATTCTACCCACCACCCTGATGTATTGGAGACGACACACCATTTGGTGTTCGGGTTGCCGTCGAACATCATCTTGTATGACTCCGCTCCTGCCTTTACATGGCTGGCATCTGTTGGTGTCAGTTTGGGCGTATGGGTGTAATGGTCAAAGGGGTTGAAATACTCCTTGTATTCCGTCATGGCCTCATAGGCCAGTGGCACGGTCACCTTGTCGCCTCCGACAGTCATGGCGACATAGCTCTTGTCGCCGAAATAGTCGAAGGTGTCGTAGCCCACCTGGCGGTAGGTGATCTCCACAGGGGCATGGTAGATGCGGTCGTAGCGGTAGTTGTAGATTTCTTCGGGCTGGCTGACGTTGATGCCGTCTGCACTGACGAAGGTACCCTCATACCTTACGGTGTCGGGCGTGAGACTCTCCGTCAGGTCGATGACCTCGCTCACCTGTCCGTC
>CAMOSA010000099.1 GCA_946624335.1 uncultured Prevotellaceae bacterium
CTTCGGCTTCGACCGTTGTCTTCTCGATGAGCTGTTGTATAAGCGTTGTGCGTGCTTCGCGGTTGGTCGCTGACGAGCAGTCGATGAACGAGCGGTCGAGCTTGCTGAAGGTCTGCCATTCGTCGATGTCTTTCCTCTGGCGTTCACGCAGGAGGTCGAGGTTGGTGTTCTCTACGCCGAGTTGTGTCTGTGTGGCAGTGAGGTCACGTTGCAGTTCTTCGAGTTCCTGCTGTTTATGTGCGAGCTCGGCGTTGATGGCTTCGCAGTCAGCCTTGAGGGATGAGATGAGTGCGTTCTGCTCCGTCTCGCTCTCGCTCTGCCAGGGATGATGCGTGGCTCCGCAGACGGAGCACGGCATCCCTTCTTTGAGGTCGCCTCGCAGCTGCACCACGTTCTGACTCTTGGATAATGTCCAGTGGTAGGTCTTCTGTTGTTGCTGGCGTTTGAGCTGACGCACGTCTTTATCGAGCGTGTCGATGCGGTAGTTGAGATGGTCGGAGTGCAAACGGAGCTGTGTGATGCTCAGCTCCTTGTGCTCGATCATGTCAAACCCTGCAGCGATGCTTCTCCATAGCGAGAGTCCTGTCTCGAGCATCAGTTTGCGGCTTCGCAGCTCGAGTGCCCGTCGTTGCAGGTTGAAGCTGTCCTTACCGGCTATGCTTTGGCGGTGTGCTGCCGTCTCCTCACGCAGTGTCCGTATGGAGTCGTCGATGGCCTGACTTTCGGCAAACAGTCTTCCGAGCTGTTCGTCGCGCTCGTTCTGTCGTCTTGTGGCCTGGTTGAGCTCGTCGGTGAGCGTCTCGCGCTGTAGCTTGGCTTCGAGCAGCTGATCGAGTCTTACCTGTATGGCACCTCCCTGCTGGATCATCGTCCGGTGTGCCTCGAGCGCCTGTTGCTTGAGGCGTAGTGCCGAGAGCTCTGCCTGCAGCCGTTCGGCCCGTTGCACACATTCGGTGCGTTCCTTCGTCAGCATATCCTGACGGTCGCGCAGCAGCAGCAGGTTGGCCTCGTTGGCGTCGTGCTCGATGGAGGCGTCGTCCGCGAGGGTGAGCAGCCGTTGCACCTCTGTCATGACCTGTGCCGCCTGTTCCACGTTCATCAGTGCATCGTCGGTCTTCTCCTGCTCTACGATCAGACGCTTCTCGGCTTCCGCTGTCAGCCTGTTGGCGTTCTCCTGCTGTGTGAACAGCTGTGCGATGAGCTGTCTGCCGTCGGCGATGTTCTGCAGCTGAGTGTGTATGCGCTGGAAACGTCCGTTGATGGGCTCGAAAGCCTCATAACGTTCCAGCTCGTGTTGGTCAGCGAGCAGCGATGCCTGCTGTTTGTTGAGTTGGTAGAGGCGTGTCTTCTGCTCTGTCAGCTCGGCGTTGACGGCCACGAAGCGGTGGAGGCGTTCCAGCTGCTGTCGGACGCGTGTGATGGCCGCTTCGAGGTTATCCAGCTTCGTCTGGTTGAGGCGTCGCCCCTCGCGCACTTTCTGGAGCGTGGCGTCGTCGAGGTGGTGCTCGGCCAGTCGCTGCCGTGCTACTTCGTTGCGTATCGTCTCGCGTAGCCATTGCTTCACGTCTTCAGGCAGCGGCGTGTCGAATCGTGCGTTCCACCATTGGCGTAGGTTTTCCTCTACGGTGGTGCGATATTGTGGTGCGGTATGACTGTCAATCATAGTGTTTTGCTTGAAAAACTGAGCAAAGGTAGATAAAAAAAGGGAGAAAATAGCAGAAAATGTCGCTCTTTTTTGGATTTCCTGCCACTTTCTATTACTTTTGTACGCCGAATATACCGTTCTAACGATTTACGGAGGCAGTTTTTACACCTTATTAAATAATAACGATACAGAATTAAATAATAACGATACAGAAATGAAACATTACTCGTCTTTCTTCCTGTCGTTGGTCGCACTGGCCATGTCCGGTTCCCCGCTCAGCGCACAGCCCGTAGTCAACATCGATGCACAGCATCCAGGTGCCGCCGTCAGTCCTCGGCTCTATGGCATCTTCTTTGAGGAAATCAACCATGCCGGCGACGGCGGTCTCTATGCCGAGCTGGTCCAGAACCGTTCGTTCGAGGACGATGCCGAGCGTCCTGTCCACTGGTCGGCGTTGGGTGGCGCCAAGGCATCGCTTGTCACCGACGGTATGCTCAACGACCGTCAGGCCCATGCCCTTCAGCTCAGCGTCAGCCACGCTGGTGACGGCATCGAGAATGATGGCTATTGGGGCATGGCCTTCCGCCAGCAGACGACCTACACCTTTTCGGCCTGGGTCAAGGCAGAGGCCTCTTATCGTGGCGACCTGACCGTGCAGCTCCGCAGCGCCGACGGTCGCAATCTGGGTCAGGCCGTGGTCCCTCTGAAGCTGAAGGCAGGCAAGTGGACGCAGATCCAGGAAGTGCCGGTCCTGGCCACAGGCAGTGATGCCGAGGGTCATATGGCGCTGACGTTCAGCGCTCCCGGCACCTTCACCCTCGACGTCGTATCGCTTTTTCCGCCGACGTATAAAGGGCGCAAGAACGGTTGCCGCATCGACCTGGCCGAGTTGTTGGAGGCCCTTCATCCCAAGTTCATGCGCTTCCCCGGCGGCTGCTATGTCGAAGGGCAGACCACGCCGCGCAACAACCTCCACAACCGCTTCGAGTGGAAGAACACCGTGGGACCCATCGAACAGCGCCCGGGACACCTCAGCGTCAACTGGGGCTATAACATCACCGACGGCTTCGGTTACCATGAGATGCTCCAGCTCTCCGAGGATCTGGGCGCTGAGCCATTGTTCGTCGTCAACGTAGGCCTCGGCCACGGATGGATGCAGCCCTACGACCAGCTCGACGAGTACATCCAGGAGGCCCTTGATGCCCTCGAGTATGCCAATGGCGACGCCAAGACGACAAAGTGGGGAGCCCTTCGTGCCAAGAACGGCCACCCCGAGCCCTTCGGCCTGCGCCTCCTGGAGGTGGGCAACGAGAACGCCAACTTCTATTTCGACAACAACCGCGACCAGAGCGACCACTATTTCGAACGGTATATTCAGTTCTATAAGGCGATAAAGGCTAAATATCCTGATGTGCAGGTGATTGGTAATGTCGAAGCGTGGGGCACCGACGAGCCCTCGTGGCGCTCGGAACATCCCGTCGACATCCTCGACGAGCACTACTACCGCTCACCCTCGTGGTTCGAGAACAACTTCAGCAAGTACGACTCCTACGACCGCCGTGGTCCTAAGATTTACATCGGCGAGTACGCCGTCACCCAAGGCTATGGCGTCAACGGCCATCTCACCGCTGCCTTAGGCGAGGCCATCTATATGCAAGGCCTTGAGCGCAACTCCGATATCGTCATCATGGGGTCGTACGCCCCCATCTTCGTCAACGAGCACAACCCCGCATGGCGCCCCGACATGATACGCTTCAACGCGTCCGAGAGCTTCGGCACGCCTTCCTACCATGTCCAGCAGATGATGGCTAATAATATCGGTACGCGCATCCTGCCCGTCGACGTCACGGACAACAAGATTGCTCCCACCCTCGGACGCCGCATGGGCTTCACCACTTGGGGCACCAAGGCTGAGTTCCGTAACCTCGAGGTCAAAAATGCCGACGGACAGGTCGTGCTGACCGACAAATTTGTCAAGGACAACGGTCTGTGGACGGGCTTCGGCGGCGAGACCGACGGCCGACGCCGTACGCGCAGCCAGTGGGCTTTCGAGGACGGCGTGCTCCGTCAGCAGAACCAGCGCGCCGAAGGCTCCGTGCTGCTCAACAGCACCGACCTTGGCGAGGCCTACACGATACGCGTCGAAGCCCGGCGCTTGGAGGGCAACGAAGGCTTCATCATCGTCTTCGGCGCTCAGGACGACGAGAACCTCCTGTGGTGGAACCTTGGCGGATGGGGCAACTCCCAGCACGCCATCGAGCATCTGGCAGACGGCGGCAAGACCACGCTGGCCGCACAGGCCGGTCATCTCGAAGAAGGCCGCTGGTATGCCGTCGAGATTCAGGTCAACGGCACCTCAGCCCGTTGCTTGCTCGACGGACAGCTCATCCATGAGTTCAGCCTACCCGAGCGCCAGAGTCTTTATGCCAACGCCACGCTGGACGAGAAGAGCGGCGAGATGATCGTCAAGCTCGTGAATCCCACCCGTGAGCGCCAGATAACCAAGATTAATCTCAAGGGCGCCCAGGCTTCACAAGGTCGTGCCATCGTGCTTGCCTCCGAAAGCGGCAGCGACGAGAACACTATGCGTGCGCAGCTGAATGTCTCGCCCGTGGAATATCCTATCGGTATCAACGAGCCCTCGAGCACCATCATCGTCCCCGTGCAGCCCTTCTCGCTCAGCATTCTGCGTGTGAAGACCCGCTGATCGTAAAGAGGGACGATGGTCCCCAGTTGAAGACAGACCCCCTCTCCTGTGCCGAGGACGGACAGGAAAGGGGGTCTGGCGGGGAGCGGGAATGAGATATTCCGTATTTTTGGTAAATATATCCGTGAATTGTTTACCAGCGCTCAAGATGATTCTTCATACTTTTGCGGGCAAAATCATCTACTGTATATAAGGAACTAACTAATGTATTTAATAACGAAATACTTATGAGACTTGAAAAATTGTTCCCGGCATTGGCTATCGCGCTGTCTGCTGTGCCTGTTCAGGCTCAGGTGAAGCTCGGCTTTGACTTCAAGAACCGTGGTCAGCTGGTGACCGAGGACCACTACGGGATCTTCTTCGAAGAGATCAACCACGCCGGCGACGGCGGTCTGTACGCCGAGCTGGTGCGCAACCGCTCCTTCGAGGAGGATATGAACACTCCCCTGGCTTGGAGTGCCGTGGGCAACGCCACGATGAGCCTGACAAGGGAGGATTTGTTGAATACCGTGCAGCAGCGTGCCTTGCGGGTAAACATCGGGGCGGCGAACGGCGGCGTGCGCAACGAGGGCTACTGGGGCATCAACGTCGTCAGCGGCCGCACCTACACGCTCTCCTTCTGGCTCCGCGCCGAGGGCACTTACGAGGGTGTCATCACGGCCGAGCTGCAGAACGCCGGCGGCGGACAGCTGGGACAGACGGCCATCAATGTCAGGGCCACACGCGAATGGCAGAAACTGACGGCTACGATCCGGGCAACGGGCAATGAGGCACAAGGCCGACTGGTGCTCAAGGGCTCGGTCAAAGGCGTTATCTACCTGGATGTCGTGAGTCTCTTCCCGCCGACGTTCAAGAACCGTCCCAACGGCTGTCGCGAGGATCTGGCGCAGATGCTGGCCGCCCTTCACCCGCGCTTCATGCGCTTCCCTGGTGGCTGCTACATTGAGGGCGCCTACGCCGATGGCGCCACGAACCGCTTCGAGTGGAAGAAGTCCGTGGGACCCATCGAGGAGCGACCGGGACACCTGAACCGCAACTGGGGCTACCGCGTGACCGACGGACTGGGCTACCACGAGCTGCTGCAGCTCTCTGAGGACCTGGGCGCACACGCCCTCTTCGTAGTCAATATGGGCATCGGGCATGACTGGAAGGTTGACGAGAATAATATCGACCCCTTCATCCAGGAAGCGCTGGACGCCATCGAGTACGCCAACGGCTCGGCCACGGAGACCTTCTATGGTCGCCTGCGCGCCCAGAACGGCCACCCCGAGCCCTTCGACCTGAAATACCTCGAGATCGGCAACGAGCAGGAGTTCATGCTCAATCGCGACGACTACATGCGGCGCTATATGCAGTTCTACACGGCCATCAAGACACGCTGGCCGCAGCTCCACCTCGTGGCCGACAGCTACTACTTCGACAATGTCACCGAGCCTGTTGAGCTGAAGGACGAGCACTACTACGACACGCCCGACTTCTTCATCAGCCAGTACGGCCGCTACGACAACCAGTCGAAGTCGTCCACGCATATCTATGTCGGCGAATACGCCGTGACGAAGAACTGCGGCTTCTGGGGCAACATGAACGCCGCCATCGGCGAGGCCGTATTCATGCAGGGATGCGAGAACAACAGCGAGGCGGTCACCATGATGAGCTATGCGCCCATCTTCACCCACGAGGAGAACTACGCTTGGCGACCGGACATGATACGCTTCAACTCGTCGCTGAGCTACGGCACGCCCTCCTACTACGTACAGCGTATGTTCAGCAATAATATAGGCCGACAGAACATACGATGGAGCGAGCAGGACAACACCCCGGCGTTCAGCGCCGCTGAAGGCACGGTAGGCCTCGGCACCTGGGTCACCAGCGCCACCTTCACGGATCTCAATGTCAAGGCCAGCGACACGACTTTCCAGGTCAGGGACGTGGTGGCCGGCGAGTGGACCACGCGGGGCGGTAACTGGACGCTCAACGGCGGCACCTTCCGCCAGACGAACACCTCGGATGCCGACGTCACCTGCGTGCTCAACAAGCGGTTCACGACCACCAATGTGGATATGACCGTTCACGCCACGAAGAACGGCGGATCGGAAGGCTTCCTGATTATTTTCGACTACAAGGACGAGCAGAACTACAGCTGGCTGAACCTCGGAGGATGGGGCAATACGAGGCACGCCGTGGAGCAGTGTAAGAACGGCGTGAAGACTACACTGGCCGATGTGGAAGGCCAGCTGAAGACAGGACAGGAATACACCATCCGCGTGCTGAAGGAAGGGCAGCGCGTGCGTTGCTATCTGGATGGGACGCAAATCTTCGACACCAACCTGACGAAATACGCTGACCGGAGCATCTACACCAGCGCCAATATCGACGAGCAGGAGGGCGTCTTCTATGTCAAGCTCGTCAATCCTCATACCGTGGCCACTCCCGTGCGTCTGTCCTTCGCCAACGGCCGTGTCCTCTCGGGCGCTGCCGAGGTGCTCTCGGCTCCCTGGGGCACCGACGAGAACACGCTGGGCAACCCATTCGCCATCACTCCTCGCTCGCAGACCGTGCGTGTCGAGGCCGACGGCACCATCAACTACGAGGCCGCAGCCTTCTCGGTCAACGTCCTGCGCCTGAAGGTGACTGATGTGGGCGTGCCTGTGGCCGAACCTCTGCCGCAGCCCCGACTGCGCTTCTCGTTTGAGGACGGCACGCCCGTCGATGATTCCGGCACTTACCGCGGCACGCTCATCGGCAAGGCCGCCATCGAGCAGCAGTCCGACGGCAACCACGTCCTCTCCACAGGTCAGCTGGGCGAGAACAGCTTTATGAGCCTGCCTGTCCAGGCCGTGCAGGACGCCCTCACTGGGGCCACGGACTACACCGTCAGCCTGAATGTACTCCAACGTATCGGCAACAACACCAGCCGCTTCGCATGGGCCCTGGAGATGAGCAATGGCACAGACCAGTACTTCGGCATCATCAACTCCGGCAGCAACAACAACTGGTACTGCGAGCTGAAGAACACTTCCACCTTGGACAATATTGCATCGTGGTCTTGCCTTAGGATAGGAGAGTGGCACAACATCACTTGCACGCAGAAGGACGGCACCTTACGTCTCTACATCGACGGTCAATTGCGACGGACACAGAGCATCAAAGTCAAATTGCCTGAGCTCGTCGAGCATTTGAGGCTCGTACGTATCGGCCATTCGCCATTCTCCGGTGATGCTATCATGGAGCATGCCCTGTTCGACGACTTCCAAATATTCGACTGCGCCCTCTCCGACCTGCAGGTGCAGGAGATGGCCGCTCAGGCCACGGCTATGAGCGACGATGCTCAGTTCCAGGGCATCGCCGACCTGCAGGAGCTGCAGAATCTGGTCAAGGAAGTGAAGAACTATTACCAGGACGCCGATGACAGTGCCCTGACGCAGGCCTTCACAGCCGCCTCACGCGCCGTCAACAACGGCTCCGCGGTCGTGCAGCGCCAGCGCTACCAGCAGTTGCTCAGCGCCGTGACCGACTACCAGGAAGAGCAGCTCCAGCTGGCTCGCTCCGGTCAGCCTGCCAACCTTACCTTCCTCATCCGCAACAGCTCCTTCACCCGCTACAACGTCTGTTGGCAGGGGGCGGATATTCCCGCCGTGCGGACGGGTGCCGGCATCGATGCCACCTACGTCGGTTATGCCAGCGAGACGGCCGAGCAGTTCTCACGATCATTCGACATCTGGCAGGAGTTGACCGAAATGCCTGCAGGCCACTATCAACTCACAGCTGACGCCTTCTACCGTGCCGGTGCTATCGAGCCCGCCTACGCCGCCTGGCAGCAGCATGACGCCTCCATCGGCAACGCACAACTCTATCTCGGCGAAGCCTCCGTTCCGCTGCAGAATCTCTACAGCTGCGAGGACTACACCTACAGCCCCTATAGTTATCCCGACGATCTCGCAGCAGCTTCCAAGGCGCTCGGCAGCGATGGCCGTTACGGCAATACTGTCGACTACGTCCTTCCTGCGGACCGGCACGCCCTACGGCTGGGAATCTGCAAGCGGCAGACGGTGAGTGGCGACTGGGTAGCCTACGACCACTTCCAACTCCTTTATTTAGGTGAGGGCACGGGAGTCAATGAGCTGTCCGCAGCGCGCAATCAGCACTCAAAGGTCTACGATCTCGCGGGTCGTTGCCTGATGACAGGCAGCGTCAAGGACCTGCGCAACCTGCCCTCCGGCGTCTACATCATAGATGGAAAGAAATATGTCTCACATAAATAAGAGAAAATGTACATACTTCAACTATTCAAAAAGAGGAGCGTCCTGGCAGTGGCGCTCGTCTGTTGGCTGAGTGGCGCTACGGCCCAGGACGATATCGCCACGTTCCGCACGTGGGCCATGACGCCTCCCATGGGCTGGAACTCATGGGACTGCTATTTCTCCTCCGTCACTGAGAAAGAGGTGATGCAGAATGCACAGTACCTCGTGGACAACGACCTCGTGCGCCACGGATGGGAGTACGTGGTCATCGACATCCGGT
>CAMOSA010000100.1 GCA_946624335.1 uncultured Prevotellaceae bacterium
CGCGCTCGCGGTTGAGGGCCTCGAACGATGTCCACGGCATCAGCACCTCGCCACGTATCTCGAACGAGCGGGGCCAGTCGCCGCCCGGTGCAAGCTGAAGGGGAATACTACGGATGGTGCGGACGTTCGCCGTGACATCGTCGCCTTGAACGCCATCGCCACGGGTGACGGCACGTACGAGGCTGCCGTCCTCGTAGTGAAGGGCGATGCTCAGGCCGTCGAACTTCAGCTCGCAGCAAATCTCGAACGGCTCGCCGCCCAACGATTCGCGCACACGGTCGTAGAAATCGGCCACCTCCACCTTATTATATGTATTACCCAGCGAGAGCATGGGGCGGACGTGGACGAAAGTCTCGAACTCGTGGCTCAGGTCGCTGCCCACACGCTGGGTGGGAGAATTGGGGTCGAAGTACTCAGGATGTTGGGACTCAAGCGTCGACAGTTCGCGCAGACGCTCATCGAACTCCTGATCCGTGATCGTAGGCGCGCTGAGCACGTAATAGTTATAGTTGTGGCGGTGCAGTTCTTGCCGCAGTTGCAGAATTTGTTCTTGTACGTTCATCTTTCGTTGAATTTTGATGCAAAGGTACAAAAAAGAACGAAGCGACTTGCAGATTTCGTCGAAAAATAATACCTTTGCACCGCAAAATAAGAATTGAGGCATTATCTCTACAAAAGTACCATAAGAAACAATGACTGTTATACAACAATACCTGAGTCAGCTCAAACCTGCCATACAGAAATTGGCTTGTCTGTATGCCTACATCGGTCAGGACCTCAAAGATGACGACCGCCTGCAGCTCAGTGTGCATGGCGAATGTCTCATGGGCGAACTGCCGCTTTTCACGGCTGAACTGATCAAAGACGGCATCGTAGTGCACGAGGCAGCGACACATTTCGGTCCCCAACGACAATATATACGTCCCCGAATGTACGGTGAAGTGATGCGCTTCGGGCTGAGCGAACATCCCGAGTGGTTTGATGAATTCGACGAGTGGCCGCTGACCCGCTACCCGGACTACGTCGCGCTGCAGAAAGCTGTCCGCCGCTGTGCTGCCGGCAAAAGACCGCAGCCCATGGTGCTGGACAGCGCACTGCCACCCTACCTGATAGGTCTGGCTGATGAACGTCGTTATGAACCGCTGTGGACCATGATACGCGACGTCGACTTCCCAGCCTTCATCAGCGCCATCTCGCGCAAATGGATCAAGGAAGACTTCGTCGACCCCGAGGAAATCATGCGCCGGCAGATAGGCTTGCGCAAATTCGATGCCACAGACCCTGAGATCAGGGAGATGAAGGCGGTTGTCAACTACTACAATTATGTCTGCCGCGGCGAGTACAATCCCCCGACCTCTATCCGCATGACCTACCCCGACTTCCTGCTCAAGGGTGTGCACGCCATGTCGCAGGGCAAGAGCGACCTGGCGCTGAAGGTCTTTTCCGAGGCGCTGAACGTGCTGGCCACAAAGTCTAAGGGCAAGGCACCCGAACCTTTTCTTAACGACGGCGTAGCAGCTTTCTACTGGGTCATCGCTATCTGGACGAGCAAGAGCAAGACAGAGGCGACCAAGACCCTGGAAGCTTTTGTCGCCTATTCGCGTGAAAAGGGATGGAGACGCGTCGGCGGTGCCCTATTGCTGGCCGACACACTCTCCCACCCCCTGCAGCGCGTCGACATGGAACTGCTGACCTCGCTCCTCAACCCCGAGCTGACGGCAGATCGTGAGTTCATCCTTCAGCAGCGCTTGAGCCAGCTCCTCGCAGCCAATCTCACGGGACTGGAGCTGACGGACGAGAACTTCACGCCCCAGTCGGCCTTCCTGCGTCATGAAGCGGAGAAATACATCACCCTCAACAAGTTCGAGAAGAAACGCCTGAATAACGCCTTTGGCAGCAAGCCCATATCGGCCCTGACCAAGACCGTAGACCCGTGGGAGCTCATGCTCGACCGTCTGATAGCCAGCGAGAAGGAGCATAACGAAGGGGCCGACGAAGGCGAGCACCGCGTGATGTACACAATCATGAGCGATGGCGAAAGCGTTGAGTTGCGTGAGCAGAACCGCTTGCGTGACGGGCGCTGGGGCAGCGGCAAGCAGCTCCCGTGGAACCGCTTCATCAGCGGCACAGAGCCTTTCATGGACCGTGACGACCAAGCCGTAGTGGCCGACGTGCGCTTCCTGGGTGCCTCACGCCTGACGGTCGGCATCATCTTGCCCCATCTGGTGGGCTCCGACCGTGTCTACACCGGCGAGCAGACGCCCTACCGTCGCGTCACCATCGAGGAGCAGAAACCCTACATCATCCTCGAGCCATCGGAGAATGGCTTCCACCTGCAGTCCAACGTCGTCTTCAAGGACCTGCTCTCACAGAGCTGCGTCTATCGTCGCGACGACGCCATGCACTACACGTATTTTCCCATGAGTGACCATGAGCGTGCCGTACTGCAACAGCTGCTCTCCGTCACCGACTTTCCGCCGCAGGCCGAGGAGAAGCTGCGGCAACTGCTGCCCCTCATCAGCGACACCACCGACATACACAGCAGCCTGCTGCCTAAAGAAGAGGAGTTCGTCGACTCGGAGGCACAGACGGGCATTATCATACGTCTGACTCCTGACCCGACGATGCAGACCATGTTCGACGCCTACGTCCTCGTTCGTCCACTCGTAGGCGGTAAGATGGTGATGCCGCCCGGACAGGGCGACAGGGTCATCATCGACTACAGCGAGAAGATCGGACGTGTACGATTGGAGCGCGACTTGGAGAGCGAAAAAGCCCATCTCGACCAACTGCTGCTCTTCAGCCAAGAGCACATGATCGAGTTCACCGCAGCCATGAATGCTCACCTGACGACGCCTCAGGTCTTGGATTTGCTGGCGTTCGTCAGCAGCCATCAGGACATCAGCAGCGTAGAATGGCCCGAAGGCGAACGCCTGAAGATGCGTACGGCCAAGAAAGGCGATTGGAATATATCCCTCACCCAGCACGGGCGATGGTTCGAGATCGAAGGCGACGTGCGCCTCGACGACAACTCCTTGCTCACCGCACAGCAGGTGCTGCAAGCACTCGCTAACAGCCACGGCGGTTACGTGCAGCTTCAGAATGGCGACTACCTATGGCTGAGCCAGAAGCTGCGCCGCCAGCTCGACGCCTTCGAGAGTCTCACGACGATGCAGAACAACAAGCCGACCATTTCGACGCTTCAGATGGGACTGCTCGGCGAGATTGTCAACGGTGAAATCGATATTCACCACGACGCTGATTTCGCCGAACTCAAGCAACGCCTTGAGCAGGCAGACGAACTCACCCCCACTCCGCCAGAGACCCTGAAGGCTACCCTGCGCCCCTATCAGGTCGACGGTTTCCAATGGCTGATGCGTCTGTCCACGTGGGGTGCCGGAGCTTGTCTGGCCGATGACATGGGTCTCGGTAAGACCGTGCAGACCATAGCCTTCCTGCTGGCCCATGCCCAGGAGGGACCCGCACTCGTCGTGGCCCCGGCCAGCGTCGTGCCTAACTGGCGCGCAGAGATAGAACGCTTTGCGCCTTCGCTCAATGTCTACAATCTCAACGAATACTTCGAGCGCGAGACGCTTGTCAAGCAAGTCAAGGAGGGCGACGTGGTCATCCTCACCTATGGACTGACGGTGCCGGCACAGGACATCATCGCGTCGCGCGAATGGAACATCGTCTGTCTCGATGAAGCCCACAACATCAAGAACAGAGGCACGAAAACCAGTGCTGCCTGCATGATGTTGCAGGCACGCTACAGGCTCATCCTCACCGGTACGCCCGTTCAGAACCACCTTGGCGAATTGTGGAATCTCTTCCAGTTCATCAACCCAGGCTTGCTGGGATCCTACGAGCAGTTCCACCAGAAATATATCCTACCCATCGAGAACCTGCAGGACAGCGAACGTCAGCAGCAATTGCAGACGCTCGTCGGGCCTTTCATGCTCCGACGCACCAAGCAAGCTGTTGCCAAGGAACTGCCTGACAAGACCGAAATCAACATCAACGTGGAGCTGTCCAACGAGGAGATGGCTTTCTACGAAGTCATACGTCGCGAAGCCGAACAGAAGGTGCGCGAGGAAGGCAATCAAGTCACCGTCAATGCGCTGGCCGAGCTCACGAAACTGCGCCGCACGGCCTGTTCCGCAGAGCTCACCAACCCGGCGTGGTTCGAAGGCTCCAGCAAAGTCAACGCCTTCTTGGAACTCGTGCAGAATATCGTCGAGAGCGGTAATAGCGTACTCGTATTCAGTCAGTTCACATCGTTCCTTTCAATCGTCTCTCGAGCCTTGAAGGAAGCCCATCTGCCCCATCTCTACCTCGATGGCAGCATCAGCATGAAGCAGCGCGAACAGCTCGTCAGCGACTTCCAGAAAGGCAAGAGCCCGATCTTCCTCATCAGCCTCAAAGCCGGTGGCGTCGGTCTGAACCTGACGGCTGCCAACTATGTCATACATCTCGATCCATGGTGGAATCCCGCCATCGAGCAGCAAGCGACGGACCGTGCATACCGCATCGGACAGACACAGGCCGTCACGGTCTATCACCTCATCAGCCATCATACTATAGAAGAAAAGATCATACGCCTGCACGAATCGAAGCGTGCGCTCTCCGACAGCGTGCTCGAAGGCGCCGAGCAGAACTACAAGCTCACCTCGAAGGATATGCTCGATATGCTCTCCAACCAATGGTAAACAATCTAATCAACTTATCATGAGAATAGATATCATCACGGTAATACCGCAACTCATCGAAGGATTCCTCGAAGAGAGTATCCTAGGCCGTGCACAGAAGAAGGGCCTGGCAGAGATTCATCTGCATAACCTGCGCGACTATGCCGTGCGCAAAGACCGCCGCATCGACGATTACCCCTTCGGCGGTTTCGCCGGTATGGTCATGCAGTGCGAGCCTATAGACCGCTGCATCAGTGCCTTGACGGCTGAGCGTCACTATGATCATGTCATCTTCACCACGCCCGACGGCGAGCAGTTCTCGCAGCCTATGGCCAACGAGCTCTCGCTCTGCGAGAACATAATCATCCTCTGCGGGCACTACAAGGGCATCGACTATCGTATTCGCGAACATCTGATTACCAAAGAGGTCAGCATCGGCGACTATGTGCTCACCGGCGGAGAGCTGGCAGCTGCCGTCATGGCCGACGCTATCGTACGCGTCATTCCGGGTGTCATCGGCGACGAACAGAGTGCACTCTCCGACTCGTTTCAGGACAACCTGTTGGCAGCACCAGTTTACACCCGCCCGGCAGACTACCGCGGATGGCGTGTGCCCGACGTCCTGTTGTCGGGTCACGAGGCGCGCATCAAGGAGTGGGAGTTGCAACAGAGCATCGAGCGCACGCAACGGCTGCGCCCCGATCTGCTCACGCCATCAAAGAAAAGTTAAACTATATCATTATCCACAATAACTCATCATGAAGAAATCATTGTTTTTGATCTACACTGTCATCCTCACCTTGGCTTGCGGCATTTGCGTAATGACCTGCTGTTCTGACAGTGAAGACAGCAACATCAGCCCCACCGACGACAGCACGGGTTTCGTCAACCTCACCGACGCCGTGCCCGACGCCATCCTCGAAATCCGCTATTACGGGACGTACAACTTCGTAGGGAAACGTATTGACGGATACTTGCAACCCACTGCTCTCCTGACACGCGAAGCCGCAGCGGCACTCCGAGCCGTCAGCGACGAAGTGAAAGGTCACGGCTACAGGCTGAAAATCTACGACGCTTACCGTCCTCAAAAAGCGGTAGACCACTTCGTGCGATGGGCTGCTGACACCAACGACTCCATCATGAAGCCCTATTTCTATCCCGATCTCGACAAGAGCGTTCTCTTCGAACAGGATTATATCATGGCCAAGAGCGGACATACGCGAGGCTCTACGGTCGACCTCACGCTCTTCGATATGCAAACCGAGAAAGAGGTTGACATGGGCGGCACCTTCGATTGGTTCGGACCGGAGAGCCATCCCGACTTCTGCGGCGACCCCGAGACGGGCACTTACAACGGCGACAACAGCAAGTCGCCCACGGGACTAAGCATCACGCCCGTGCAGTTCGCCAACCGCATGATCCTGCGCCGTGCCATGCTCGCCCACGGATTCAAGCCTCTCGATTCGGAATGGTGGCATTTCACGCTCCGCGATGAGCCTTACGCCGACACGTTTTTCACCTTCCCCGTGCAGCAGCTGAAGCAGTAAGCTGCTGGCCAGGAACTACAGCTTACACCTCTCTACGTCTACCCATTCTCCATCACAGGCCTAAGTGCGTCCGCCAACACACTTAGGTCTGTTTGCGAATGGACATAGGTGTGTTTGCATATAACCATAGGGCTGTTTGCTTATAGCCATAGGGCTGTTTGCATATAACCATAGGGCTGTTTGCTTATAGCCATAGGGCTGTTTGCTTATAGCCATAGGGCTGTTTGCATATAACCATAGGGCTGTTTGCTTATAGCCATAGGTGTGTTTACGAATCGACACACCACAGCAGATAGGATGAAAATAAGCTGAAAATTTGCACGAATCGCAGAAAAGGTCTATCTTTGCAACCAGAAACAAGGAAGAAGTTATGACCTACGCCATCCTCACCATCATCCTCTTCGGCTATATACTGATTGCCTACGAGCACCTGATACATATCAATAAAGCGACCATCGCCGTTTTTGCCGCCGCCGTAGGCTGGGTCTTATTCATGATCACGGGCACTGAGTTCGTCATGAAATCCCATGGCCCAGAATTCTCAGCGCTCATGTCCGGCATGAGCAATACGACTGTGGCGGTGAAACAGTTCATCGCCAACCATATTTTTGTACGCTATGCGGCCGAGATGTGCAGCATCGTGCTCTTCCTGTTAGCGACGATGAATATCGTTTCCGTGCTGAATGTCAACGGATGTTTTGACTTCATCACAGACACCGTCCGTGCCAAGGACAGCCGCGTGCTGCTCTGGGGGCTGGTGGGATTTACGTGGCTGCTGTCCGTGAATCTTGACAACCTGACGACGACCGTGATGATGCTGATGATCATGCGTCGTATCGTCCAGCAGACGCGATGGCGAATGTGGATCGGTTCGGCCATCGTCATCGCTGCCAACTGCGGCGGCGCAGCTACGGTCATCGGCGACCCTACATCGCTGGTGGTCTGGACCAAAGGTGCCGTCACCCCGACAGACTTCTCGCTGGCACTATTGCTCCCTACGCTGGTAGCTACCGCCGTGCCTACTTACCTGATTAGCAGAGCTCTGCCCGAACATGTCGACATCATACGTCCTACGGCCCGCTTCCGTGGCGACGAGAGTGCGCTGCAGCTGTGGCAGAAGATCACGATGCTTGTCGTCGGACTGGGCGGCCTATGGTTTATCCCCACATTCCATCGCATCACCCTGCTGCCACCCTTCCTCGGCGCCCTGTGTGTCCTGGGCGTGCTGTGGGTGCTGCATGAGCTGATGAACCACCAGCGCATCAAGAGCGACCAGCCCCTGAGCGGCATCGCCGACGAGCGTCAGTTCCAGTTCGCGTCATTACAGATGATCATGTACTTCGTCGGCGTGTTCATGTGCGTTGCCCTGCTCATCGAGACGGGCGTGATGCGTTCTATCTCTGGCTGGTGCGACGAATGGATTCATAACATCTACATCATGAGCATCTCCATCGGTGCCTTGAGTGCCGTGCTGGACAATATCGCGCTGGTGCTGACGGCCATCAATATCTATCCCGTCGCCGACAGCATCGCGTCGCTTCCCGCCACGCTTGACCCCTCCTACGCCGAATCGTTCCTACAGAACGGACAGTACTGGCACCTAATTATCTACAGCGGTTGCATCGCCGGCTGTCTGCTGCCGATCGGCAACCTGAGTGGCTTTACGCTGATGAAGGCCGAAGACGTCACCATCACCTGGTACGCCAAGCACATCCTGCCGAAAGTCATGCTCGGCTGGTTCATCGGTCTCGGCGTGTACTTTTTGGTCGACCTTTGGCTGCGCTAAGTGGCAGAAACACACTTAAAAAGCATCCACCTTCATAAAAAAGCTTAATTGTTTGTGCATAAAGTCACAATTGTTTGCAAGAGTCCATAAAAACACGTACATTTACAGCGATTTTTAAAGTAAAAGCGTAAAAAATATGGCAAAAAGAAAAGATTTAAAGAAAGCCATTAATCTCGTCTGCGAAGACCTTCTCGTAGAACTACTGGCCTATGGACAAATCCACAAGAACGTCCCCTCCGAAGATATCGAGAATATTGCTCAAAGCATTCTGCTCATGCAGACCGACTTCGTCAGCCGCATCAGTCATGTCGACAAACGGCAGGTAAAGCCTTTCTTCCGTCAGCTGCACGATGACCTCAGCATCAGCACGAATGAAATCATCGATCACATCTTCCACCTCCATTGAAACCCGGCGACCGATGCAGAGCTTTTTCCGTTTTCTCCTCTATCGCCTTATGGGATGGAGTGTAGAATTGTGTGAACCGTTACCCGCAAAATACATCATTGCCCTGGCCCCGCACACGAGCAACTGGGATTTCGTCATGGGACAGTTGTTCAGTCGCGCCGAAGGATTCCGGTGCCAGTTCCTGATGAAGAAGGAGTGGTTCCGTGGACCCTTAGGGCGCTATTTCCGGCACGTCGGCGGCATACCCGTAGAGCGTAGCCGGCACACCAGTATGACCGATCAGCTGGCTAAGATTGCCATGGAAAGCGACACCTTCAGCCTCTGCA
>CAMOSA010000101.1 GCA_946624335.1 uncultured Prevotellaceae bacterium
AGCCGAAGAAGCCGAGAAAGAGCTCAACGCATTCACCTTCCACCTCGACTCCATATCGACCATTGGCAACGACATACAGCAGCAACAGCAGAAAGCCGCCGACCTCACCGTCAGACTCAACGAAGTGAACACCGCGTGCCAAGTCATGGCCGGACACGTCGAGCGACTCAGCCAACGCCTCAAGACGACCACCGAGACCTACAGCCGACGCTACGAAGCCCTCGAGAAACTCATCACCATACCCGAATGGTTCAAGACTTGGCGCAACGCGCACGAAAGCCTGAAACAAAACATTCAGCTGATGATGGACCAATGGCAGCAGATCAACGACGACATAGCACAGCGCGAGCAACTCGCGGCAGTCGCCACAAGTCAGCGCGAACAACTCGACCGGGCCATAGCCCAGAACAACGCCGACATTGCCCTGTGCGAAACCATAGCCACGAAGACCAAGGAGCGCAACGAGAAAGCACTCAGCGCACTGGCCAAGCTGCAACCGGACCACGACGGCGTAGGACGATTCAGGACGAGTCTGGAGAAGCTCAACAGACAGCGCGAAGTCCTCGACAAAAGCCGCGAGAATTACCTCACCGACCTTAGGGAGCAGCTGGCCATACAAGCGCAACGCGCCTATGCCGAAGAGGCCACACGACTTGTCGAACAAAACTACTCCGCAGAGCAAAGAGAGTTGGACCTGTGGATGCAACGCTACAACGCCAACAACCCTCCCGTACAAAAAGGAGAACTCGAACATCTGCTGGCCGACGGAAGAGACTGGAGCGAAATACGCCATAACGTCAGAGCCGTCACAATGGAACAAACCATTACCCAGGCTCGCGTAGACAGGCTGCGTTCACAGATCATCTCGCTGCAAGCCGACGGCCTCAGACCCATTGCCGATAATGGCGATGCGGAAGAGGAAATGCTGCAAGGACAGCTCGACGATCTCGAACAACAGCGGAGGAAAATATTGCAACAAATCGCTCATCTCGACGAGCAACTGAAGATGCATCAGCAGACAGAAAAGCCAATTTAACAGAAAAAACTGACAAAAAGAGGAGGAAAAAGTGGACAAAAACACAACCATATAGTCCATATTTTACCTTTTCAGCTAAGAAAATGCGCCAACCTTTCGTATCTTTCAGAAATCTTTCATAATTTTGCGCAGTCTTTGAACACATTATTAAACACATCACAACTATGGCTAAGTACAACATTAGAGAGAAGAAAGTAAAGCCAGCGACCTATCGCACGGCCATTAAGCCCGAAATCATCGACAGCATCTACGAACAGATACTCCGCAAGATGATTGTCGAAAAGAAATATAAGGACCCGACCTACACAGCCAAGAAACTGGCTGAAGAGATCCAGACCAACACTCGCTACATCAGCGCAGCGGTCAGTCTGCGTTTTCAGCAGAACTACGCCGAGCTGGTCAGCGGCTACCGCATTCGCGAAGCCATCAGTATGCTCACGGATAAGCGGAATCGCGATATGACGATGGGCGACATCGCTACGGCATGCGGTTTTGCCAACCGGCAGTCTTTCTACTCCGCCTTCTACCGCTTGCAGGGGAAGACACCTAAGCAGTATCAGGATGAGTTCTTCGCCAGAGTCAACCAGCCCAAGCGGAAAGCTCACAAAAATGAAGTTTAACACACTACAATGAACATAAAAACCTTCTCTCTCATGATGATGATGGCATCATCCACTGCCACCGCCAACGCACAGACAGACCATTTCAACTACAACGACGAGCGCTTTGCCGACCTGCAAATGCTGCGCTACCGCGTCGAAGGCTTTGACGAGCTGACGCTGCGGCAGAAGACTCTCGTCTACTATCTCTCAGAAGCCGCACTATGTGGCCGTGACATACTCTGGGATCAGAACGGACGTTACAACCTACGCATACGACGGATGCTCGAGGCCGTCTACACCGACTATCGTGGCAACCGCAACAGCGATGACTTCAAGGCTTTTACCACATATCTCAAACGCGTCTGGTTCTCCAACGGCATCCATCACCACTACGGCAGTGAGAAATTCCAGCCCGGATTCTCACAGGAGTTCCTGCGAACGGCTCTCCATAGCATCGACCCGACCCTATTGCCCTTGAATAACACGACTGACGCGAAAGCTGCCGTCGATGCCCTCTGCGACGAACTGTTCCCGGTCATCTTTGATCCTGAGGTGATGCCCAAGCGCACCAACCAGGCCGACGGAGAAGACCTCGTAAAGACATCCGCCGCTAACTACTACGGGCCCGACGTGACGCAGGCCGAAGCCGAAAGCTTCTATCTGCAAATGAAAGAAGCCGACAAAGACCCCGCTCACCCCATCATGTTCGGCATGAACAGCCGGCTCGTCAAACAGGACGGCAAGCTGATGGAAAAAGTGTGGCGCAGCGGAGGACTATACGGCAGCGCCATCGACCGTATCATCTACTGGCTTGAAAAAGCAAAGACTGTAGCCGAGAACGACCGCCAGGCGGCCGTCATCGACAAGCTCATCGAGTTCTACCGCACGGGCGACCTGCACACCTTCGACGATTATACCA
Organism: uncultured Prevotellaceae bacterium; assembly: GCA_946624335.1. GTDB lineage: Bacteria > Bacteroidota > Bacteroidia > Bacteroidales > Bacteroidaceae > Physcousia. The sequence continues at coordinate 2,558 of CAMOSA010000101.1, forward strand.
TACTATGGGTCAACGACACGGAGGGCGACGTCGACTTCACCAACGGATTCACAGAGAGCTACGGAGACCCCCTCGGCATGAAAGCCAGCTGGGAAGGATTGGCCAACTTCAAGGACAGAGCAGCAACAGAACGCACCGAGAAGCTCTCAGCCAACGCCCAGTGGTTCGAAGACAACTCCCCCGTCGACAAGCGATTCAAGAAGGAGAACTGCAAAGGCATCACCGCCAAGGTAATCGTAGCGGCCATGCTCGGCGGAGACCTCTACCCCTCGACGGCTATCGGCATCAACCTGCCCAACAGCAACTGGGTGCGTGCCGAACATGGCTCAAAGAGCGTCACCATCGGCAACCTCACCGACGCATACAACAAAGCCGCCCACGGCAGCGGGTTCCAGGAGGAATTCGTCATCGACGACGCCACACGAGAGCTCATCAACAAGTACGGTGATGCCTGTGACGACCTGCACACAGACCTCCACGAATGTCTCGGGCACGGCTCAGGCAAGCTACTGCCAGGCGTTGATGCCGACTCGCTGAAAGCCTACGGCAGTGCCATCGAGGAGGCACGTGCCGACCTCTTCGGTCTGTACTACGTGGCCGACCCCAAGCTCACCGAACTCGGACTGACACCGAACGCCGAGGCCTACAAGTCGCAGTACTACACCTACATGATGAACGGACTGATGACACAGCTCGTTCGCATCGAACCCGGCAACAATATCGAGGAAGCACACATGCGCAACCGCGCCATGATAGCCCATTGGGTGCTCGAGCAGGCTCAGCAGATCGCCCGTCGCAAGGCACAGAGCCAGTACCGAGGACACACCGACGCCGAGCATCCACAAGCCGTATTCCCATTGCCGGCAGAAGAGCTCAAGCCCGCTGTCGAACTGGTGAAACGCGACGGCAAGACCTACGTGCAAATCAACAATTATGAAGCCCTGCGAGCACTCTTCGGTCAATTGCTGGCCGAGGTACAGCGCGTAAAAAGCACAGGAGACTTCGAAGGCGCACGGCAGCTCATCGAGCGCTATGGCGTCAAAGTCGACAACGAGCTGCATCAGGAAGTGCTCGCACGGTATCGTGCACTCAACCTCGCGCCATACAAGGGTTTCATCAATCCAGTATATGTCGTCACACGCGACGAACGCGGAGAGATCACCAACATCACGCTGCGCTACGACGAACCATACGACCAACAGATGCTACGCTACTCACGCGATTATCACACACTGCCCTATGTCAACGAGTGACGCTATCCTGTCCCTGAAGGCTGAACTGAGGGCGGCGATGAACGGCATCGCGTCTAAGACCATCCGCGAAAGCGGCATGGGCTATCGTCTCGTCTTTGGTGTCGAGCTGCCACGGCTCAGACAGATTGCCCACGACTTCATCGTCGAATCCGAGCCGACTCACGCTGAGCGGCGCCATCTGGCCATCGCCCTCTGGCAAGAGGACATACGCGAATGCAGGATGCTCGCCATCATGCTCTACCCCATCGAAGACTTCGACCGCGAGATGGCCGCACTATGGGTCGAAAGGATAACACCCGAGCAAGCCGAACTGGCTCAGCTCATGGCCATGGACCTCCTCTGCCACGAGCCCTACGCACCCGACCTCGCCTTCTGCTGGATAGCCGATGAACGCGAGATGTTCCAGCTATGCGGCTTCCTCACGCTGACACGCCTCCTGATGAACGGCGCGGAACTCTCGCCGCAAGCCGAGGCTGAGTTTCTGGACCAAGCCGCAGCAGCACTGAAAGCACCCTATCAGCACTTGCGAAAGGCGGTCCAGAATGCACTGCTGCGCTTCGGCGAGCAATCGGACAAGGCGGCTCAGATAATTCATCACATCCTATGCACATAACAATTCTTCAACACGACATTGAATGGTGTCGGCCCAACGCCAACCTGACCCATCTCGATCACCTCACCACCACCCTCCCACGGACCGATCTTCTCCTCTTGCCAGAAGTGTTTGCCACGGGATTGAACAACAACCCGCTGGAGATCGTCGATGCACAACCCGACATCCTCGGTTGGATGCACGACAAAGCCCGAACGCTCGACGCAGCCATCGTGGGGAGCATAGCCACCGAGGAGAACGGCCGCTTCTTCAACCGCATGCACTTCGTACGCCCCGACGGCGAGGTAACGATCTACGACAAGCGACACCTCTTCGCCTATGGCGGAGAGGCTGACCAATATACCCGAGGCAACAAACGCGTCATCACGACCTTCCGCGGCGTACGTTTCCTGCTGCAGGTGTGCTATGACCTGCGCTATCCCATCTGGGCACGAAGCCGCAACGACTACGACTGCATACTCTACAGCTGCAACTGGCCTATCACACGCGACACCGCCTGGCAGACACTCACGAAAGCACGAGCCATAGAGAACCAAAGCTACGTCGTAGCGGCCAACCGCATCGGCATAGACCAACAATGTGAATACTACGGACGCTCCGCCATCATCAACCCCTACGGCGAAGTGATGGCCTCATGCCCTGACAAGACAGAATGGGCGGCATCAGCCATCATCGACCTCGATTTCCTCAACCACTACAACAGCAAGTTCCCCATCCTCGACGACGCCGACGACTTTACCATCAATTTTTAGCTATTTATAGCTACAACGCCAATTTATCACCCACTTTTTTGGACATTCCAACGGAAAACACTAATTTTGTCGCCGTATGGGCGAGAAAAGCACGATACACGAGGCTGTTGAAGAGCAATTCAGGTGCTATATGATAGCCAACGGGATGAGGCAGACCAAGGAACGGTATGCCATCCTTCACGCTATCTATGACATCGAAGGAACGTTCACGATCGAGGACCTTCAGCAGACGATGCAAGACCGCCGCTTCCATGTCAGCACAGGCACACTCTACCTGACGACCCAGCTGCTGGTACAGGCCAACCTGCTCATCCGTCATCCCTTCTCGTCCTCTGCCGCCATCTTCGAACGCATCGTCGACGACCGGCCACGCAGCTACCAGATATGCAGCCATTGCCACCGCATCACACGCATCAAGAGCAAGGAGCTCGCCGTCAGCCTCGAGAACTACCATCCCCGAAGCTTCAGCATCAGCCACCGCATCGTCTACGTCTACGGCACCTGCACCAGCTGCAACCGCGCGCTGCACAAGCGCCTACGCCTCGCACTCAAACAACAATGACCATCATACAAAAGACAGCACTATGAAACAAGGAAAAGTGGATGCCTTGCTTGGCATCGTCTTCGGCGACGAAGGTAAGGGAAAGGTCGTCGACGTCTTCACGCCCCGCTACGACGTCGTCGCACGTTTCGCCGGCGGCCCCAATGCCGGCCACACCATCATCTTCGAAGGCAAGAAATTCGTGCTCCGCTCCATACCCTCTGGCATCTTCGATGAAGGCAAGCTCAACATCATCGGCAACGGATGCGTCATAGCCCCCGACCTCTTCATGGCCGAGGCCAAGGAACTGGAAGCCGCCGGCTACGACCTGCGCAGCCGCCTCCACATCAGCACACGCGCTCACCTCATACTGCCCACGCACCGTGTCCTCGACCGCGCCTACGAAGCCGCCAAAGGCAAGAACAAGGTAGGCACCACCGGCAAAGGCATCGGCCCCACCTACAGCGAGAAGGCCAGCCGCACAGGACTGCGCGTAGGCGACATCCTCGACAACTTCGACGCCAAGTACGCCGCCCTCAAGGCACGCCACGAGCAGATTCTGCGCGACCTCAACTACACCGACTACGACATCACCGACGAGGAACGCCTCTGGCTCGAAGGCGTAGAATACATGCGCCAGTTCACCCTCTCCGACACCGAGATCGAGATCAACCGCCTCCTCGAACAAGGCAAGAACGTGCTCGCCGAGGGCGCACAAGGCACGATGCTCGACATCGACCACGGCACATACCCCTACGTCAGCTCATCCAGCACCACGACGGGCGGTGTCTGCACAGGCCTCGGCGTTGGCCCCAACCGCATCGGCGAGGTCTTTGGCATCTTCAAGGCATACAGCACACGCGTCGGCTCTGGCCCCTTCCCCGTCGAGCTCTTCGACGAGACAGGCGACCGCCTGCGCGAGATAGGCCATGAGTACGGCGCCGTCACCGGTCGCAACCGACGCTGCGGATGGGTAGACCTCGTTGCGCTGAAATACGCCATCATGATCAACGGCGTCACACAACTCATCATGATGAAGAGCGACGTCCTCGACGGCTTCGACACCATCCGCGCCTGCGTGGCCTACGAGAAAGACGGCGTGCAGACCACCGATATGCCCTTCGATACCGAAGGATGGACGGCCGTCTACCGCGACCTTCCCGGCTGGCAGGAGGACCTCTCCACGATGACCGACGAGAGCCAGTTCCCACAAGCCTTCAAGGATTATATAGCCTTCCTCGAGCACGAACTCGCGACGCCCATCACCATCCTCTCCGTAGGGCCCGACCGCGCTCAGACCATCATCCGGGGATGAAGTATCAACCTACAGACTATGAGACGTCACTATATCACTGAATCTATTCAGACTGCACTGAAGTCAATAACGTTGCCTGTGGAAGTGCGGCTTTTCGGAAGCGAAGCCAGAGGTGATGCACGTCCGGATTCCGACATAGACCTTTTGGTGCTTGTTGACAAGCCCTATGTAACGCCCGAAGAAGAAGATGCGATTTTTAGACCTCTCTATCAGGTTGAGCTACAGACGGGCGTTCCCGTGAACCCCATTATCATACCCAAAGACAGTTGGGGCAAAAGAGTTACGCCATTCTATATCAATGTAGAAAACGAAGGAATATGGCTAAACAACTGACTGACAAGCAACGAATAGATATTGTCAGATACCGCATCCAAAATGCAAAAGACACACTCGCCGAAATCGCCATCCATCGCGAAAACGGTTTCTACAACACTGCTGTCAACAGAATGTACTATGCATGCTACTATTCCGTATGTGCCTTACTCATTGCCAATGGTATTGAGACTAAGACGCACGAAGGGGTGCGCCAGAAACTGGGACAGCATTTCGTCATAACGGGGAAGCTCAGTCCTGAATTGGGGCGGTTCTACAGCCGAATCTTCACAAAGCGTTCTACAGGGGATTACGATGATTTCATAAGTCACGACCTCGATACAGTAGATAATCTTTACCCAAAGGCACAACTATTCGTAAGCACTATAGAACAAATGGTGAAGGAATGGCTGTTAAATCAGGAATCCTTAAAATAAACACCATTGACATCCAAAGAAAGATGTCATAGTCTCCTGAGAGGGTCGCACAGATGGGACACGTGACGCTTCCATCATGGAATCCACCTGGGCCGGCTCCATTTCACGAGAATTGCGAATAAAAGCTTCACCCTTCACCAATGGCATTTAATCAATAGATTATCAACGCGTTTCGCGGTGAACCTTTATTTCGTGAAGCTTCACCAAGCTTCACCCTTCGGCTGAGGATCATACGCTGATGGGTATTTATTTCAACTTTCGGATGTTTATTATAACAACGAATTATACTAATTATACGAATTATTCATGTCCTATGGATTTCTATAATTATATCGTTTTTCACCAATTATCGAGCGAAACCGCTACACGATGTTTCGAATGTTAGCCGTGCATAGGATGACACTCGACACCTGCGTAGCGTGTCGCGAATTCGCGAAATTCGATATTCATTGAGAGGTGTTAGGAGAAAAGAAATTCGTTTAATTCGTTTAATTCGTTGTTTTTAAGAACATCCGAAAGTTGAAATAAATACCCATCAGCGCATGATCCTCAGCCGAAGGGTGAAGCCTGGTGAAGCTTCACGAGATAAAGGTTCACCTCAGAACCGCCTCATCTTCTGCGCGTTAACCCCCATGGTGAAAGGTGAAGCCTTTTTTCGCAATTTTCTTTTTTTCGCCCAAACGCCTATCCTCGCCGAACCTTACACGTCTAATCCCTCACGCCCCAACGTCTATTCGCTCACGCCCCGGCGACCATACGTTCACACGCTTAGGCCCATTTGCCCACACCCCTAAGCCTTTGAACCCACACCCCTAAGCCTTTTTGCCAACACACCTAAGCCTTTTTGCCCAGACACCTAAGCCTTTTAGCCCACACACCTAAGCAAGTCCACATCGTCACCAAGGTAACATTGCTCAGTCACCCAG
>CAMOSA010000102.1 GCA_946624335.1 uncultured Prevotellaceae bacterium
TGTTCTTGATGATGTCGTCCATCTGGGTGATGTTGCCGCTGGCTTCCTTGATGGCAACGATGTTCTCGTGGTCGCGTGCCAGGCGCAGGGTGGTCTCGGCGGTCATGTTCACGCCCGTGCGCCCGGGTACATTGTAGAGAACTACGGGCACGGGTGCGGCCTTGGCGATGGCGCTGAAGTGTTGGTAGAGTCCTTCCTGCGATGGCTTGTTGTACATGGGGCAGACCGAGAGCACGCCGTCGATGCCAGTCCAGTCGGTGGATGTGAGCTCGTCGATGACGGCTCTGGTGCAGTTGCCGCCGCATCCCATGAGCAGGGGCACGCGGCCTGCCACGCGCTCGACGAGGGTCTGGCGCAGCCAGCGTTTCTCTTCGGGCGTGAGGGTGGGTGTCTCGGCCGTCGTTCCCATGATGCAGAGGAAGTCGGCTCCGCCGCGTATCTGGTATTCGACGAGGCGTATGAGGGCTGCTTCGTCGATGCTGCCGTCGGCATGGAAGGGGGTGATGAGGGCGACGCCCAGTCCGTGGAATTTATTTTGTGCCATGTGCTATAAAGTGTCAGTAAGCGATTTTGTCATCTTTCTTTTTCCATGCTTCAAAGGCTGCCAGCGCTTCGGTGGGCAGCAGTGCGAGCATCTGTTTCTGCCGCTGCTCGGCGGGCACGGCGAGGGCGATGGCGCGGCGCATGAGTTCTTCTTTTGTCATTGTTGGTGTTCCGTTTTTTTGGGGGGGGTCTGTCGAACGCTGCCTGTGGCTGTCAAGCGTTTTTCTTGAAGAAGTAGACAAATGTGGCTACGCCCTCGAGGGCTGTCTTGCCTGTCTCCTTGATCTCGATGACGAAGCGTATGCTCATGCGTATGGCGCCGCGCAGGTTGGCCAGGGCTTCCATGTGCGTGGTCATGCGTACACTCTGTCCGGAGAGCACGGGCTGTCCGAACTTCATCTTGTCCATGCCGTAGTTGACCAGTCGCTCGAGGTTGTTGACCTGTATGATCTGATCCCAGAGGTAGGGCAGCAGTGAAAGGGTGAGGTAGCCGTGTGCGATGGTCTGGTGGAAGGGGCTCTCCTGTCGGCAACGCTCCTCGTCGACGTGTATCCATTGGTGGTCGAGCGTGGCGTCGGCGAAGAGGTTGATGCGCTGCTGGTCGACCTGTAAGTATTCGCTGGAGCCTATTTCCTTGCCGAGGAGCTGCTCGAAGTCCTCGTAGTTGTTGATGATTACTTTGGCCATTGGGTGAACTGTTTCTTGTCTTGTTCTACTGTCGTTGTTACGTTCGTTGGTTGTCGCAAAATCAGGGCACGGTATGTCGTTCGTCACACGTTTGGTCCCGTTTCGCGCTGCAAAAGTACTGCTTTTTGTCCAAATCTGCTTTATCTTTGCTGCTTTTTTACGTGAAAACTTGCTAAAGCGCGCGATTTCCTGTAATTTTGCACGCCAAAAGGCGTGTCGGGGACTATTCTGACCTTCGTCGTCAGCCCTTCGTCAGCTCCCCTTCGTCTCACTCGGGGGGTGATGACAGCAGCCCGAGGTATATCTCATTCATCATTCGTCATTCATCATTCGTCATTCGTCATTCATCATTCATCATTCGTCATTCGTCATTCATCATTCACACAATATGAAGCCAATATTCATCGCGGGTCCCTGCGTCATCGAGAGTGCCGAGGTGCTTGATATCGTAGCCACGGAGCTTGTGCGCCTGAAGAAGACCTATCAGCTCGACCTCTATTTCAAGGCCTCGTTCGACAAGGCCAACCGCACGAGCCTCTCGTCGTTCCGCGGCCCTGGGCTGGAGAAAGGGTTGCAGATGCTGGCGGACGTCAAGGCCAAGCACGGCCTGCGTCTGCTCACGGACATCCACGAGTCCTGTCAGGCAGCCCCGGCGGCCGAGGTGGTCGACGTCCTGCAGATACCAGCTTTCCTGTGCCGTCAGACGGACCTCCTCGTCGCTGCCGCACGTACGGGGCGCACGGTGAACATCAAGAAGGCGCAGTTCCTCTCGGGGGCAGATATGCAATATCCCGTTGAGAAGGTCCGCGAGAGCGGTGCCACGGAGGTGTGGCTGACCGAGCGTGGCAACACGTTCGGCTACAACAACCTCGTCGTCGATTTCCGCAATATCCCGGACATGATGAGGTGGACGCCGCGTGTCATCATGGATTGTACGCACAGCGTGCAGCGCCCGGGTGCTGCCGGAGGCCGCACGGGCGGCAACCGCGAGTTCGTGCCTGCCATGGCGCTGGCTGCCAAGGCCTTCGGCGCCAACGGCTATTTCTTCGAGACGCACCCCGAGCCCGACAAGGCCCTCAGCGACGGCCCCAATATGTTGGCTCTCAGTGATCTCGAACGCGTCATCGTCAGCCTGATCGGCGCCTGAACATCGATAACAGAACAAGTTTACAATTAATTATAGAACAAAGATTAGACACGTTAAATGGTCAACAATATCAATATCCTCGACGTCGCGGCCCAGTGCTTGCGCGATGAAGCAGAAGCCATCACGCAGGTCATCCCCCAGCTCGACGACAGCTTCGAGCAGGCCGTGCGCCTGATCAAGGACTGCCAGGGCAAGGTGATCGTGACGGGCGTGGGCAAGAGCGGGCATGTCGGCGCCAAGATTGCCGCCACGCTGGCTTCCACGGGCACTCCGGCTTTCTACCTGAATCCCCTCGACGCCTTTCACGGCGACTTGGGCATGATCTCGTCCACCGACATTGTGCTGGCGTTGAGTAACAGCGGACAGACCGACGAGCTGCTGCGCTTCGTCCCGTTCCTGAAAGAGCACGGCATCACGCTCATCGGCGTCTCCGGACATGCCGACTCGCTGCTGGCGCGTAACAGCGACCTGCACATCCTCCTTCACGTGGCTCATGAGGCGTGTCCGCTGAATCTGGCACCGACGAGCAGCACCACCGTCCAGCTGGCTTTCGGTGACGCCCTGGCCATCGCGCTGATGCAGGTGCGCCATTTCGATGCCCGTGATTTCGCACAGTTCCATCCCGGGGGCTCGCTGGGCAAGCGCCTGCTCTCCACGGCACGCGACGTCATGCGCTCCGACGACCTGCCCACGATATCTCCGCAGATGACGTTGGCCGAGGCCATACTCGTCGTCAGCCGGGGCATGATGGGAATGGCCGTGGCCATGGAGGACGGATGCGTGGCCGGCATCATCACCGACGGCGATGTGCGTCGAGCCATGGAACGGCTGCACCAGGACTTCTACAATGTCCACGTGTCCGACGTCATGACGCGCCGGCCCAAATGTGTTACCGCAGAGACGCGCCTGACGGACATACAGACGATTCTGCATAAGAACAATATCCATGCGGTCCTCGTCACCGACGACGAGCACCACCTGCTCGGCATCGTTGAGTCGCTGAGCTGCATGATCTGACACTCCCCCCCCCGACGTGAGACTGATGTCGATATATATTCTCCTTCCTGCCTTGTTACTGCTCCCTCTGGGCATCCTCGCCGATGAACTGGAGGACACCGTTGTCGGCAAGTCCACCCTGCCGGTGACGCCTGATGACGTCACGTCCGACACGCTGTTGCGCCGGACGCTGGAGCAGAAGCTTGGCATCACTTTCACCGAGAACAACAGTGTCGTGTTGTTGCACACGGGCAAGGAGAAGTTCAATGCCATGTTCTCGGCCATCCGCCAGGCCAAGCACTACATTCACCTCGAATACTTCAACTTCCGCAACGACAGCATCGGGCTCGCTCTCTTCCAGCTGCTCGGCGAGAAAGCCAAGGAGGGCGTCGAGGTGCGTGCCATGTTCGACAGCTTCGGCAACAGCAGCAACGACTCGCCGCTGAAGAACCGCCACCTGCGTGCCATACGCGCCCTCGGCATTCAGGTCGAGGAGTTCGACCCGATCAGGTTTCCGTGGATCAATCACGCCTACCACCGTGACCACCGGAAAATCGTCGCCATCGACGGCGCCGTGTGTTATGCGGGTGGGATGAATGTGGCCGATTATTATATCAACGGACGCCCCGAATATGGCGAGTGGCGTGATATGCACATGGAACTCACGGGCGATGTCGTAGCGCAGTACGAGCGCATCTTTGCCAGGATGTGGTGGCAGCAGACGGGCGAGGTGCTGCTTGACGAGCGTTATTCCGCGCCTGGCAGCCTGTCGGACGTTCACCGCGGAGAAGTCTTCGACGGCATCGTGAACCTGGCCCGTTCGCGCGACGAGTTCCAGCTGCTCGATGATGCGTCGTCGACGGCAGGCCGTAAGGTGATCGGCGTCGTCGACCGCCGGCCGCATTATACGCCCAAGCACATGCGCGTGGCTTACGTCACAGCCATCGACGCCGCGCGCGAGCACATACAGATCGTGAATCCTTACCCGACGAACGTCAAGAGCGTACGGCGGGCCTTGCGACGGGCGTTGAAGCGGGGCGTGCGTGTGGAGATCATGGTGTCGGCCAAGAGCGATGTGCCCGTGACGCCTGACGTCGTGGCGCTGGAGATGAAGCGTCTGGCCAAGCGAGGGGCCGAGGTCTACTATAACCAGACGGGCTTCCACCACAGCAAGGTGATGATGGTCGACGGACGTTTCTGCACGATTGGCAGTACGAATCTCGACGGCCGCAGCTTCCTCTTCGATTACGAGGTCAACAGTTTCATTCTCGACCGCGAGACGACGGCTCAACTGCAAGACATCTTCGAGCAGGACAAGCGGCACTGCACGCGCTTCCATGCCGACGACTATCGCCGCCAGTTCTCGCTGGGCCACCGCCTGACGGGACGCCTGTTCTCGCTCGTCCGCGGTTTCTTCTGAGCAAGTTACGTTATAAGCGCCGCGTCGTGGCGGTACGGTGGCAGATAGCCATTTCAACCCAGATCGGCGATCTGGGTTAAATCGTATATTGTAAATGACGATATATCGTAAATGGGTGTATACGCTAATGTAGGAGCACGGCGTCGAGCATGAGCGCACATTCCGTCCGGTCGAAGGTGGGGGCCAGGATGTCGATGCAGTCCTCGCCGAAGGCTTCTGACCAGTGCCTGAAGTGATGGCGCTGCGCTTTCTTGGAGCGGTTGAAGTCGGCTTGCGACTGCTTGTATGCCTGCAAGGCTTCGGCCTCGCGCCCTTGTAGCCACAGGGCGTGGCCGCAGTTCAGGCGGTCTTCCCAGTTGGCCTTGTGCTGGTCGATGAGCTTCTGATAGTAGACGGCTGCGCGCTCGTATTTGCCTTGCTTGATCGAGCACCAGGCGATGGCGCGTCGTGCCACGTTCAGGTGTTTCTCCATGAGCTCAAGGCGGAAGAATCGCTGCACGGCCTCGTCCCATTGGCGCAGTTCGATGAGGCAGCGGCCGGTCTCCTCGATGATGTTCAAGGCACGGCTCTCGTCGGCCTCGGTCTGTCGTTTCTCTTCGCTGACGAGCAGTGGCAGGGCTTTGTCCCAGTAGCCCAAGGCTTCGAAGCACCGTGCCATGGCGAGCTGTGCTTCCGGGTTGTCCTCGAAGAGCAGCAACTGCTGGAAGTCCGACAGTGCGCGCTGCCATTGTTGCAGGCCCATGTAGGCAAAGCCTCTCAGGTTGAGCAACTGGGCGTCGATGCCGAAATGCTCGGCAGCGAAGGTGAGCAGCGCGATGGCTTCGTCGAAACCGCCGATGGTCGTCAGCAGCTCGATGGCGGGCTGCAGCGCGCTGTAGCTGTCGAAGAGGCCGTCGAACAAGGGATGGAAGGGTAGGGGGAGCAGGTGTTTGTCAAAGGGTCGGAAGGTGTAGCCGATGTCAACATTCTGGGCGTTGAAGAAGCGATGGAGGCTCTGGCAATAGTCGTACAGGGGATGCAACCCGACGGACTCCCTTGGGACGTCGTCCATGAATTCGTCGAGCTCGTCCTGCAGGTCTTCCAGTTGGTCGTTGATGAGCTCGTTGAACTCGTCGTAGTCCTTCCCTTTGTTGCGTATAAAGCCCATCATGGAGAGATAGGAGTAGCAGTCGCTGGCGCAGAACATATTCTGAGTCATGATTGAGAGCGTCAGCTTGTCGGGCTTGCCGTTCTTGCGGATGAGCGCTTGCTGGAAGGGCGGCACCTCGACGCTGAAAGGATAGAACCAGTGGGCAGGCACGTTGAAGAAGCTGAAATGCTTCATGTTAGTGAAGGACTGCAGGTTGACGTCGATGTTCATGCGACGCAGTTCGTCGATCTTGCGGACGTGCGTGTTCAGTTTGTTGAATAGCTCCTCGTTGTCGACTTGGTTGACGCTGAACATCTCCATGTGCATTTCTTTAGGCGCGTCGGTGGCCGGCGTGTCTTGTTGTTTCTGCCCGTTCTGCTCATCGCCCAGCCTGGGCTGTTGCTTCACGAACATATCTTTGATGATTGTCTCGATGGTCTCGATATTATCGTAAGCGAGATCGGTGTTGGCCTGTGCGGTGAGGGCGCAGAGCAGTGTGGGCAGCAGCCCGCGCACGTCGGGCCGCTCGAAGAAGGCGCGCATCTGCCGGCGTTCGTCGTCGTAGTAGTCGAGTAGCGGGCCGTAGCGCAGGGCGATGATCGCGAGAGCCACGGCGAGGCGTGCGGTCAGGTCATCGCGCTCGCCGTCGCTGTCAGTCTCGGGCGCTGTGGTGAGGGAAAGCAGCAGGTGCAGCTTGCCGCAGTCGAAATGATCAAGGCTGCTCAGCAGCAGGGCACTCGTCAGCGTGCGGCGCGCGAAGCTGTCGACGAGCGCCAGTCGCGAGGCGATGAGCTGGCTGTGGTGTGCGTCATAAGTCAGGCACCAGAGCATCACGAAGGCGGCATCGAGGGCTGTATGATAGTTGTCCTGACCGACCCGCTGCCGGGAGATGCGCTGCAGCTGGTCGATGATATCATCCTCGCTGACGAAAAGGAGTTTTGAGGCAAAGGTGGCATAGGCCGATGTCTTCGGGTGGTCGCGCTTCCAGGCGTCGACGGCCTTCTCCAGGGCATCGATGGTCTGCCGGATGAGGGCGTTGCTCTCGGTGGCGCGATAGTCATGGCTGATGGCGGTGAAGGTGCGGAGCAGCTGTGAGTAGCGCTCACGCAAGAGCCCGGTCTCGGTGGATACAACGCTGTCCGTCGTGTCTTGGGTGATGGCCTCAATGAGCTCGAGGGCATCGATGATCCGTCGTTCGGCAATGGCCTCCTCGGCTTCTCCTACAATCTTGTTGAACGCTTTCTTATCCATCGTGATGTCTTATTCCGTTATCAGCGAATCGGGCTTGTAGCCTTTCTTTATCTTGTCACGGCTGCGCAACCATGACATCGCCGCTTCGACGTCGGTCTGCCGGGGCGGCGCGAGTGGCTGGAAGCGTGGCAGACGGCGCAGTAGGCTGTCGACGAGCGTGTCAGGTGTCAGGCACAGTGAGCGAAGGATGGCGGCGAGGCTGTCGCGCAGTGCGGGCAGGCTGTCGGCAAGGGCGACGGCTTGGTCATAGCCTTGCTGCAGGAGGCCTATCTGCTGGCGCCGAACGGGGTCTGCCAAGGCTTCACGCCGGGCCAGCAGCACGACGAGCTGCGGTGAGAGACCCCTGGTGCTCAGGTTCCGGTTGCCAGCCACGAGCAGCGCCTCGCTGGCGAAGGGCTCGGGCAGGAAAGCGGCATCCATCGTGTTGTTGCAGACCATGTCGGTTCGGATGCGAAGGTCGTTGATCTGTGGGCGGAAGATGTCGGACCGGGCCATGCCGGCGCTGTCGGTAAGGCGGTCGCTCCAGTAGTCGGTGATGCTGTGACGGCTGACGGCGACCATCTTTTCGTGCAGCTGGTTCAGCTTGCGTACGCGTCCGCGACGAGGGGTGATGAGCTGTAGCTCGCCCGGCAAGGCAGCTATGGCGCGCACGTCGATGCTGTCCTGCTGAAGCATGATGGCACGTGCGATGTCGCTGTAGGCCACTTCGGCGTGCCCGAAGGCAAGGGCGGTGTCGGTGTCGAGCTGCGCCTGATAAGTCGTGATGCGCAGGTCGAGGCCGAGGCGCTCATAGAGGCCGCAGCGCTCTGCCAGGTAGAAAGGCAGGCAGTCGTGGACGGGCAGCAGTGCCACATGCAGGGCGGCGCTGTCAATACGCGCTTGCTCCTCCGGGGATATCTGCACTTCTTTGTGCCGTGGCAAGGACAGGCTCACACCCACAACGATGGCTACGGCAGCGAGTATGCCTGCAGCCAAGAGGTAGGGATGGCTTTTATACCAAGGCTCAAAGTTGTTGATGGATTTTATGACAGGCTTCATGCAGATAACTTTAGCTTCTCCATGTAATCAGAGAGCTCCTTATGATTTTGATGACTCTTGAATAAAAGAGGGCAGTCACCCAGGCGACTGCCCTCTTTGTCCATTTGATGAGATGTTAACGTGTTAAGGTATTAACGTGTTAACTTGTCCTTATCCTTTGATGGCAGCTACGCCGGGCAGCACCTTGCCTTCGATGGCTTCGAGCAGAGCGCCACCGCCAGTGCTGATGTAGCTGACCTTGTCCTCGAGACCGAACTTGTGGACGCAAGCTACGCTGTCGCCACCGCCGATGAGCGAGAAAGCGCCTTCGGCTGTAGCCTTAGCTACGGCGTCGCCTACAGCACGGCTACCTGCGCAGAAGTCATCGCACTCGAAGCAGCCGGCAGGACCGTTCCACAGGATGGTCTTGGCACCTTCGATAGCCTTGGCGAACTTAGCCTGGCTCTTGGGACCTACGTCGAGGCCGTCCCAACCATC
>CAMOSA010000103.1 GCA_946624335.1 uncultured Prevotellaceae bacterium
ACACCTGCTGGCCTTTCTCGCCGTGGATGATGGCGGTGCCGGTGTCCTGGCAGAAGGGCAGTATGCCCTTGGCGGCCACCTCGGCGTTGCGCAGGAACTGCAGCGCCACGTACTTGTCGTTCTCCGTAGCCTCGGGGTCGCTGAGGATGGCGGCCACCTGCTCGTTGTGCTCGCGGCGCAGCATGAACTCCACGTCGTGGAAGGCCTGCTGAGCCAGCAGCGTCAGGGCTTCGGGGGCGACCTTGACAATCTCCTTGCCTTCGAACTCGGCGGTGGTCACGCCCTCTTTCGTGAGGAGGCGGTACTCGGTCTTGTCTTCGCCCAGCTGGAACATCGGGGCGTACTTGAAATCAGGTTTGTTAGCCATGTATGTCTTGGTTTTTTTATGGGTTGGTTATTGTTGATGCTTGATGAGCCATTCCGCGATCTGCACGGCGTTGAGGGCAGCGCCCTTCTTGATCTGGTCGCCGCAGAGCCAGAAGGTGAGGCCGTTGGGGTTGGCCAGGTCCTGGCGTATGCGTCCGACGAAGACGTCGTCCTTGCCGGCGGTGAACAGGGGCATGGGGTACTGCTTCGCTGCGGGGTCGTCGATGACGGTGATGCCCTCGGCGGCGGCCATGGCGCGGCGTGCCTCGTCGGGGCTGATGGGGCGTTCGGTCTCGATCCATACGGCTTCGGAGTGGCTGCGCAGCGACGGCACACGGACGCACATGGCCGAGCAGGCGGCGTCGGTGTGCATGATCTTGCGCGTCTCGTTGAACATCTTCATCTCCTCCTTCGTATAGCCGTTGTCGGTGAAGACGTCGATCTGCGGGATGACGTTATAGGCCAGCTGGTAGGCGAACTTGTTCACCGTGGCGGGCTTGCCGTCGAGCACCTCGCGGTACTGTTGCTCCAGCTCGGCCATGGCGGCAGCGCCGGCGCCGCTGGCAGCCTGGTAGCTGGCGACGTGTATGCGGCGGATGTGGCTCAGCTGCTCCAGCGGCTGCAGGCATACTACCATCATGATGGTCGTGCAGTTGGGGTTGGCGATGATGCCTCGTGGACGGTTGAGGGCGTCGGCGGCGTTACATTCGGGCACCACCAGGGGCACATCCTCGTCCATGCGGAACGCCGAGCTGTTGTCGATCATCACGGCGCCGTGCTTGGTGATGGTCTCGGCGAACTCCTTCGATGTGCCGCCGCCAGCTGAGACGAAGGCGTAGTCGACGCCGCGGAAGTCGTCGTTGTGCTGCAAGAGCTTCACTTCATACTCCTTGCCGCGGAACGTGTATTTGCGACCGGCACTGCGCTCACTGCCGAAGAGCAGCAGCTCGTCGATGGGGAATTGGCGCTCGTCCAGCACGCGCAGGAATTCCTGACCTACGGCACCGCTGGCACCTACGATTGCGATTCTCATAATGCTTCGTTTATTATGGTTTTATTGTTTAATGTCCATGGACCTCACGATGTCCTCCCACCCTTCGGCCAGCGCCGTCATGGAGGGCAGGACGAGAGCCGCGCCTTCGTCGGCCAGCAGCTGAGGGTCGAGAGGACCCGTGTTGACGGCTATCGTGCGGATGCCGGCCGCCACGGCAGCACGTACGCCGAGCGGTGCGTTCTCCACCACGAGAGCCTCGTCGGCTGTGATGCCCGCCTTCTTCAAGCCCATCAGGTAGGGCTCGGGGTTCGGCTTGCCGTAGCGCACGTCGTCGCCCGTGACCATCAGCTTTGGGCGGAAGTGGCCGGGGTAGTGGCGCTCGAGGCGTGAGAGCAACGACTGCTGTGCCGAGCCCGTGACGAGGACGCGTAGCAGGCCGTGGTCGCGCACCTTGTCGAGGACGGCTGCGGCGCCCGGTATCTCCGGAGCCTCGCCGCCGTGTGCCGCCTGATATTCGTTGAAGACCACCGTCTTGCGCTCATACAGCTCACGCGCCTCCTCCTCGGTGGCGTCGCGGCCCCAGTAGCGCTGGGTGAAGATCGAGATGGTGCCGATGCCCGTGCGACCCTCATTCTCGAAGGCGTCGGTCGGCGTCATCGGTAGCCCGTACTCCGTCATCACCTTGGCCCAGGCATAAGCGTGGCCAGGCATACTGTCGAAGAGGACACCATCCATGTCGAAGAGAACTGCGGAAAGCATAAGTAAAAGAGGATAAGAGAAAAGAGAAGAAATGAAGTAAAAAGTAAAAGTTAATGCTCAGCAAGGCGATTCTTCTTGGCCGTCTTGATGGTCGCTCCCATCATCTTGCGCAATTCTTGGCAGTCTGCCATTAATGACTCGAACTGCTTGTCGTTGATGAAAGCCGTGCGATGCAACAGCATAAGCCAGAACTTCGTCTCGTTGCCTTCCTTGAAGGAGATAGAAAACTAATGAATAAAGTCGTCCTTGGACTCTGCGCCCAGTGCTTCGCTGATGTTGGCGCCGATGGATGTACCGCTTCTGAGCACTTGGCCGCTCATCACTGTCTCTTCTTTCTCATCCTTGAGATATTTGTATAGGTTCACTATACGGACAGCAAAGTCCAATGCTTTCATGAATGTAAGGTTGTCCTCCAGCTCGTGATAAAGCTGAGCCACATGGGTGAAATCGTCCTTCATCGTTCAGCGTATCTTTAACTTTTTACTTCATTTTTCTCTTCTTCTCTTTATTTATCTTTTCTCTCCAGCGATTCGCTCGCGAATCGCTTCCGTCTCCTTTTCGTACCCCGGCTTGCCGAGCAGGGCGAACATATTCTTCTTGTAGGCTTCGACGCCGGGCTGGTTGAAGGCGTTCACGCCGAGCAGCTGGCAGTGGATGCCGCAGGCTTTCTCGAAGAAGTAGATGAGCTGTCCCAGGTGATAGGCGTCGAGGCGGTCGATGGCGATGCGTATGTTGGGCACGCCGCCGTCGACGTGTGCCAGCTGGGTGCCCAGCTCGGCCATCTTATTGACCTCGTCGACACGTCGTCCGGCCAGGAAGTTCAGGCCGTCGAGGTTCTCGTCGTCCGAGGGGAAGAGCAGCGTGTGCTCGGGCGTCTCCACGCTGATGACCGTCTCGAAGATGGTGCGCTCGCCGTCCTGAATCCACTGGCCCATCGAGTGCAGGTCTGTCGTCAGGTCCACGCTGGCGGGATAGATGCCCTTCTTGTCCTTGCCCTCGCTCTCGCCGAAGAGCTGCTTCCACCATTCTGCCACGAAGTGCAGCTTGGGCTGGTAGTTGGCCAGGATCTCGATCTTCTTGCCTTTCGTGTAGAGGGCATAGCGTGCCACGGCGTACTGTGCCGCCGGGTTCTCCTCCAGAGGCAGGGCTGCCGTCTGCTCCATGTCCTTAGCGCCGCGCACCAGCTCGTCGATGTCGAAGCCGGCGACGGCGATGGGCAGCAAGCCCACGGGCGTCAGCACCGAGAAGCGGCCGCCCACGTTGTCGGGGATGACGAAGCTCTTGTAGCCTTCCTTGTCGGCACACGTGCGGGCTGCGCCGCGACGAGCATCGGTGATGGCCACGATGACCTTGCGGGCCGTCTCCTTGCCGCGCTGCTCCTCGCACTGCTTCTTCAGCAGGCGGAAGGCCAGCGCCGTCTCCGTCGTCGTGCCGCTCTTCGAGATATTGATCACGCCGAAGCGCTTGCCACGGAGGTAAGTCGTCAGCTCGCTCAGGTAGTCCTCGCCGATATTGTTGCCGGCGAAGAGGATCGTCGGGTTCTGGCGCTCGTCGTTCACCAGCCATTGGAAGCTGTTGCTCAGCGCCTCGATGACTGCTTTCGCACCGAGGTACGAACCGCCGATGCCGGCGACGACAACGGCCTCGCACTCCTCGCGCAGCGTCTTCGCCACGGCCTTCACCTCGGCCAGGAACTCGGGTGTGATGCTTGAGGGCAGGTGCAGCCAGCCTAAGAAGTCATTGCCGGGGCAGGTGCCATCCTCCAGCGACTGTTGAGCTGCCGCCACGCGCGCAGCATAATCCTTCATCTCGGTGGCCTCCACCACGGGAGCCACCTTCGTCAAATCCAGTTTGATCATGTTATTTGCTTTTAATGTAATGATTTACAATATCGATACTTCCTTTTTCGCTGCAAAGATACGGCATTTTCCTGAGATAGAAGCATAAAACAAGAAAAAAGTGAGAGCCGGCCAAAACCCTTAAGGCTTTTTGTCGAAACCCTTAAGGCTTTTTGTCGAAACCCTTAAGGTCTCCGGCCATCACCCTTAAGGTCTCCGGCCATCACCCTTAGGGTCTCCGGCCATCACCCTTAGGGTCTCCGGCCATCATCCATAGGGTCTCCGGCCGACACACATAGGGTCTCTGGCCGACACCCATAGGCTCGTTTCCCCTGAGCGCTGACAGCGTCGCCTGCCTCTGCTGAGAGCGGAAGGCTGGTGTCAGCAGGTGGCAGGGCTGCCTATTCGCCCCATTTCTTCCAGTCGGTCTGTCGGTCGCTGGCTATGGCCTTGAGGCCATGATAACGGGCGAACATCAGCGCGCGGTTGGCTGATGGCTTCGATTCCAGGTCTCCGCCATAGACGAGATGGAACTCGGTGATCGAGTGCGGCCCGTTGATGCGGTCCAGGTCGTGGGGGATGCGTAGGGCTGGCACCACGATCGTCTCGTCGTTCCGCTTTGGGAGCTAACAGCAAGGAGCCGTGCCCTCGGTGGTGGCACGGCTCCTCGTACGATTCATGTTATGTTGTTCTACAGGAGTACAGGGTCTTACTCCTCTTCCTCGGTGTACTCGCCGAAGATGTCCCAGTCGGTGCTGCCCTTGACGAGGGCGTCGCTGCTGTCGGCCTTGCCGCTCTGGATGGAGAGGGCGATGAGACCTTCTGTCTGGATGAGCTGTACGGTCAGCTCAGGGGCAATATACTTTTTCATAACTTCGTTATTCAAATTTAAAATTAAAAGATAAAAGATAAAAATGAATGAAAAGATAAAAATTGGCTCAGTGTCAGTTCACATCTTCTTCGCTCCATGGCAGAAGCTTTTGTGTTACTTCGCCTCATGGCGGAAGCTTTAACTTTTTACTTCATTTTTCTCTTTTCTCTTATTCTCTTTTACTTTCTAACTTCCCTTCTCCCCTCCCTTCTTGAAGTGTCAAGCGTCTCTTCGAGCCGAGCGGGGGAGGGGTTGGGGGTGGGCTTTTTTACTTCACGACAACCTTCTTTCCGCCGACGATGTTGATGCCGCGACGGAGGTTGCTGATGCGCTGGCCGGCTACATTGTAGATAGCGGCATTGTCCATTGTACCTTGTCCATTGCCAATGGCCTCGATGGCATCTGCGTCGCCGAAGAAGAAGGCCTTGACGCTACCGCCCTGAGCGGGGAGGTAAGCACGGAAGCCGGGAACGTTGGGAATGGTGCCTGCTTCTACCTGGTAGAAGCCGACAACGCCTTTCTGGTTCTGAAGGACGTAGCTGCCGACGGGAGCTTTGATGCCAGCTACAACACCAGTCAGAGCATTGGCGATGGCAGCGTCGCTGTTGGTGGCATCAACGGCGAAGTTGTATGTGCCTGCAGCACCTTCCAGGATGACGGCGGTGCCGGCGGGGATGGTCGTGACAGGGCTCAGTTCGAGATGTACGCCGTCAGCATTGATAGCGACTGTGTTGGCAGTGACACCTGCGGGAACGGTCAGAGCAACGGGAGCACACAGCGTGGCGTAGCCGGCAGCAGAGATGGCGACGGGAAGCTCGGTGACTTCAGCAACCTCAAGGGTGAAGCTGTTCTGATTGACCCAACCTGAACTGTAGGTGTTACGGTCGGCTTTGCTGTTATTTGCACCCGTGGAATAGAGGTAGGTGGTATTACCATTGACCTTGGTGGTTACGCTGTACTGTCCCACATTGCCACTGACGGCTGCAATAATGCTGAAGAGGTTTCCGTCGATTCCAGAAGCTGTGATGTCATCCGCTCCATTATACACATTTTTGAACCCAAGGCCTGTGGACAGGCTGACGAGGTAGTTATCTTCGGTGAGGAAGAATACGGTGCTGTTGTCCGTTGCAGCGGTGAAGGTGGCACGGCCATTAACAGCAGGAGCGGTCAGGTAAGGTTTGTCGCCGAGGATGCTGCGAATGCGGAAGAAGGTGTTAGCGGCGGGCATATTCAGCGTGTAGTTAGCCTGCATCTGCTGAGCCATCGTCAGGTTATCTGCGGTATAGCCTGCTGTCTTCAAATCGCTGACGATGTCAGCAGCTTGTGTGGTGTAGTCAGTACCTTCAATAACCAAGCTGTATTGATTCAGGCTCGTGCCCCAGTTGATGGTTTCAAGTTCAGCGATAGCTTTAGCAAAGACAACTTCGGCAGCGGGATGGAAGTACTCTTCAAGGGCTGCAAGGACAGCAGTCGGGTCGAAGTCCTCTACCTCATAGATGACGCAACGGTTACCATCGTCGGCGGTGCTCCAGGAGTCGAAAGAACCTCCATAAGTAAGACCGGTGGATGCATTGAGCGTCATGGATCCCGACTTGATGAGATAGGATGGTGTATTGTTGGCTGTGAATGTGATGGCAGCCGGAGTATCAGAGAGGGCATAGCCACTACCAGCCACAAACTTGCTGTCGGCGATGCTCCACATATAGTAGTTGCCTTCGTAGTTGACTAGTGCGAAGTTGTTGACATCTGAAACTACATCTTTCACAGTATTGGCCAAAGAACCATTGTAAGTAGTGTAAGTGCCACGCGGCACAACAATCTTGTATGCCTTGTTGTTACTCAGGTTGGTGATGGGATAGACGATACCATCCTTCGGAGTTCGTGTCACCTTGATGGTGCAATCGGTGTCACCGATGGTGCCCTCAGTAACATAAGTGAAGTAGGTGTTACCCGTCAGAGAGGCAGGAATGGCAACGGCGCTGTTGGCTTCTTGTTGGGAAACTATACTATTAACATAAGTCGTTCCGTCTGCTTCATATAGTTCATAAGTGACATTAATTAACGAAACAGAAGATGTGAGCTCAGCCTTGAAATAGGGCCACCAAGTACTGCCACCAGAATAAGAACAGCCTGGAGCGTAAGTTCCATAATCGGTATGGTTAAGAGCAACGCGCCCTGGTCCAACAGAATATGCCCCGCTAGCAGGAACATTAGATTTCAGAAATACAATATAATAAGTTGTTCCACCTTGCAACGTAACCTCATTATCGAAGGTATAGCTGTACAATTGAATTGCGCTGGGAGTGACAGCATTGTTAGATACAGCTACAACGGCTGATTCACTTAAGGATGTTGTAGATTTATCCGTTGCAATGGCGATGTAGCGTACCATAGAGGTATTAACCTCATGCATGACTTGAAATTCGGACAAAGTGAACTGAGTAGTAATTGACCCAGGAGTAGTTACACCGAACCATTCGAGACCAGCTTTGCCACCAGAAGCTTGCGTCCAGCCGGACTTGCTTTCCCAAGTAATGGTTTCAGCCCATGCCCCTGCCGTACTGAGCAGGGTGCACAAAAGAAGTAGAATTTTCTTCATGTTGTTTGATAGTTAAGTGAATAGATAATTTATAGAATTGGTTTTAATCGTTGAAGTCTTTAGCGTAGGTGTTTAAGAAATGTTCTGGGGACATGATGGGTATGTATTGCGTGGGGAAGTGCCTGTTCTCGTCTCTTGTCACGATCACGTCGCATTCCGCTGAGATTGCCGCCTCATATTGTAGCATATCTTCGAAGTCTGGCATATTGCTGGCCAGCGCAAGCTGGCACTGCTCTTCATCCATCGCGGCAATCCTTACATATTTCTTGATGAATCTTAAGCCTTCTAGGGCTTTCTCATGGCCTATATGTTTTCGTGCAACAAACATACAATTGGCAAAGGTGAGCGAAGTAGCATACATCTTTATACTTCCTTTCATGCCGAGATCAAACACATTCAATGCTGCCAATAGAAAAGGGCCCCTTTCTTCTATGATATCCAGCAGAATATTCGTATCAAGGAATATTTTCATAGTTGATCGTATTTCTCCGTCAGATATTCTTCTCGAGCCTTGTCTCCATTTAGGTCGTCTTCTGCGTGTGAGGGCTTAGCAAATCCTACATAGCGAAGCAGTTCTGGCGAAAGTTCTTGCATCGACTTCATCTTGTAGCCTTCTTGCTGAGGCGGAATGAAGCGTAGAATGAGTGAAGTGACCCAGTCCTCTACACTGACGTTATGGGCTTTGGCATAGGTCAGTGCCTCTTGATACACCTTGGGATTGAGCGTGAGTGTTGCCATATTACCTCTTTTATATATCGGTCGCTGTCTGATGTTATTTTCGTTAATCTGTTAGCTATCGGGCACAAAGGTAAGAATAAATTGGAAGGTGATAGGAGTTTATGTTGTTAAAAAAGCGTAAATCATCATCAATGCTTCGCTGCCTTTGTCAAACGGTGCGCCGTGACGGTGAATGTCCATGCCCGTGGAGCACACCACCCGCCACTTCATTCCTCCGGTTGCGGTGGCGGGCTGATGAGCGGATGAGAAAACCGCTCCGTGCAACGGGGTGCACGGAGCGGTGGACGGATGATGCTCAGCGTGAGCGGCGTTATTCCTCCTCCTCGGTGTATTCGCCGAAGATGTCCCAGTCGGTGCCGCCCTTGACGAGGGCGTCGCTGCTGT
>CAMOSA010000104.1 GCA_946624335.1 uncultured Prevotellaceae bacterium
CGCAGGCGGGGATGACGCCTCCGTGGAGGGCCATACCGATGCAGCAGCAAGCCATCGTCAGCTCGGCCACGCCGGCCTGGAAGAAGGCTCCGCTGAAGTCACCTGCCTTGAGGGCGTGGGTCTTCTTGAGGAAACCGTCTGTCTTGTCGGAATTGCTGAGGTCGGCGCTGGCGCAGATCATGTTGGGCACCTGCTCGGCCAGCACGCCCAGGACGGCAGCACTGGCATTACGTGTAGCGTCGCCACTCTTCTGTGCCACCTTGGTCCAGTCGACCTTCGGAGCCTTGCCGCTGAACCACTCGGCCTGAGCGGCAGCGCACTCGGGATTCTTGGCAGCCCAGGCAGCCTCTTCGGCCTTGCGCTCGGCAACGATGGCCTTCAGCTCTTCGGCGCGACGGGCATAGAGTTCCTTGACATCGTCGAAGATAACGAACGGATTCTCAGCGTCTCCGCCGAGGTTGGCTATAGTTTTCTTATAAGCATCTCCGCCGAGGGGAGCACCGTGCGTCTTGCAGTTACGCTCGTAGCTCGAGCCGTCCTCCTTCAGGGCACCCTTGCCCATGACGGTCTTACCGATGATGAGTGCGGGCTTGCCCTTCACGGCCTTGGCAGCCTCGATAGCCTTGCGGATCTCAGCGGCATCGTTGCCGTTGATGCAGAACACTTCCCATCCGAGGGCGCGGTACTTGGCGGCGGTGTCCTCGTTCATGACCTCAGCCGTCTCTGTGGAGAGCTGTATGTCGTTGCTGTCATAGAACATCACTACGTTGTCCAGACCGAGTGTGCCTGCGATGCGGGCAGCGCCCTGCGAGATCTCTTCCTGCACGCCGCCGTCAGAGATATAGATGTAGATGGTCTCCTTCTCGAAGGTGGGGTTGCCGGTGTGGGCTGCCAGGAACTTGGCTGCGATGGCAGCACCGATACCGAAGGTGTGACCTTGACCGAGCGGACCGCTGGTGTTCTCGATGCCACGTGCGGGGTCAGCCTCGGGGTGACCGGGTGTGGGCGAGCCCCACTGGCGCAGCTGCTGCAGTTCTTCGAGCGAGAACTTGCCGATGAGGGCAAGTTGCGAGTAGAGCATGGGAGCCATGTGGCCGGGGTCGAGGAAGAAACGGTCGCGGCCAACCCATGTGGGGTCAGCGGGGTCGTAGTTGAGGTATTCGCTGTAGAGCACGTTGATGAAGTCGGCGCCACCCATAGCTCCGCCAGGGTGGCCGCTCTTGGCCTTCTCGACCATTGACGCGGCCAGGATACGGATATTATCGGCCGCGTGATTTAATACTTTAATGTCGTTCATAAGTTAGTAATTTTATGAATTTGGATGTTGAATATATGCTTTTGCGTCCGCAAATATAGTAAATGTTTTGCAAATATCGCCGTTTTTCCATAACTTTTGTTCAAAAAGATTCGTTTTGCAGTCCTTTTTAGCTTTTTGAATAAAATATTACTTCTAAAATAAGGTTAATTCAACTTTATTAAGTACCTTTGCCCCGAATAAATAAGTATCCTCAGATATGACATGGATTAAAAAACTTGCTGGCTGGTATTTCTCGCGTAGAGCGTTGCCCTATTGGTGCGTGTTGCTCTTTGATATGGCTGTCGTGCTCGTCTCTGGTCTCTTCTGTTATACCCTCGACCATGGTGTCCTGCACACGCTCGACCAGTTCTGGCCCGTTGTCGGAACGTTGTCGGTCTATTTGATCTTCTTCGTCCTGGGCTTCCGCATCACACATACCTACTCCGGCGTCTTACGCTATTCCTCGTTCGCCGACCTCTATCGCATCGCCATCGCGAATCTCATAGGCATCACGTGCATCATCGTGGCTCGCTGGTTCCTGAAGTTCGATACGTTCTTCGTGCCTATCCGCTCCAAGGAACTCATCTTCGTCTTCCTGATGTCGACGTTCATCATGTTCAGCGTGCGTCTGCTCATCAAGTATCTTTTCGAGAAGATCAACGAGGACCGTCACCTGCGCGGCGCCTTCATCTATGGCGTCAAGACGGGCGGCATAGCGCTGGCCAAGGCCATTCGCATCGAGGTGCCGGCACGTTTCGCCCTGCGCGGCTTCGTGACTGACGAGGAGGACATGGTAGGACACCTGCTGCAAGGGGCTAAGGTCTACGGTAACAACGAAGACCTCATCGGCCACATGGAAGAGCAGCACGCCACAGCCCTGCTCGTCTCGCCGCTGAAGCGCGACGAACTGCTCAACAATCAGGACTTCGTCAACCGCCTCCTGGATGCGGGCATCGCCATCTACAATTTCGATACCGCACAGAAGTGGGACGGCCACAGCGCCATCAGCGCCTCGCAGATCCGTGAGGTGCAGATCGAAGACCTCCTGCCACGCGATGAGATACAGGTGGACCTCGAAGCCGTGGCACGCCTGCTCTCGAGCAAAAGGGTGCTCATCACGGGCTCTGCCGGAAGCATAGGATCCGAGATGGTGCGCCAGATTGCCAAGTTCGGACCCCAGAAGCTGATCCTCGTCGATGAGGCCGAGACGCCGCAGCACGATATTCGCCTCATGATGAAGCGCGACTTCCCCGACATCGATGCCGTGACCATCGTCACCAGCATCACCAACCAGAGTCGCATGGAGAGCATCTTCAATGCCTATCGGCCGCAGTTCGTGTTCCATGCCGCTGCCTACAAGCATGTGCCCATGATGGAGGATAACCCCAGCGAAGCCGTCCTTAATAATATACAAGGTACGCGCACGATAGCCGACCTGAGCGTGAAGTATGGCGTCAAGAAGTTCGTCATGGTCAGCACCGACAAGGCTGTCAACCCGACCAACGTGATGGGCTGCTCCAAGCGCATCTGCGAGATTTACGTCCAGAGCCTCGACAAGGCGCTGAAGGAAGGCCGCGTGCCAGGACATGAGAACGCCGAGAATGTCACGCAGTTCGTGACGACGCGCTTCGGCAACGTGCTGGGTTCCAACGGATCGGTCATTCCTCTCTTCCGCGAGCAGATACGCAAGGGTGGTCCCGTGACGGTCACGCATCCCGACATCATCCGTTTCTTCATGCTCATCCCCGAAGCCTGCAAGCTGGTCCTCGAGGCCGGTACGATGGGTAAGGGCGGCGAGATCTTTGTCTTCGATATGGGTAAGCCGGTCAAGATAGCTGAACTGGCACGACGCATGATCAAGCTCTCGGGAGCGAAGAACGTCGACATTCAGTTCACTGGACTGCGCGACGGCGAGAAGCTCTATGAGGAAGTCCTCAACGATGCCGAGATCACTAAGCCGACCTTCAACAACAAGATCAAGATTGCACAGGTGCGTGAGTACGACTACGATGAGGTGTGCGGATGGATTGACGACCTCGTCGCCATAAGCCGTAATTACGATAATATGGCCACCGTACGCCAGATGAAGCAGATCGTGCCGGAATACAAGAGCCAGCACTCGGTCTACGAGGCGCTCGATCACGAATAAGTACGATGGACACCCATCGGGCGTGTCTGTTGTGACACGTAAACGTGCAGACTGTTTGACCCCCGTCAGACAGTCTGCATGTTTATTGGTATAAGGCTACGCCCCTATGGTCTCCGGCCTTCACCCCTATGCTTTCACGCTTTCACCCCTATGGTCTCTGGTCTTCACCCCTATGGTCTCCGGCCATCATGCCTATGGTCTCCGGCCTTCACGCAGGATAACACTTTAAGAAAGGTGAGAGAAAGAACTTAAATCTTCCTTAAATCTAAACTTAAATCTTCCTAAAGCTTTGTAGAGCGCTTCTGCGGCTTATCGCCTCAGAAGGTTACGGCCGTATACGGCCTACACGGAGGGGCGGTGATCACTTCATATTGGACTTGAAGATGCCTTCAATCTAAACTTTAATCACTCAATATTTATCTCTTATCACTCATCACCTTTCACTTTTCACTTATCCCCCTTCATTTATCATTTATTATTTATCATTTTTAATTTTTCTCTTTTAATTTTATCCTGATGCACCACGCGGCGATGCGCCATGCTCCGCGTCCTCCCCATCGTGAATAAGTGGAGAGCAGCCAGCCCACGGTCCGCCATACCGACGAGGGGCTCAGCGAGGGCTGACGGCTGAAGGTGAGAAAGGCATGGTAGCCTGACGTGGCTCCCTCGTGAAGCAGCTTGCCGCTGTAGATACGGGCCCTGAGATAAAGGGCCAGCAGGCAGCTGCGACGTAGGTCGGCCCTTAGTGTCGCATCGCTCACCTCATCCAGGGCGGCTTGCATGGCTTGCAGCGAGGGTGCTGTCGTGGCGCCGAGGCTCGTGTTGGTCTGGCTCTCGGGGTGAACGAGCACCTCGTGATAAGCCTGCCGCGTAAGCCATCGCCAACGGCGGGCGGACAGCGTAACACGGAGGCCCAGCTCCCAGTCGTCCCATACCGTCAGGGCTTCGTTCCATCCGCCGATAGACCTGATGAAGGTCGTGCGGAACACCATCGACAGCGTGTCGAACTGGCTGTTCAGGATGTGCAGCCATGGGTCGGCCGTGGCGCTGTAGGAGCGGACGGCAGCCTGACCGTTGACGCATTGTCGGACAGGGACGAAGAAGACGTCCTGGTCCGCATCGTCGGCCATAGCCTCGCACAGATCGGCTATGAACGTGGCAGAGAACAAGTCGTCGGAGTCGAAGAAATAGACATAGTCCGTATGGCAGGCGGCAAGACCCACGTCGCGGGCGACGGAAGCGCCGGGAGCTAAGGCCTGCATGAGCGTCACACGGAACTCCGGCGTGGCATGACGGGCAGCCCAGTCGCGACACACACGGTAGGAGTCGTCGCGGCTGTTGTTGTCCACCAGGATGAGTTCGTGCGGCAGACGTGTCGATGCTGCGATGCTGTCTAAGGTGCGCTCCACCAGGTGAGCACGGTTGTAGACAGGGATGATGACGGTCAGCTCGTGGGACATAGGCGTATGTATTTAACTCCGTACCAGAGCTCATTGAACAGGCGGAAGGGTGAGGCGTGGTGACGTATGGACAGCGCGACGGCCTCACGATAGCTGCGCAAGAAAGCGCGCCACAGGGGGCGGGTATAGCCATAGACGGCACCCTTGGAACGTAGCACCTTGACGTCGAGCACCCGTGAACCGGTCGTCACGGGATCGGTGGTGCCCAGGTCGACGGGGACGATATAGATGTTCAGACCATGACGCACGAGCGTTTCCAGCAGGACGTCTTCCTCGCCGGCGCAGAGCGCCTCGGCGCCCAGACCGAAGCGTTCGTCAAAGCGGATGCCTAACTGACAGACACGGCTACGAAAGGTGATCTCCCAGGAGGCGGGATAGTAGCTGCGAGGACGGTGGCGATAATCGACCCACGCGTCGGGGTAGGCCTTGAAGTAGCTGCCGTCCGACGAGCTGCGCAGACGCATCAGCGCGCTGTCCAGACGGGGATGGCGCGTGTAGATCTCGCGGAGACGGACGAAGGCATCGGGCAGGAAACGCTCGTCATCGTCGGCGATGACGAAGATGTCGTCATCCAGCGGGTCGGACTGCCACTCCAAGGCCGTGGCGATAGCTCGGTTGCGGCTTCGGCAGAGGCCGCGTCCTTCCATCGTGGACAGCCTGACATCGCTCCTGGACAGCAACAGCCGTTCGGCCTCGCAGACCGCCGGGTCGTTGTCAGCCGAGGGATGGGTCTGCTGCCAGCAGACGACATAGCGGACGCCATCCGCCGGAGGGAGGAGGACCTGCGCGGCGGCAGACAGACCGCCGTCGATGGTGGAAAGGAGCACGTAGACGGTCATGCCTCAGGATTGAATTGGTTGATAGCATCGATGACGCGTTGCACTTCTGTCTCCGTCATCATGGGCGATATGGGCAGGCTGAGGATCTCGCGGTGTATCTGCTCCGTGACGGGCAGACTCAGCGCGGCCAGCTCGGGTAGGGCTTGTTGTCGGTGGGGTGGGATGGGGTAGTGGATGAGCGTCTCTATGCCTTGACCCTTCAGCCAGGTGACCAGCTGATGGCGATAGCCGGTACGGATGGGGAAGACGTAGAACACGTGCTCATGCACGTCGGCAGGCATCGTCGGAAGGACGATTAGCGGGTTGTCGATGCCGTCGAGGTAGCGCTGGGCAATCTCGCGGCGACGATCGTTGTCGATGTCCAGGCGTGTCAGCTTGACATTGAGCACGGCAGCCTGGATCTCATCCGTGCGCGAGTTGATGCCGGGGAGCTCGTTGACATACTTCTCGCTGCAGCCGTAGTTCGCCATCTTGCGGATCGTCTCGGCCAGCGTGTCGTCGTCGGTAGTGACGCACCCGGCATCGCCCAAGGCGCCTAAGTTCTTGGCCGGATAGAAACTGAAGCCGGCAGCGTGGCTCAGGTGGCCCGCACGGCGGTCGCCGAGCATGGCGCCGTGGGCCTGGGCAGCATCCTCGATGACCAGCAGATGATGCTCCGAGGCAAAGGCGTTGATGGCTGTCATATCGCAGACACGGCCGTAGAGGTGAACGGGCAGGATGGCCACCGTACGGGGCGTCCACAGCTGGGGCAGCTGCTTCACGTCCAACAGATAGTCGGACAGCGAAGGCTCACACAGCACGGGCGTCAGCCCCGCTTCCTTGATGGCCAGGATCGTCGCGATGAAGGTGTTGGCAGGCACGATGACCTCACTGTCGTCCGACCACCAGTTCAGGTGCTTGAAGGCACGCAGGATCAGCGTCAGCGCTTCCAGGCCGTTGCCGCACATCACACAATGTTTCGCGCCGACATATTCTGCAAAATGCTGTTCGAAGGCTTGGTTGGCAGAGCCCTGCAGGTACCAGCCGCTGCGCACGACACGGCTCACCGCGTCACTCAGCATCGGCTCGAAGCTGGCGTTGATGCGCTTGAGGTCGAGGAACGTGATACGTTCTTGCGGACGTTCCTTCAGGGCGTGCAGCTGTTCAAGCGTCGTGGGGTTGATCTCCAGCTCATAGCTGTCATAGCAGACCGAGCGGGCACCGAAGCCCTCTTTCTGGAAGATCAGTCCTTCGTTCAGGTAGCTGCCTCCATGCTCCGTGGAGATACCGAAGTCGACATAGGCCATCTGCTTGAAACGTTCGTTGATGAGATGGCGGAAGAGAAGGTCCAAGGCGCCAAGCTCGCGGCCCTGCTCGCCAGAGGCGATATACTGTACGTGCGCCACACGCTTGGTGATGAACACGACACATCCTGCGACAATCTCACGCTGGCTGCGGACGAGGAACAGCTTGATCTGCTGCGGGAAACGCGACATCAATAGTTGCATCTCCTCAAAGGTGTGTACGGGCTTCACCGAGTGATGCTCCTCCAGCACCCTCGTCAGCAGTTGCCAATACTCGTATAGCGTTGGCCAGTCCTCGTCCGTCATACGGTCGATGTAAAGGTCGTTGTCGATAGCCTTCTTGGCACCACGCAGCCTGAGCTTGCGCATCTGCAGCGGATTGGACATATCTACGACACTGCTCACGCCGCGCGTCTTCAACTGTGCGCCGGCACGGAACAGGGCATACAGGTCCTCTTCGGCGGCACACGCACTATATATATAAGGTATAGGTTTGTACACCATGCGCGTGGCCTGAAGGAAATCCGTACACCAGAGCAAGATGTTCTGCAGGATCGACAGCACCTGCTTCTGAGTGGCAGATGTCGACAGGATCAGACCGCCGTACGTCAGACCCTGATGCGAGTAGACGGTGCGCTCGTCCTCGTTCCAGTTGGCAGGGAACAGGGCCACCAGCTCGTCATCGTCGTAGATCAGCATCGAGCAATCGACGAAACGGTCGGCATGGTAGTCCATGAAGCCACGCTCAAACAGGAAAGTCCCGTTCTTGGACTCACGGACGAAATCATTCCACACCTCCGCCATTTGTGGCGTATATTGTACTATATTCATGCTTCTGCTCTTTATACATTATTATTATGCAACGCTCGCCTCATGCGCAGCCACGCCGACCGCTCGTGTACATAGCCCGTGGCGTCATAGGCCTGTGATGCCGCCACGACACATACCGTGCCCGGCTCGAAGTGGCGAAGCTCACACCATATACCGGCCGGGATGAGGATGCCAGTGCGCGAGTCGTTCATCAACACCGTGGTGCTGACATCGCCATCGTCCACTTCTATCTCGAAACTGCCGGCCACGGGAAACACCACTTCGTCGCAGGTCCAGTGGGCATGACCGCCGCGTGTCTTATCGGCCGGTACACCCGAAATCCAGAAAATGCGGCGGATTTCGAACGGAATGTCTTTCTTGCCCTCACCATACGACAAATGGCCGCGTTCGTCCACATTATGAGGGAGTTGTATGAGTTTTACGCCCTGAGGCAGCGATGTCCTTGACATATCGGAATGAATTATTTTGGTGCAAAGATACATTTTTTCTCTTGAAAAACTTGCATAATTCAAGAAAAACATCTACCTTTGCACCGCAATTCGGAAATAGAGGTTTCCAAATCGGTAAAACGAGGTTGCAATGATGGGTGAAAATCCCACGGAAGTTTGGGTGAGTGGCTGAAACCACCAGTTTGCTAAACTGACGTACGGGTTA
>CAMOSA010000105.1 GCA_946624335.1 uncultured Prevotellaceae bacterium
GCTCGGGGTAAGGGGCGGTGTAGACGTGCGTGTACATCCCTGATGACCAATCCTGGCCGGGAGGGCGATGGAAGCTGAAGCTGACGGCCTCACGGGCATTGCTGTAGTGGATGCCGCCATCGCCGCGCCACGAGCCAAGAGCCAGGTCGCCGTCGCGCCAGGCCATAGACAGGCGGATGGTGTCGCACTCCTTGTTGTGGACTTCGTACATATAACTCTCTGATGCCTCGGCGGCGAGGGCGCTGAAGGTGCTGCGGATGAGGTCGACAGCCTCCGCGGTGCGCTGCTTCTTCACCGTTTCCGCGCTGTCTATCCTTTGCCTGAAGGCTCTCAGCTCGGCTGCCGACATTTTCTCAATCATTCCCTTCGAGATATTAGCAGTCAAGGATGAAATGTAGAGGTTCGACGTCCATCGCTGTTCGATGCCGCGAGCGCTGCGCTGAGTATGAGAGAGGTTGAAACCTTGCTCCTTCAACGCCTTTTCGAGCTCTTGCAGGCGGGCATTGGGCTGCGCACAGAGGGATAACGGAAGCAGAAATAGAAATATCAATGACTTTTTCATATTATATAGATGTATGTAATGGAGAACATTATTTGACAGGGCCAGTCAGTTTGGCAACCATGGCCTCAACGCGCTCGCCACGACTGCGGATGTCGCACATCTCAGCTTCAATGAATTCATAGGAATCTTCGTCTGGCGAAAGAGGATGGAGACGGATGTCTTCCGTTTGTTGTTCGGCCTCAGCAGCAGCCAGCAAGGGTTCCTCGGCCAACTCCTCCTGTGGGAGAGAGGGATTCTCTGCAACCGAAGGCATAATCATAGGCTGGACCGTTTTTCTTTTACGTCTATACGTGTGGGACGATGCGACTGGACGTGTGGGACGATACGACTGGACGTGTGAGACGATGCGACTGGACGTGTGAGCCGATGCGACTGGATGCGTTGCCGTAATGCTCTGGGTGGATGGGCGCGTCTCATGGGTGAGACTGGTGCCATCGGCAGGACGTTGGAGCGAGGCTGAATGATAGAGGGCTACGCCAAGACCTGCTGTCAGCACAAATGCAGCGACCGCTACCCAGCGCCAGAAAAGGGGGCGACGGCGGCGACGACTGATGATGTCATCGTAGAGCGCTTCGCCCAGCGTCAGTTCACCCAGCATGAGGCGGACGGCCTGCCAGTCTTCGGGAAGGTCTTCGCCAGCGTTTTTAGCAGCCTCGTGGAGGGCCAAGGCCAGACGGCGCTCTTCCTCGGGAGTGCTCTCGGCAGCTAAGTAGCGGACGACGAGTGATTGTATCTCTTGAGTTTTCATTGTCTGAGGCGTTGTTTGAGTTCGGTGAGCAGTTTCTTTCGTGCAGTGGAAATCATAGATTTAACCGAGGGCTTCTGAATGCCTGTCTGCGCGGTAATCTCGTCGAGGGTGAGTCCTTCGAGTTGGCGCATCTCGAAGAGCTCGCGTTCTCGAGGTTTCAGACGGGCGATGGCATCGGCCAGAATGGTCTGTGCATCCTTCGCTTCAAGGATATCTTGAGGGGAAGGAGATAAAACAGGTACAGAACACGATGGTGAGCTGTCGGACAGCGTAGCCATGAGTGCATGACGGCGACGCCAGCTGACGCAACAGTTTTTTGTCACACGCACGGCCAGACCTTCGATATTGCGCTCAGGGTCGATGCGTTCGCAGTAGCGCCATAGGGCGAGCATCGACTCTTGCACGACGTCCTCGGCATCTTCGTCCGAG
This sequence comes from uncultured Prevotellaceae bacterium, assembly GCA_946624335.1. Taxonomy (GTDB): domain Bacteria; phylum Bacteroidota; class Bacteroidia; order Bacteroidales; family Bacteroidaceae; genus Physcousia. Next base: position 1,740 of record CAMOSA010000105.1, read on the forward strand.
CCGAAGAAATCGAGGGCGATGCGCAGCATGAGCGGTCGCAGACGAGCGGCGGTATGTTCGAATTCTGAGCGTGTCATACACCTATATTACGCCACCGCAAGCGAAAAGTTAAGTCGAAAGGGACGTTTTCTATCAAAAAGCCTCAGCGCGTAATCGTCAAAGCCGTGAGGCGGATGTGACTCCACGTGGTACGAAAGGCAAACCAGCCGTGGAGCAGGGGAGTGGGGTCGATATAATCCACCAGCAATTCATCATCGATATAATAGCGCGTGCGCCCGTCGGCCGTCATCTCAATACGGACATCGTACCAATGGTTGGGACGCAGCAGATGGGCGGAATCAGTATATTCCACGAGCACAGGCGGACGACGGTCGGCGACGGTCACGGCCAGCGTATCGCCATCATAACGGCGGAAGCGCGTAGTGGTGTTAGAATTGCCGCCGAAGCCGAGATAGTAACATTGCAGGCGGTAGCTCTCCACGAAGCGGCCCGACCGTTGTCCTATGGTACGCAAAGGCGAGGAGGCCTCGCCATGAGTCACGGGGACTGTGGCCATCCAAAAACAGTTGAGATCAGACAGACGGTCACACGGGCCGCCCTCGACGACCACACAGGCGCGGTATTCAATCGTGCACGGCGCCGTCAGCGGCTCTTCCCACCAGAGCGAGAGACCCCGAGGCGTGGTGATGTCAAGCGTATCGCCCCGCAACAACACCCGCGCAGCACCCGACTCCGCCTCGATGCGCCAGGCTGCGCAAGCTGAGCTCGGAATGAAGAATGAAGAGTAAAAAATGAAAAATAAAAGTAACAGTTGCCAACGAAGGCGCCGGCGACCACAACACATCATTATTATCCGCTTACGTCTCATATCGCGAACTAATTAACGTGTTAATGTGTTAATTTGTTAATGTGTCAACCTGATTCTCCTCCACAACCATCGCGGCACAAGCCGCCAAGCGGCCGTCAGCAAACGGTAGCGCCAGTCTATGATACGGACGTGGCGGCGCTTCTTTATCGACTGGACAATGTCGCGAGCCACCCGCTCAGGCTTCATCAACATAGGATAAGGGAAGTTGTCGTTCAGCAAGGCGGTATCCACGAAGCCTGGACGTATATCCAAAAAATGAACCCTAAGGTTGCGTTGGTGAGCCTGCTGTTCCAGTGCCTCGAGGTAGGTAGCCTGAAGCGCTTTCGTGGCAGAATAAGCGGGTGCGGGTCCCAGACCCTTGGTTCCGGCAATGGAGGTGATGGCAGCTATAGTCCCCTCCTTGTCTCCCAAATAGCGATAGGCGGCACCTACCATACTCATAAAGCCAACAGCATTTGTCTCAGCCGTGCGTAGCTCGATCCCTGCCTCCAACGTAGGGTTCTGCTTACCGATTCCCGAGGCATGAAAATAAAGATCCATGCCTCCGAGGCGATTGATGAGAGCGAGCAGACGTTCCTCGGCATCAGCCTGTGTAACGTCTATCGACATCACCTCAATGCGCTCTGGTGCCAGAGCTTTCAGCTCCAACAACTTATCCTCACGCCGAGCTGCCACGCCCAGCGTCCAGCCCTCAGCCAGCAACAACTTGGCCACCTCAAGGCCTATGCCCGAGCTGGCTCCAACAATGATACCCTTTTTCATCATTTATAGTAACTCTTAGGCCCCCTCCGACTCCCCCCAAAGGGGGAGGGAATGTATGTTGTAGAAGATACTCTTATTTTTTATTTTTCACTTTTCTCGCCATCTCAAACAACTCGAGCGGCAAGTGGCAATAACCATCGGGGTTCTTGTCGAGGTAGTCCTGATGATATTCCTCGGCACGATAGAAATTACGCAGCGGCTCCACCTCCACGACGATGGGCTCGTCGAGCAGCGCCTGCTGCTCTGCAAACACCTTACGGATTACGGGCAGGGCGGCCTCGTCGGTATAGTAGACACCTGTGCGGTAACGCGTGCCCTCGTCGTGTCCCTGACGGTTGAGGCTCGTTGGCTCGATGGCCTTGAAAAACATATTCAGCAGAAACTCCAAATCGGCCACGCGCTCGTCGTAGCAGATGCGCACCGTCTCGGCATAACCCGTAGTGTCGGTATACACCTCTTTATATGTCGGTGCCTCGGTGTGACCGTTGGCAAAGCCCACCTCGGTCTCCACGACGCCCTCTATCTGCTTGAAGAAATGCTCGGTGCCCCAGAAGCAGCCGCCGGCAAGGTAAATCTCTTTCATAATCTGTAAGTGATATTCTAATAATTTGAATTTCTATACTTTAGCCTAACACACATCTATCGCCGCTTTGTCCTGCAAAAACCCTTAAGGGTTATGCCCAGAACCCTTAAGGGTTATTGCCCGAACCCTTAAGGGTTTTTGGCCGAACCCTTGGGCTTATAGTTTCAACACGTCAACGTGACATGAACAGCAGCTCGCGCTCGAGCATCTCCAAGCGTGGCATCTCGAATCCAGCGGCACGGGCATCGGCTATCGGGCGGGTGTAGAGATAGTAGATCTCCATCGGCCGGCGGTAATCGTAGTCGAGGCGCATTGAGGGTGAGTAGGGCACCATGTCGTCGGTCATCGCCAGCATTTTCTCCACGAAATCCTCGTTGATGGTCTCTATGCCGAGGGCGTGGGCTGCACCTACGACCTCCATCATCTGCTCACGTATGAGCTGTCGTGTGGCCGGGTGCTTAACGAGCTGGTCCGTCTGCGTCTGCAAGGCCACTGTCATCCCGTTGAATGGCATATTCCATACCGCCTTGCGCCATCGTGCCTCGAGGTAGTTGACCTCATGGGCGTCGATACCTGCCGCTATGAAGTCGGCCAGGACCGACGCAAAGAAGCTCTCGTCCGTGCACGAATAGTTGCCGAGGTTGATGCTGCCATAACATTGGTGCGAGATCACTCCCGGCTCGGTCTTCGACGAGCAGATGAAGGCCAGACCGGCCGCCAGCGGCTGACTGGGAAACCACTCCTGAACGTCGGGCTCCACACCGATACCGTTCTGAATGAGCACCACCAACGTCCCTGCGTGCAGCAAGGGAGGCAGCAGCGTGCGCAGCAAGTGCTCATTGGTCGTCTTCAGTCCCACGAGCACCACATCGGCCTGGGGCATCGCTGCGACATCACCGTAAGCGTGAACCTGGGGCAACGCAAAATCGCCGTCGCACGAGTTCACACGTAATCCGTGCTCGCGGACATAATCATAATCGTTGTGCAGCAGAAAGTGCACCTCTCGGCCTGCACGTGCCAGCTTGGCTCCGTAGTAGCCTCCAATAGCTCCAGTCCCTACGACGGCATATGTTAGCATGATGAATTGTTTTCGAGTGAAAAGTGAAAAATGAAAAATAAGAGTATCTTCTACAACATATATTCCCCACCCTTGGGGGGATTCGGAGGGGTCTCCTCCCCCTTTGGTCTGCCGGAGTGTCCTGACTCATGACTGAACACTCACTTTCCTGTGAGTATTCGTTTGATGCTGTCGAGCTTATTGAGGGCATCGATGGGAGTGAGGCTGTTAATGTCGAGACCGAGGATCTGGTCGCGTATCTGGCATAGCACAGGATCGTCGAGCTGGAAGAAGCTGAGTTGCATGTGGTCGGTCTCGGGCAGGGCGCCGATCTTAGCCCCCATGCCCAGCCCTTTGCGGTCGGCGCTGGACTCGAGCTGATGTAGGATTGTCTCGGCACGGCGCACGATGTCCTTGGGCATGCCTGCCAGCTTAGCCACATGGATGCCGAAGCTGTGCTCTGAGCCGCCGGGCTCGAGCTTGCGCAGGAATATCACTTTTCCGCGCACCTCACGCACGCTGACATTGAAGTTCCTGATGCGTGCGAAGTGCTTCTCCATCTCGTTGAGCTCATGGTAGTGGGTGGCAAAGAGCGTACGGGCATGGCCGCGCTGGTTCTCGTGAATGAACTCGACGATGGCCCATGCGATGCTGATGCCGTCGTAGGTCGACGTGCCGCGCCCGAGCTCGTCGAAGAGGATGAGGCTGCGCTCACTGATATTGTTGAGAATATTGGCCGCCTCGCTCATCTCCACCATGAATGTGGATTCGCCGACGCTGATATTGTCCGACGCTCCGACACGGGTGAATATCTTGTCAACCCAGCCGATACGCGCGCTCTCGGCGGGAACGAAGGAGCCCACCTGTGCCATCAGCGTGATGAGCGCCGTCTGTCGCAGCAGGGCGCTCTTACCTGCCATGTTGGGGCCGGTGATGATGAGTATCTGCTGGTTCTGGGTGTCCAGGCGCACGTCGTTGGCGATATATCGCTCGCCGACGGGCATTTGGCTTTCGATGACGGGATGACGTCCCTGCCGGATGTCGATCTCCATCGTATCGTCGACGACAGGCCGGATATAACGGTTCTCGGCGGCCGTGGTAGCAAAGGACAGCAGGCAATCGAGCTGTGCCACGAGACTGGCATCACGCTGTATGTCGGGCGTGAAACGTGCGGCATCAGCCACGAGATCGGCAAACAGCTGGCTCTCGAGGGACAGGATCTTATCCTCGGCGCCAAGGATCTTTTCCTCGTACTCCTTCAGCTCCTGGGTTATGTAGCGCTCGGCGTTGACCAACGTCTGCTTGCGTATCCAGTCGGCCGGCACCTTATCCTTATAAGTATTACGCACCTCGAGATAGTAGCCAAAGACATTGTTGTAAGCGACCTTGAGGCTCTGTATGCCCGTTGCCTCAGCCTCGCGCTGCTGTATCTGCAGCAGGTAGTCCTTGCCGCTGTAGGCTATATGTCGCAGCTCGTCGAGCTGCGCCGAGACGCCGTTGGCGATGACATTGCCCTTCTGCAGGGTGAGAGGCGGATCAGGCTGCAGCTCGCGGGCTATGCGGTCACGTATGTCGGCACAAAGGCTTATCTGCTCCCCGATATGCTTCAGCGTGGCATCGTCGGCAGCCATACAAATCTTCTTGATCGGTTCGATGGCTTGCAGAGCGATGCGCAGCTGCACCATATCGCGTGGCGAGACACGTCCTGTGACCACCTTCGAGGTGACACGTTCGAGGTCTCCAATGAGATGCAGGCGCTCGGCGATGAACTCGCGAAACTCAGGGTGGCGAAAATAGTAGTCGACGACGTCGAGGCGCCGGTTGATTTGTTCGGAATCACGCAGGGGGAAGAGGAGCCATCGGTGCAGCAGGCGGGCACCCATCGGCGTGATGGAATGGTCGAGGACATCGAGCAACGAACGTCCACCCTCGTTCATCGGTTGAACGAGCTCGAGGTTGCGTACGGTGAACTTGTCGAGCCGCACGTAGCGTTCCTCCTCGATGCGGCTGATGCCAGTGATATGCTGCAGCTGCGTGTGCTGTGTGAGCTCGAGGTACTGCAGTATGGCTCCTGCGGCGATGACGGCGGCGCGTAGCGTGTCGATGCCGAAACCCTTGAGGTTCTTTACCTCGAAGTGGCGCGTCAGTTTGTCATGCGCCGTCTGGGCCGTGAAGACCCAGTCGTCGAGCTCAAAAGTGACATACTTAGTGCCGAAGCACCCCTCGAAGAGGCCCTTGCGACCACGCTCATAGAGCACCTCTTTCGGGCTGAAATTGCCCATCAGTTTGTCGACATACTCGGCTGATCCTTCGGCCACGAGCCACTCGCCGGTAGAGATATCGAGGAAGCTGACGCCGACAATATCTTCTTTCATGAAATGCACGGCAGCGAGAAAGTTGTTCTCACGATAGTTCAGCACGGTATCGGTGAGCGCTACGCCGGGCGTGACGAGCTCTGTGATACCTCGCTTGACCAGTTTCTTGGTGAGCTTAGGGTCTTCGAGCTGGTCGCAGATGGCCACACGACGCCCAGCCCTGACGAGTTTGGGCAGGTAGGTGTCGAGGGCGTGATGGGGAAAACCGGCCATAGCGGTGCTCTCGCCCTCGCGACCATTGTTTCGCTTAGTGAGAGTGATGCCCAGGATGTCAGCTGCCTCGACGGCATCCTGCGCATAGGTCTCGTAGAAGTCTCCGCACCTGAAGAGAAGGATGGCATCAGGATGCTTGGCCTTCAGGTCGAAGAACTGCTTCATCATAGGAGTGACTTCAGCCATATTCGTTCGTTTCGGTCTGCAAAGATACGAAAAAAGATTTATGTCTTATGTCTTAAGCCCCATGTTTTTTGCGTTACACCATGATTTTTGTTCATGACAAGGATATATAAAAACGAAAACGGCCCTTCTCACGAAGAGCCGCTTCAAAGCTATGAACAAATCTTGTTGAATCTCTCAGAATAACTTGGAGAACATAAACGAGTTAGTATCTCTTGCATTACCGGCGCATCTCTGCGACAGCTGAGCTTTTCATTATTCTGTGATTGGAACCTCCCTTCGGAGGTTACCTGCAATCAACTTACCTTAACTAACTTACCTAAAGATGAGTAGCAAAGCTACTCAGGAATGAAAACCTTTAAAACTAACCTAATACCATGAAAAACCGTATATCTTTGACGCCTCTCACGAGGCCTTGTCATCTCTTTGACGCTGCAAAGGTACGGCTATTTCGTGTAACTCATACACTTTTTATTCCTTTTTCCATAAGAAAATGTCTTTTCTTGATATATATCAAAGTAGGGTAGCTGAACAGAATGAATTGACATGTTTTAATACAACGAATAATACGAATTCTCTGTGCCATCCCACAAGATGGACAAAAAATTCGTATAATTCGTTAGTTATATATAAACTGCTTGTAAACTTCTCCTTAACGGATTAACGTCATTTCTGGTCGTAGGCGTGCTTGGGATAGTCCACGGTGTAGTGCAGGCCGCGGCT
>CAMOSA010000106.1 GCA_946624335.1 uncultured Prevotellaceae bacterium
CGCCTCCAGGAAGGCGCAGCCCGCCCCACTGCGCGTGGCCTGCGTGGGCAACAGCGTCACCTACGGCTACGGCCTGCGCCACCGCGACCGCGACGCCTACCCTGTGCGCCTGCAGCAGATGCTCGACGCTACGTATGGTAGCGGGCGCTTCGAGGTCGGCAACTTCGGACATTCCGGCGCCACCTTATTATATAAGGGCCATCGGCCTTACGTCAAGCTGCCCGAGTTCCGTCAAGCCTTGGACTTCCGTCCCGACTGGGTCGTCATCCACCTGGGCCTCAACGACACCGACCCGCGCAACTGGCCCGACTGGAAGGAGGAGTTTATCCCCAACTATCGCGCACTGATCGACTCGTTCCGCGTCGTCAACCCCGAGGCGCGCATAGCCATCTGCCTGATGACGCCCATCTTCGACCGCCACCCCCGCTTCCAGAGCGGCACGCGCGACTGGCACGAGCAGATTCAGCAGGCTATACGTAAGGTTGCCTTCGGTGCCAACGTGCAGCTTATCGACCTCTACACGCCGCTCCATTCGCGCCCCGACCTCTTCCCCGACGCCCTGCACCCCAACCCCGAGGGCGCGCAGATCCTGGCTCGCACCGTCTATGGCGCTCTCACCGGCGACTACGGCGGCCTGCGCCTGCCCCCACTCTATGGCAACGGCATGGTGCTGCCGCGCGACGAGCACCTGCTCCTGGAGGGCAAGGCCGACGCCCGGCGCAGCATCAAGATCGTGCTGAGCCAGGGCAGTAAGACGATTGAAGAGCGCGGCGCCTTCTCGCGGGCCGACGGATCGTGGTCCGTAGAGCTGCCCCACATGAAGGCCGGAGGACCCTACAAGCTCACCCTCACTGCCAGCCCTCTGCCCGTCGGCCACTATCACAGCTATTATCCTGAACACTATCCCTTCGAGCTGCAAAACCTCATCAAGGCCAAGCCGCAGACGCTGACCATCGACAGCCTGTATTTCGGCGACGTGTGGCTGGCCAGCGGGCAATCGAACATGGAGCTGCGCGTGGACCAGTGCAACACCTTGGAGCAAGACTTGGCCGATGCCGCCCGGCTCAGCCAGCGCATACACCTATATAATATGCCGGCACGTGCCCGGACGGACGCCGTGGAGTGGCCGGACAGCGTACTGCGCTTCACCAACGAACTGCGCCACATGGATTTCCAAGGTTGGACGGCGGCCACGCCCGAGGCCGTCAGCCGCTTCTCGGCCGTAGCCTTCAACTTCGCCCGTGTGCTGGCCGACAGCCTCGCGGACGTGCCCATCGGCATCATCTGCAACGCCGTGGGCGGCTCGACCACCGAGTCGTGGGTCGACCGCTCTGCGCTCGAGCGCGAGCTGCCCAATATCCTCGCCGACTGGCGCAACGGCGACTACGGCCAGCCGTGGGCACGCGGCCGCATGACGCAGAACATACGCCGTGCCATCACTGTTCCCGAAGGTTCTCCCGAGGGCACGCAGCCACGCAACAAGCTGCAGCGCCATCCTTATGACCCCGCCTACCTCTTCGAGGCCGCCATCGCGCCCCTCGAGCACTTCCCCGTGAAAGGCGTGCTGTGGTATCAGGGCGAGTCCAACGCCCACAACGTGGAACTCCACGAGCGGCTGTTCACGCTGCTCGAGCAGTCGTGGCGCCAGTTCTTTGCCCGCCGCTGGGACTGTGAGTTCCAGAAGAAACCCGCGCTGCCGTTCTACGTCGTACAGCTCTCAAGCCTGCCACGACCCTCGTGGCCTGCCTTCCGCGACAGCCAGCGCCGTCTGGCCGACGCTCTGCCCGATACATGGATGGCCGTCTCATCCGACGTGGGTGATACCTCCGACGTCCATTATCGTACGAAGCGCCCCGTGGGCGAGCGCCTGGCGCTGCAAGCCCTCTGCCACACCTACGGCAAGGCCCTCGAGAGCCAAGGGCCCACGCCCCACTATTGTGTCCTTGGACAGAACCACACCGCCGTCATGGCCTTCGACCATGCCGACGGCCTCGCCTGCACGCGCGGCTTCGAACTGGCCGGCCCCGACGGCCTTTTCTATCCCGCCACCATAAAGATAGAAGGCGACAAGATTACGCTCTCATCGCCTTCTGTATCATGGCCGGCCGCCGTCCGCTACGGCTGGCAGGGCTTCACCGATGCCGACCTCCGCAACAGCGCCGGCCTGCCCGCTTCCACCTTTATGATGAAAATTAATTATTAATGACGAATGACGAATGACGAATGACGAATGACGAATGACGAATGACGAATAAGAATTAGTAATTACGAATAAGAATGACGGATTACGAATGAGGATTACTCTCAAGGCTTGAAGGTAACTTGTACTCTTCATTCTCCAAGCGTGGAGCGTCCCTATGGGCCGGGCGCAGCGAGATTCGTCATTCGTCATTTGTCATTCGTCATTACTAATTCTTATTCGTCATTCGTCATTCGTCATTTGTCATTCGTCATTCTTCATCCCTCTTCACGCTCCCGTATTGACAATGGGCTGCGCGTTGTCCTCGCCGCAGAGTACGACGAGCAGGTTGGAGACCATCTGCGCCTTGCGGTCGTCGTCGAGGCGCACGATGTCCTCATTCTGCAGCTGGTCGAGCGCCATCTTGACCATCGACACGGCTCCCTCGACAATCTTCTCGCGGGCTGCGATGATGGCCGTTGCCTGCTGGCGGCGCAGCATGACGGCGGCGATTTCCGGTGCGTAGGCCAGGAAGTTGATGCGTGCCTCCACGACCTCGATGCCCGCCATCGTCAGGCGCTCGGTCAGCTTCTGCTCCAGCTGCTCGTTGATCTCCTCGCCGCCGCTGCGCAGCGTGATGCGCTCGTCGTGGTCGTCGGTGTCGTCGTAGGCATACTGCCCGGCCACCTGGCGCAGGGCAGCGTCGCTCTGCACGCGCACGAAGCGCTCGAAGGCAGCCATCATCGACTTGACATCGGCGCCCGGCGTCTGAGCGTTGGCGGTGGCAGCCATCGTCTGCGAGTCAATCTCGAACATCGCCTTGTACGTGTCCTTCAGGCGCCACACCAGCACCAGGCCGATCATCACGGGGTTGCCCTCCTTGTCGTTCACCTTGATGGGCTCCGCGTCGAGGTTGCGTGCACGCAGCGACAGACGCTTCGTCGTCGTGAAGGGGTTGATCCAGAAGTAGCCCGTACGCGTGAAGGTGCCGACATACTTGCCGAAGAACATGACGACGCGTGCCTCGCCAGGCTCCAGCATCATGAATCCGGCCCAGAGGAAGAAGGTGATGAACAGGAGGAGACCGCCGCCGATGACCGGGAGGATAGACTCCTCATAGATACCGAAAGCGATTAAGGCGAGAGCGCCTAACGTCAGGGCCAGGTTGCAGAAGAGCATACCAAAGCCACTCAGGGTTGTACCGTTGTACGGAAATTCATTGCTTGCCATAATAGTATAAGTATTAAAAGATGTGGTGTCAGCCTCTTGTCGTCTCTTCATGCACGGAAAGGCGATGAAGTGACCGCCCGCCATGAATAAATCTCTGCAAAAATAAGCATTTTTGTTCGTCCGGACGCTCAAAACAGCAGATAAATGCGCTCGAGCGCCGAAAAATGTGTATCTTTGTGGCGTAAAAACCTAAAAAGTGAAAGAAACCATGCACCGAGAAGTCGATTTGAGCGTCACCGCCTATGGCGTCACACGCCCCTTGCACTACGCCCTGGCCGTACTGCCATGGGGCGCCACAGAACCCCACAACCTCCATCTGCCTTACCTGACCGACGCCATCCTGGCCCACGACGTGGCCGTCGACGCCGCCGAGATAGCCCTGCGCGACTACGGCGTCCGTGTCATGGTGCTGCCGCCCGTCGCCATGGGCGCTCAGAACCCCGGACAGCGCGACCTGAAGTTCTGCATACACTACCGCTACGACACCCAGCGCGCCATCCTGGCAGACACCGTGGCCTCCCTGGCTCATCAGGGCTTCCGCAAGCTCGTCATCATCAACGGCCACGGCGGCAACACCTTCAAGGCCATGATCCGCGACCTCGCCGTCGACTATCCCGACTTCATCATCCTCTCCAGCGAGTGGTTCACGGTGCTGCCCGCCCGCGAATGGTTCGACCAGCCCGGCGACCATGCCGACGAGCTCGAGACGTCCGTCATGATGCACTACCACCCCGAGCTCGTCGACCTCAGCCAGGCCGGCGCCGGCGAAGCACGGCTCTTCGCCCTCGAGTCGCTGCGCCAGAAGGTGGCATGGCTGCCGCGTCACTGGACGCTCGTCACCGACGACACCGGCATCGGAGACCCTAGTCTCGCCACGCCAGAGAAGGGACAGCGCTTCGCACACGCCGTAGCACGCAAGTACGCTCAGCTCTTCGACGAACTGGCACGAGTCACGTCACCTGACGATTTCTATGAGAAGAAATAAAGGAAAAAAGGACAACAGAGGGAGGCAAGAGACGAGAGGGCTTCAGGGACGGAGTACATACTCTTTCATCGCTTCCTTCTCGGACGTCTCCCGCTTCCTGGCGGATGGAATAAAGACCTAGAGTCAGGAAACGCCTGTCGAAATCTTGCCCTTCGCCATAGCTGTCGCCGTGCGCATTGTACCAGCGGCACACCTCGCCATAGATGTCGGTCACCGCGGCGCCCACTTCCAGGTCTAACCGCTCGCGCTCTTCGGGCGACAACGCGCCAGAGGGCCGGCAAGCGGCAAGCGCGCTCACGAAAATGATAAATGCTAACTTCTTCATCGTCTATTCTTTTTGAGATTCCATACAGGCTTGCAAGAAACGTTTTGCGAAGACATCCTCGGGGTAGAAGGCGTCCAACAGCCATCGGCCGTCGTGCTGCTTCATGGTGATGAAGACGCTTTCATCGAACATCTTTGTATAAATATGCATTCCATTGCCTACCTGTAAGACGCTTTCCAATCGTATGAAATGCGGATTGCCAGGGACGTCCTTATTCTTGATCAACAACAGTTCTCTCATGGCATAGAGCGCTGCCACCTCAGGCTGCTCGCGCACGGATTGAGGCAGGTCCTGCTGTCTGACGTTACGCGTGACGATGGCCAAACTCGTCCGCTGAACGTCGGGTTCGCTGCGCTGTACACGACTGTCAGGCACGCGCACCCACAGTTGGACTTGGTCGTCGTCTGTAGCGACGAAGAGCGTGTCGGCGTTCTTGCTGACGTCGAGCGAACGACGCAGGTAGCCCGGCTTCCAGCTGCAAGCCTCGGCGGGGAAGGCAATGCCACGGCTGTCCCGGTTGGCGTAGACGATACGCTCGATGAACTGCTTCGCGCGAGACAGCGACCAGGTGCCGACGGCTTGCGTGCGGGTGTCGCTCGTCCCCTCGAACGTGACGACCTCCATGAGCGAACGGTCTTGACCAAACACGCGGAAGATGCGAGCCTTGCCCTTGTAGGGCGTCTCGCCGCCGTCGGCAGTTCCTGACCGAAGACCATAGTACATCCATGTGCCCACGAGCTGCGAAGGCTTAGGTTTGTAGCAGGCGAAGAGGAGGACGAGCACGCCGATGAGAGGCAGCGCATAGAGCACGCGCAGACGTGCCAGCCGACTGCTGGCGGCTGCATACATCATCGCGAGGCGCGCCTTCACTTGTGTCTGGTCGAAGGAGTTCCAGACGGGTCGAAGCCGCGCTCCCGTAGCCTCAGCCAACAACAGGGCATCGTAGTCAGCCTGCGCCACTCCCGCCGCCAGCACAGCCTGGTCGGCCTCGTACTCCTGGACGTCGGCCAGCTCACGCCGCAACAGCCACGCGAAAGGCAGCGGCCAAAGCGTGCGTGCCGTCAGTTCTGCCAGGATCATGTCCCACGAGTGACGAAGGCGAACGTGCGCCTGTTCGTGCAGCAGCACCGCCCTCAACTCGTGCCCTCGTCCGAGCAACGAGTCGGGCAGCAGGATCCAATGCATCCACGAGCAAGGGGTCGGCACACGGTCGCTCGCGAGTACAGAGATGTCCGTCGGAACCCCTTCCATGTGGAGGCGTCGCCCCCGATGGATGAGCCAGAGTGTCGCGACAATCGCCCGCACATAAAGCAGCATCCCCACTCCTGCGACGGCGAGATAAGCCCATAGCAGCCATAAGCTCCAGTCTGGTTCAGCTGCCGTCCTCTCTTCGGCGACGACACTGCTGCCTGCAGCGTCCACGCTCCTACCCTCCGTGCCGACAACGCCGTGACGCTTGACTGCGTTATTCTCTACGGCGGCATGCTCCTTGGCGGGATTGCCGGGAGTGGGCACCGTCTCTTGGACATCAGCTCCAAGCATCCTCTCCATGCTAATCCCGGACGAGGACGCGTTGGGATCGAGCCAGCGGAAGGTAGGCGAGCAGAAGGGCAAAGCGAAGCTGGCAGCGAGGATGAAGAGCAGTGCCCAACGCTTCAGCGCATGAAACGTCTCGCGCCGCAGGCAAACCCAGTAGAGCACATAAAACGAAGTGAGAGCAACGGCCCACTTGACGAGGTGTAAGGAGAATGTAGTCATATCGCTCATTTAAAATAATCATATTGCTCAATTGACGATGTCGTATCGTTCGACAGCCGAGGTCGTATCGTTCAACAGCCGAGTTCAAATTGCTCAACAGAAATAGATTCCTTGCCTGTTTCAATCGCGTGTGTTGGTTGCTTCATGCGCATGCAGCAATTGCTCTATGCGCATGAATCAATTGCTTCATGCGCATGCAGCAACGATTTGGTATAGGTGTGTTGCATCACGGAGCAGGGCGAAGTACATGATGGTTATAGGTGTGGAACGGTGCAGATATAGGTGTGGAACGGGGCAGATATAGGTAGGTCGCTTTGCGGATACAGGCGCATAGGACTTTACTCTTCTTCGCGTTGAGCCTTCTCTTTGCGCAGATTGGCCAGGAACTGCAGCAACTCGGCCTCGTCTACCTTTTTGTCGCGCACGAGCGCCGAGACGACACTCATGTAGGAATGTCCGAAGAAGGCGTCGATGAAATGGCTGATGCGCCGTGTGCCATAGTCCTCGCGCCGAACCAGAGGCTCGTAGAGGTAGCCCCGCCCCTGCGGCCGATGGGTGAGGTAGCCTTTCTTCTCCAACGACTGAAAGGCCATCGCTACGGTGTTGATGTGAGGTCGGGGCTCGTCGTAAAGGGCTTGCACCTCTTTGGGTGCGCACGCTCCGAGCCGCCAGATCAGCGTCATTACCTCCTCTTCCTTTTCTGTGAGTTTGGGTAGTGTATTCATTTCTTTCGCTATGATTACTTTGTTTCAACAATAAATACTGATATAAATCGCAGCAAATGTAGGAAGATTCGCGAAAAGTACCAAAGATATTCAGTATATTTAACGTAATTATACGTTGATTAGGGGGTAAAAAAGGCGAGTCATCGCCCGCTGTGGGCAATGACTCGCGTAAGACCCCCTCTCCGCAAGCACAGACCCCCTCTCCGCTCCCCCCAGACCCCCTCTCCGCAAGCACAGACCCCCTCTCCGCTCCCCCTAAAGGGGGAGAACGGGATGCTTTGCTAATAACCTTCTTTACTTGACATGTGACCGTCCTCCCCCTTTAGGGGGAGCGGAGAGGGGGTCTGTGCTTGCGGTTAGGGGTCTATTGGGCCTTTTACTTCTTTCCTTTCTTGTTGTAGTAGTCGAGTCCGCGCTTGACGTTCTCGATGACGGCCTCGGAGGTGAAGGTGGCGCCCGTGATGACATCCACCTGCTGGGCAGCGGCTTTCTTCGCCGTCAGTCCGTTCCATTTCGTGAGGAGGTCGCGCTTGATGAGGGCGAAGTACTTGGGCGTCTCGAGGTTCTTGAGCGCCTCGATCTTCTCGATCTTACCGGCCTTGATGTAGATCTTCAGGGGCGTAGGGCCGGCGTAGCCCTCGATGTCCTCGGCGAGCGTCGTGGTGTTGATGACGGTGGCGCCGTTCTCCTTGCTGACGACCTCGTCGGCAGGGCGCAGGCTCATCAGGCCGATGCCCATGGCGGCGACGGCGAGGGTGAGGATGATTCTTGTTGCTTGTTTCTTCATTATGCTATTTTCGTTGAACAATCTGTTTATGCCTTAGACGGACGGAGGAGCGGAAAGGTTTAAAGAGTGAGGAGAGACCCTCTAAATCTCCCCGTGAGGGGAGACTTTCCTTTCAACTGGCCGTCAATGCGCAGCCTACCCCCTCCCTACGGGAGGGCTCAGGGGGTGGGGCTTTCACTTCCTCCTCTTCCGCGTGAGCTCTACGATGCGGCTCATCTGGTTGGGGATGCGTATCTGCTGCGGGCACTTGGCGAGGCACTCTCCGCAGTCGACGCATGTGGTGGCGCGCTTCTCGGCGGGTATGGCCTCGCGATAGGCCTTGATGAAGGCATCCTGACGCTCGGCGTACTCCTTCGACGAGGGGTCGG
>CAMOSA010000107.1 GCA_946624335.1 uncultured Prevotellaceae bacterium
ATAAAGGGATAATTGAGAGTTTCATCAGAAAGCTTACTCGTATTACTGATATTACCGAAAAATATGCCGAAAAATGGTTTGCGAACAAAAAGAGAGAATCAATTATTGTAAAAAGTTGCAGGACATGGGGTCGAACTCAAACCGATTGTTTTCGCATTGTTTTCACAAAACGAAAAATCAGCAACTTGAATCTCTTCTAAGTTGCTGATTTTCGTCGTGGACCAGCTAGGGCTTGAACCTAGGACCTCCAGATTATGAGTCTGTTGCTCTAACCAACTGAGCTACAAGTCCAATGATTAGCACTCGCCTAATGACGATTAGGCTTTGCGGGTGCAAAAGTAGTGCAAAAAAGCCGAACTGCCAAATAAATCTTGAATTTTCTGCGCTAAAAAGCCTTTAGCGGGCATAACAGGCAAAGGTTAGACGATTCAGATTGCGTTATCGCCTGTTGATGTTGCTGCCGTTATCGTCATTTGATGTTGTCTGCGGGTCTCGTCAGTCATCATTGTCCATTCTATCTTCGTTTGATGCCTTAGCGAGTTCATCGGCTACTTGACACAGTTTGTCATACCAGTCTTGTCCGAATCGCCTTATGAGCGGTTCGCGAAGGAAACGGTATAGGGGTAGGTCAAGTTCACGTCCCTTCCGCACGGCGGGCTCACAGATGGCCCATCGGTGGTAGTTGAGGCCAACGAGCCCACCAGCGAAACGTTTTTCGCGGATGGGGTACAGTGCGCATGAGATGGGTTTAAGGAAACGTGAGCGCCCTTCGCGACATGCCTTTTCCAGCGCGCAGAGGCAACAGGTCCGTTCGATGCCTGGCAGTTTGTCATAATAGGTGAAGGCACAGTCTTTGCCAGCTACGATGCTGGTGACGAGTTCGCCTTCAGGGTCGGTATAGGCTATGCCCTGACGGTCGACGACGGCTTGTGCCGAGGCGGACATCTGTGGCCATACGGCATCGAGTGCCTCTTCAATTTCCGCTATCTCATCGAGAGTTACGGGTGCTCCGGCATCGCCATCGATGCAACAGGCTCCTCCGCAGGCTTCGAGGTCGCAGCAGAAGCGTTCCGTGAGGATAGCCGTGGATATGAGCACGTTCCCGACTTCAAGAATAGGTATCTGTCTCAATGTTTAAGTGTTCTGGTTGCTTGTTCACGATTATCGCTTATCTGTCACCATTGGATCGGGTCCAGTCCGTTTTTCGAGAGGTAATCGTTGCAGAGTTGAAAATGGTGGTTGTTGAAAAAGCCCCGTGAGGCAGAGAGGGGTGAGGGATGAGCTGAGCGCAGCACCAGATGGCGTTTAGGATCGATGAAGGCGGCTTTCTGTCCTGCGTAGGCTCCCCAGAGGATGAAGACGAGGTGCGTCCGTTCGTTGGCCAGGGCTTGTATGGCTGCATCAGTGAAGGTCTCCCATCCGTGACGTTGGTGTGATGCCGCTTGCCCTTGTCGCACGGTGAGTGTGGCGTTGAGCAGCAGCACTCCTTGCCTAGCCCATCGGGTCAGGTCTCCTGATGCCGGAGGTGTGATGCCCAGCTCATTCTTTATCTCTGCGTAGATGTTACGTAGCGAGGGTGGCAGGGGAACGCCATCTGGCACGGAGAATGAGAGTCCCATGGCCTGTCCTGGCTCATGGTACGGGTCTTGTCCGAGGATGACAACTTTCACGCTGTCGAAGGGCGTCTGTGCGAAGGCGTTGAAGATCCTGCCTCCCGGGGGGTAGCACACGCCTGTGGCGTATTCGTGACGTACAAAAGAAACGAGTTCAGCGAAATAGGGCTTCTCGAATTCTGTCGCAAGTCTTTTCCCCCAACTTTCCTCTATTTTGACTTCCATAACCGGTGTGTTTTGGTCTTGTAGTGATAAAATGCTGGGCAAAAGTACTTATTTTCCGTAAAAAACATCTCCTTTTCCTTGAAAAAAAGCTAATAAGTTTGCATGTATAGCAAATTTAGTGTACCTTAGCGTTCGTAAAACGAATAATTCTAACTAATCCTAACATCGTGAATACATCAGATAAAAACTATTGCCTTATCCTTGCCGGCGGTGTTGGCAGCCGCCTCTGGCCTGCCAGCCGTGAGAAGTGCCCCAAGCAGTTTATGGACTTCGAGGGTTCGGGCTTCACGCTGATTCAGCAGACCTACCACCGTTTCGCTCGTTTCATCAAGCCGGAAAACATCTTCGTCAGCACTCAAGAGGGCTATCTCGGTTTGCTGATGGAGCAGTTGCCTCAGTTGCCACGTGAGCAGATTCTTGCCGAGCCAGTGCGCCGTGGTACTTTGGCTCCTGTTGCCTGGGGAGCGAGTGTCATCAGCCATCTGTGTCCGGACGCCCGCATCGTCGTTTCGCCCGCCGACCAGCAGATCCATGACCTCGATGCTTTCGAGGCCGATATCCTTCAGGGTCTCGACTTCGCTGCCACGCATGAGGGCGTCGTCACGATGGGCATGAATCCTACTCGTCCCGAGACAGCCTATGGTTATGTCCAGATGGATGACATCGTGGACACCACAGCTCAGATCTACCGCATCAAGACGTTCACGGAGAAGCCTGACTCGGAGTTTGCCAATATCTTCATGAGCAGCGGTGAGTTCCTGTGGAACACGGGCCTTTTCGTCTTCAACGTGCAGTATATGGTTTACAATATTATCAAGCACGTGCCTGTGTATCGCGATGAGTTCCCTGAACTGAGCGACCCTGCAGCCTCTCTGTCTCCGCTTCAGGCTCCTCTGTTCTACACGGCGCTGCCTAATCTGTCGATGGAATACGCCGTGCTGGAGCATACGGGTCATCGCTATGTCCAGCGTTGCCGTTTCGGGTGGGCCGACCTTGGCAGTTGGCCTTCTATCGATGCTGACGCCCAGGCTGCCAGTGTCACCAATTCGCCCTATCCTCCTACGGATGTCCGTGTCGACGGCCGTGGTAATGTGACGTTGCATAGTGAGGCCTTGTTTGACAACGCTACAGGCAATATCGTCCGGTTGCCCTCGGGGCATATGGCTGTCATCAGCGGTCTCGACAATTTTGTCATCACCGAGGAGGCTGGCGTGCTGATGATCTGTCCTAAGAACGACACGGCTGCAATGCGTCGCCTGCAGACGCTGGCGCACCTCGATACCCTCGAGGAGTAGTGCTCATTCGAGCGTATGCCCCCAGAGCTTGAAGGGGTAGCGTCGCATGTGCGAGTTGTAGAATCGGCGGTCTCCGGTGACTTCCCGCCCGATGAAATCGGGCTTTTCGAAGCCCTCGTCCTCGCTCTTGAGTTCTACCTCGGCCATGACGAGTCCTTCGTTGTCATCCTTGAACTCATCGACCTCGAAGACGTGCCCGTCAGAGGCTTTGACAAGCCATCGTGTCTTTCGTATGACGCCCGGTTCGCACAGTTTCATCATCTCATGGGCCTCGTCGAGCGGTATCTCCGTCTCGAATTCGTAACGTGAGAGGCCGTCGGCATTGCTGGCTCCCTTTATGGTCAGGTACGCCTTCTGTCCTCTGATACGCACTCGTACGCTTCTTCCGCCGCCAGAGACGATGTATCCTTGTACGATCTCGGTATGATTAAAGGCGATCGCCTTGTAGGCGTCGCCTTTAACTAAAAACTTTCGTTCAATCT
Source organism: uncultured Prevotellaceae bacterium (assembly GCA_946624335.1). Classification (GTDB taxonomy): domain Bacteria; phylum Bacteroidota; class Bacteroidia; order Bacteroidales; family Bacteroidaceae; genus Physcousia. Next base: position 3,616 of record CAMOSA010000107.1, read on the forward strand.
CGAGTGCCATAGCGTTAGAAGAGGAGCGCATAGATGGCAGCGATGACGAACAGTACTACCAGTCCTCCGACAATCCAGTTGATGACTCGTTTGGCCTGGGCCTCTTCGCGTGCAGCTCTCTTCGCGGCACGCGATTCTTTCTTTGCTTTACTCATGATGTTATTTTGTTTTTAGGGTTTATAGGCATAGTTTTCTTCAGTCCTTCTCTTGCGTTACCTACCTTACTCGGTGCCGCCCCCGAACTCCATGAGGTAGGCCTTGATGAAGGCATCAATCTTGCCGTCCATGACGCCTCCTACGTCGGATGTCTGGTACCCCGTTCGGTGGTCCTTGACGCGGCGGTCGTCGAAGACGTATGAGCGGATCTGCGATCCCCACTCGATCTTTTTCTTTCCGGCTTCCACCTTGGCTTGTTCTGCCATACGGTGTTGCAGTTCCTTGTCGTAGAGCATGGATCGCAGCAGTCGCAGTGCGTTCTCCTTGTTCTTGGGTTGGTCGCGCGTCTCGGTGTTCTCGATGAGTATCTCCTCCTCCTCTCCCGTGTAGGGGTCTTTGTACTGGTAGCGTAGGCGTACGCCCGACTCAACCTTGTTGACATTCTGTCCTCCGGCTCCGCTGCTGCGGAAGGTGTCCCATGAGATGCGTGCCTGCTCGATGTTCACCTCGATGCTGTCGTCGACGAGTGGCGTGACGAAGACGCTGGCGAAGCTTGTCATGCGCTTGCCCTGTGCGTTGTATGGCGATACGCGCACGAGACGGTGCACGCCGTTCTCGCCCTTGAGGTAGCCGTAGGCGTAGTCGCCCATGATCTCGAGCGTGCACGACTTGATGCCTGCATCGTCGGCTTCCAGCAGGTTGCTGACGACACACTTGTATCCGTTCTGTTCGGCCCACCGCATATACATACGCATGAGCATCTGTGCCCAGTCCTGTGCCTCGGTGCCTCCGGCGCCCGAGTTGATTTTGAGCACGGCGTCCATGGGATCTTCCTCTTGCCTCAGCATATTCTTCAGTTCCAGGTCCTCGAGGGCGTTAACGGCCCTGGCGTAGATATCGTCGACCTCTTCCTCGGTGACGAGTTCTTCTTTGAAGAAGTCGAAGGCAGTGGCCAGCTCTTCGCTGAGCGTCCTCACCTCATCGTATCCCTTGATCCACTTCTCCAGTGCCTTGACTTTCTTCATCTGCTCCTCGGCTCGCTTTGCGTCTTCCCAGAAGTCGGGAGCCTGTGTACGTATCTGTTCCTCCTCGTACTCCATCTGCTTGCGGGGTATGTCGAGGTATTTATAGAGCGCTTCGGCGCGCTCCTGCACTTCCTTCAGTTGTTCTGCTGTAATCATTCTATTCGTTTGGCATTATTAGGCTTATTCCTCATACATCTTGTCGATGAGCGCCTTATAGTTTTGTGCGATAATGGGTCGCCGCATTTTCAGCGTGTTCGTCAGCTCCCCTTTCTCCATCGAGAAGGGCTGAGGCAACAATGTGATGCGCTTGACCTGTTCGTAGTGGGCAAACTCCTGCTGGAGGGTGACGATGCGTTCCATCACCATTTGCACGACGATGGGGTTGGCACAGAGCTCCTGCCGCGACTCGAACCCGATGCTGTTGTCGCGTGCCCATTGCTCGAGCAGGTTGTAGTTGGGTATGACGAGCGCTGAGACAAACTTACGCTCGTCGGCGATGATCGCTACTTCGTCGACGAACCTGTCCACGACGAGCTTCGACTCCAGGGCCTGCGGCGATATATACTTGCCGTTGGACGTCTTGAAGAGGTCCTTGATGCGGTCGGTCAGGTAGAGTTCTCCGTTCTTGATGTATCCGCTGTCACCGGTGTGGAACCATCCGTCAGCGTCGATAGCCTGTGCGGTGATCTCGGCTTTGCGATAGTAGCCCTTGGTGATCGTGTCGCCCTTGAGGAGTATCTCGTTGTTCTCGCCGAACTTGATTTCTATGCCTTCGAGTACGCGCCCTACCGATCCTATGGTGACGGGCGAGTCGTGCCAGTCGCATGACACGGTGGCCGTAGATTCTGTCAGTCCGTAGCCGGCGGTCATGTTGATGCCGCAGCTGTGCACGAACTCCTCTATCTCGCTTGGTATGGCTGCTCCTGCGGTGGGGAAGAAGTGTGCATTCTCCAGGCCCAGCGTCTTCTTCAGCAGTGCGATGATGGTCTTCTCGTAGAACTTGTAGCGTAGCTTCAGCTGCACGGGTGGCACGAGGCCTTTCATCCTGTAGTCCACGTTGTATCGTTTGCCGACGGCAAGCGCGTCGAGCATCAGACGCCGTTGCATAGCGCTGCTTGAGGCTATCTTCTCCTGTACGCCGGCGTACACCTTCTCCCAGAAGCGTGGTACGGCAGCCATGCATGTGGGGTGCACTTCGCGCAGGGTCATCTGGATGTCCTGCGGCTTGAGGTTGATAGCCAGCTGGGCGCCTCGCGCCAGGCACCAGTAGCTCCAAGCGCGCTCGAAGACGTGGGTGAAAGGCAGGAAGCACATGGTGACATCCTTGTCGGAGAGGTGCATGATCTTGTCGTTGGCAGGGATGGCGGCGGCATACATGCGGTAGGTCAGCGTGACGCCTTTTGAGACGCCCGTCGTGCCGCTTGTGTAGAGGATGTTGGCGATATCGCCGGGCATGACAGCGGCGGAGCGTGCTGCCACCTCATCGGCGAAGGGCAGCCCCTCGCCAAGGCGCAGGAACTCATCGAAGTAGAGCGAGATCTGATCCTGGGGATTCTTCTTCACGTTGCGGTCGAAGATGATCAGGCGTTGCAGCGTGGGGCACAGCTTGAGCACACGGAAGGCCGTGTCGTACTGGTACTGTTCTCCGACGAATACCAGGCGTATCGATGCGTCGTTGATCATGTACTGAATCTGTGCCTCGCTGCTGGTGGCGTAGAAGGGGATGCTGACGGCACGTATACCATAGGCGCCAAAGTCCACGCACAGGTTCTCCGGTTTGTTCTGTGAGAAAACGGCAATGTTCTCTTGCACGCCGACCTCCATTTTCAGCAGCGCATTGCTGACGAGTGAGACGAGTTGTGAGAAGCGGTTCCACGAAATAGATCGCCAGGCTGAGAGGTCATAGTCGCGATAGCTCAGTGCTGTCCGTTCGCCGTAGACCTTAGCCTGTTCGTGGATAAGAGTGGATAGAGGGGCTGTATTCAGCATAGTTTTTCGGTTTTTGTGCCACAAAGGTAGTGCTTTTTGCTGATATACCAAAGAATTTGCCTAACTTTGTGCCCGATAAACCACTTAATCATGGATTTCGATACCCTCACAGCCGAAGCGGTTGTATTGCTGCAACGGCTCATCGCTACCCCTCGCACCAGTCGCAACGAGACGGCTGCGGCTGACATTTTTGCCCATTTCATCGAGGATTTTGGGCTCCCGTTTCATCGCCACGGCAACAATATTTGGGTCGTCGGAGCCGATTTCGATGCCTCACGCCCCACGCTGTTACTCAATGCGCACATCGACACCGTCCGCCCTGTCGCCGCCTGGACACGTGACCCTCACACGCCCGTCATCGACGGCGACCGCCTCTATGGCCTCGGAGCTAACGATGACGGTGCATCGTTAGTGTCGCTGCTGCAGGCTTTCCGCGTTCTCTCTCGCCGTCGCCAGCCCTATAACCTCGTCTTCCTGGCTTCGGCTGAGGAGGAGGTCAGCGGGCGTGACGGCATCGAGAGTGTCATCCCCCTGCTGCCTCACATCGACGTGGCTCTCGTCGGGGAGCCCACAGGGATGCAGCCCGCCATCGCCGAGAAAGGCCTGATGGTGCTCGACTGCACGGCTTACGGGCGTGCCGGTCACGCCGCACGCGACGAGGGTGACAACGCCATCTATCGTGCCCTGCCCGACATCGAGTGGCTCCGCACCTATCGCTTCCCGCAGGTGTCGCCGCTGCTCGGACCTGTCAAGATGAGCGTCACCGTCGTTCAAGCTGGCACCCAGCATAACGTCGTGCCCGACCGTTGCACTTTCACCGTCGACGTGCGCACCAACGAGTGTTACACCAACGAGGAAGTGTTCGAGCAGGTCCGGCGTGCCCTGTCGTCCGACGTCGTGGCCCGTTCGTTCCGCCTGGGGTCGTCGGCCATCGATGCAGCACATCCCCTGGTGCGGCGCGCTCTCGACCTCGGGCCGACACCGGACGGCCGCCCGCGTGCTGTCTTCGGCTCACCGACGCTGTCCGACCAGGCCCTGATGCCTTGGCCGTCCATGAAGATGGGCCCTGGCGACAGCGCGCGCAGTCACACGGCCGACGAGTACATCCTCCTGTCTGAAATACGCGGAGCCATAGACGATTATGTCACCATGCTCGATGGCCTGGAGCTCGCTTGAGAGGAACGAAGGTATGGCGTGTCGAGCGTAAAGGACACTTTTTAGGCTCGAAAGCGCGCTGATGTCGCAAATATTGTTTACCTTTGCAGCCAAAATAGTGGCTGTTACATCAAAAACAGATAGAATATTGGAAACAAAGCAAACAGGAACCGTTATCGGCACACGCCGTCGCTTCACCCACGAAGTGCGCGTAGGCACGATAGGCATCGGGGGACAGAACCCTGTGCGCGTGCAGTCGATGTGTACTACATCTACGCTCGACACCGACGGCTGCGTGCGCCAGATCCTGGCCATTGCCG
>CAMOSA010000108.1 GCA_946624335.1 uncultured Prevotellaceae bacterium
TGCCCGCCGCAGGTATTCCTATGGACCTCCGCATCGGTTTCGTGCGCCATCGCTTCCAGAACCAGACGCAGACTTCCAACTTCGGCTACACCAGCGATGACGACTATAAGTCCGAGTCCAAGTTGCCCATGGAAGAGCAGGATGAGATCACCAAGTCGCTTCGTGCACGTGGTTTCATGAAGGGACCAAAGTACTTCCACTGCGGTAACAGCACCAGCGCCAACTTAGGTATTGAGTGCGAGCACGTCACACGCCGCATCATGGTGAGCGCTGACATGGATCCCGACAAGACCTACTACATCCGCTTCAAGAATGTTCTCAACAACCAGCAACTGCAATTCTTCACTGACTACCTGGAATTTGTCTCCAAGGATGTCTATGACAATCCCGTCGAGCCCGAAGATTATTGGTGATTAAACGTGAAGAATAATGGTAATCTAAAAAAGTTAAGCTACTATGATACAAGGAAAAATCAAACGATGCTTTCAGGCAGGAGTCTTTGGAGCAGCCATGCTAACGCTGCTCCCCGCCTGCACTGATGACCATTTCATTGTACAAGATGGAGGCGGAGTTGGCGAGAACGCCACGAAGACATTGTGGGAACAGATCAAGAGCGACCCTACACTGAGCAACTTCGCTGCTATCGTGGAGAAGACACCGGCCTTCAAGGACGAGAAGCACCCCATTAAGAACTATACCTTCAAGGATGTGCTCAACAGCAACCAGACGCTGACCGTCTTCGCTCCCACCAACGAAGCCCTCTCGGCCGAGGATCTGCACTACTACGACTCGCTCGTGGATGTGCGGCCCTACGACGTGTTCCTCCGTCTCGTGGGCAACCATATCACCCGCAATCGCTATGACGCTACGGGCACCAACCCCAATGGCGAACCCGAGAAGCTGGTGATGGTGAACAACAAGAAGGCCACCTTCGACCGTTCGGCGAAGAAGTTCAAGGACATACCCTTGCTCAAGGAGTCCAATATCCCTGCCACGAACGGCGTCCTGCACAAGATAGGCGCACAGTCGCCGTTCGCCTACAATGTGTATGAGTACATCCGCGCCAACGACGCCAAGTACCGTCACGTCAATGCCTGGCTGGAGCAGCACGACACGCTCTACTTCAACTCCAACCTCAGCGCCGAGGCAGGCTCCAATCCCGAGACGGGCGAGCCGATCTATGTCGACAGCGTCTATTCGCGCTACAACTCACTCTATTCCTACCAGTACAGTCCCCAGTCCGTAGAATGGGTGATGCCACACAAGGGCGTCAACGCCAACCTCGAGGCAGAGGACAGTATCTGGGCCGTCATCCTACCCAGCGATGCCGCTTGGGAAGAGGCCTATCAGGCCATGGAGAAGGACTACAACTATGCTAACACCTATTTCGACAAGACCAAGGAAGCTGCTATGGTCAAGGATAATCAGTCCAGCAAGCGCTCGATGTTCCTCACGGTGACGGATTCGCTCAAGGACATATCCTTCAATATGGACATGGTGTCGCCGCTGGCTTTCAACGTCCGTATGCAGAAGCGCATCCCCGAACAGACCAACTTCTGGACGGTGGAGACCTTCTTGAACTATGAGATGAAGAAGCTCTTCAACACCCGTACCGACACGTTCATTGTCGACCAGAAGGCCACCATGGACGTGAAGCCTCTCCTCTTCGACGGCAAGAGCCCCGTACAGGTCTCCAATGGTATCGTCTATCCCGTCGACCACTGGAACTACCGTAAGGCTTACGGCTACAAGGATATCGAGGTCAAGGTGAACCCCGCCAGCATCTTCCAGAACGTGCGCTACAACCTCACCGCACAGGAACAGAAGGAACGCACCTATAACGGCGACTACGAGACGACGAGTTTCAACAGCGAGACCAGTGCCCTGGCCAACGACAGCGCCCTGGGCCGCGTCAGCCGCAACACCTTCATGACCTTCTCACGCAGCACCAGCGTGCCGACAGCAGAGCTCATCCTGCGCTCGAACGACGGCAACGACCAGCAGGTACGTAGTAATGTACCCTACGACATCTACCTCGTCCTGGTGCCCGACTTCTACCGCGTCGACCCCGACTCCATTGTGGCATTCACGCCCGGTGAAGATCCTGTCAAAAAGAATAAACTGCAGGTACAGATCAGCTACCTCAGCGATGACCTCAAGGAGACACAGACCAGCGCCAACGACATGAAGTTCGAGTACGATGGTCTGAAGGTGGACACCGTCTATGCCGGAACGTTTACCTTCCCCTATTCCTACAGGAACATCACCAAGAGCTATCCTACCATTATCATCAAGTCTCAGTCAATTAACTCGACGGCAAGAGCACAAGGCTATCAGACCACGTTCTCCATTGACCGAGTTATCCTCAGAGCGAAAGAAGAATAAGAATGAATCCAAAAAAAATCTGAAATCATGACGAAGAGATTCAATCCCTCCAACCGCTATAAGGCATTCCGTCTTGCGCTCTGCCTGACTGCCTTCTTCGGAGCATCCGTGGCTCCGGCAATGGCACAGGATGTCGTAGACGAAGCAGCCATTGCCGAGGCTGACAGCGTAGCGCTGGCCAAACGGCGCATTGCCAAGAAGCCCGAGAAACAATATGAAATGAAATCCGTCGCCGGCACCGTCTACGATGCCGCCACGGGGCAGCCGATGGGCGGCGTACGTGTCCAGGCACTACAGCTGCCGCGCTACTCCACCCTGACCGAGGAGGACGGAACCTACAAGCTGGACGTGCCCGTCTTCTGCCATGCACTCATCATGGATGCGCCCGACTATAACATCCTGCAGATGGCCATCAAGGGCGAGCAAGGCCAAGATGCCAAGATGATGAGCACACAGTTCAGCAGCTTCTACACCGACGACACGAAGATTACGGCACAGCGTAAGATCAACCTCCGTGAGACCAGTTCCATCAGCGTCGAGACAGATATGCAGAACCTGCTGGCTGGTGACATACATTCCACCAGTCGCAGCGCACTGCCTGGCCAGGGAGCTTACTTCACCATCCGTGGCATCAACTCCATCAACGCTAACGCACAGCCCCTGTTCATCATCGACGGCAACATGGTCGACCTCGAGGAAGATCGCACCAGCCTCCACGAAGGATATTTCAACAATATCCTCGCCGGTCTGGATCCCGAGAATGTGGAGAGCATCCAGGTGATCAAGAATGCTACCGCCCTCTATGGCGCCAAGGGTGCCAATGGCGTGGTTATCATCAACACCAAGCGAGGCCACAGCCAAGCCACGAAGATCAATGTACGCATCTATGGTGGCGTGGAGCTGGCACCCGACCGCATCAAGATGATGAACGGCGACGCTTACCGCAGCTACCTCAGTGAGCTGGCAGGTACCGTCTATGACGTGCGTGACTCCAAGTCCGGCAATCTCAACCAGTATGCCTTCCTCAACGAGGCTCCGGAGAGCAGCAACTACTACCGCAGCGTCTTCCACAACAACACCGACTGGCAGAAGGATATGTACCACACAGCCTTCACACAGAACTATAAGGTCAGCGTCGAAGGTGGCGACGATATCGGTATGTACGACCTCTCACTCGGCTACACCAGCGGACAGGCCACGCTGAAGGGCAACGATTTCAGCCGCCTCAACCTGCGCTTCAACACCGACATCAAAGTCTTCGAGAAAGTGCATGCAGGTCTCGACATCGCTTACAACCAGACCAGCTACAATGTGCTCGACAACGGATGGAGCGAGAGCTACGATATGCAGAACGTCGGCTCCACCAACGTCCTGGGTCTGCTGCAGGCTCCCTTCCTCTCGCCGTATGCCTACTACCACGACGAGAACACGGGCCGCCTCGAGCTCTCAAACGAATATGCCGGTAAGTATGCCTCCACGAATGGCGTAGGCCGATGGATCCAGAATCCCTTCGCCTTCCCTCACGGCCTCGACTACGACATCAACGAGTGCCTGCGCAACCCATACTGGATCATCCGCAACGGTAAGGGCAAGAACAAGAACTATGCCGAGCTGACACAGATCAGCATCAACTTCTCACCGAAATACCAGGTGACCAAGCAGTTCGCCATCAGCGACCGCTTCAACTACACCCTCAACCGCAACAACGAGAAGTACTTCCTGCCCATCAACGGTGCTACGATGTACTTCCTTCAGGACCTCGGTGAGATCTCGTCCGTGCTGAAGTCACAGTTCACCAAGGAGACGACCATCAACAACGACCTACGCCTCGAATGGGGTAACAACTACGGAGCACACACCATCAACGTCTTCGGCGGTTGGCGCTATAACAACTACAGCTATAGCTACTCCTTCATGCGAGGCTACAACAATGAGAACGACAAGCTGCCCAACATCTCCAAGAATATGCAGTATGTCAACTATGGCGGCACCAAGGACAATTGGATCGACATGAGCTACTACCTCAATGCCGACTACAATTTCCAGAACAAGTACTTCGCACAGTTCACCGTGTCGAGCCAGGCCAGCAGCCGTTTCGGCAAGGACACCAAGGACGGTCTGAAGCTCGCCGGCGTCAGCTGGGGCATCTTCCCCAGCCTCCAGCTCGGATGGGTCATCAGCAACGAGGACTGGTTCAAGACCGGCAAGGGCGTCAACTACCTGAAGCTCACCGCCGGCATCGACCAGAGCGGTAACGACGGCATCGACTACTATGCCGCCCGCACCTACTGGGAGAGCCAGCAGGTCAGCGAGAACACCGTAGGTCTCGTCCTGAAGAACATCGAGAACACCAGCATCCAGTGGGAGACCACCACACGCTTCAACGTAGCCCTCGAAGGCTCGTTCTTCCAGAACCGCCTCAACGCAGGTGTGGACTTCTACATGAGCAAGACGGACAACCTGCTCACGCTGAAAGACCTTGACTACCTCTCTGGTCTCGGCAAATACTGGACCAACGACGGTCAGCTCAAGAACCTCGGCTTCGACGTTCACGCCGCTGCAGCCCTTGTCAACCGCAAGGACATCAAGTGGGAGATCGGAGCCAGCTTAGGCCACTACACCAATGAGATCACCAAGCTGCCCTCCACCGACGTCATGAGACTCACCGATGTCAATGGCAACGTGACGAAGGTCATCAACGGTCACACCAACAGCATCTATGGCACCGACAATGTGCTCACCGCTGTAGGCTACGCCGCAGGCACCTTCTTTGGATGGCAGACCAACGGCGTCCTGGCCAACGATGCCGAGGCCAGCTCAGCCGGCGCTCAGGGCTACCTGAAGTACCCCACCGGACTGAAGGAGAACCCCTACAGTGACTTCCAGGCTGGTGACGTCCGCTTCGTCGACCAGAATGGCGATGGCGTCATCGATGACAACGACAAGGTAGCCATCGGTAACCCCAACCCTGACATCTACGGTAATATCTTCACCAACCTCACTTGGAAGAACCTGCGCCTCGATGTCAACTTCAAGTACTCGCTCGGCAACGACGTCTACAACTTCCAACGTTCCATCATCGAAGGCAGCAACACCACCTACAACCAGACCACGGCCGTCCAGAACCGTTGGACCTACGAGGGACAGCGCACCGATATGCCTAAGGCCTGCTACACCGACAGCAAGGACTGGCGCAACAACGAGCGTATGTCCGACCGTTGGATCGAGGATGGCAGCTACCTCAAGCTGAAGAACGTCAGACTCACCTACGTCGTTCCCTTGCACAACGAATGGCTGCAGGGCCTCCGCGTCTGGGGCGAAGCTAACAACCTCTTCACGCTCACTCGCTATCTGGGCGTAGACCCCGAGACAAGTGCTCGCAACAGCGTCCTCTATCAGGGCATCGACACCGGTATGCTCTCCGTAGGCCGTAGCTTCAACCTGGGTGTATCCATCAACCTCTAATCAGACAGCAACATGAAAAAGAATATCATTGTATCTATCCTCCTCGCACTGACACTGGGAATCTCATTCTCCTCCTGCGAGGATATGCTTACGGGTGACATGGACCGGCACGTAGGAATCGACGACATAGCCCAAGACACCCTTTACAGCTACTGGGGAATCCTGCGCAGCCTACAGAACGTGGCCGAGCGTTATGTCGTGCTCGGCGAATGTCGCGGCGACATGATCAACGGCACGCAGTACGTCAGCGACTCCATCAACTCAATCCTCGAGTTCGGTCTCGACGGCAATGCCACCGACGGCTCCAACCGTTTCCTCAAGGCTACCGACTTCTACCACATCATCAACTCCTGCAACGCCTATCTCTACCGTTGCGACACCACCAAGGTGTCTGGCATGAACCAGCCTCTGATGCTCAAGGAATACGCACAGGTCACCAGCATCCGTGCTTGGGCCTACCTGCAACTCGTGCTGGCCTATGGCCGCGTGCCGTATTTCGAGAAGCCGATGCTGTCCACGGCTGATATGGAAGAGTTCCACAAGGCCGAGCAGTTTGTCGATGCCAATACGCTCGCCAGCAGCGGCGTCGTGCAGAAAGTCGAAGAAGTGCTCTATGTTCCCACCCTCCTCCGCGAGGAATGGGACCGTGCCATTCCATACATCGACTATGCCAACTATGGCCGTACCAGCGTCATCGCTTATGCTTCACAGTGTGTGTTCCCGCAGGATCTCGTCCTCGGCGACATCTACCTGCTCCGCGCACAGGGTGAAGGCTCAGAGGCTGACTACCGCATGGCTGCACAGCACTACTACAACTTCCTCAACTCCGACAAAGGCGGTCCGCTGTTGCCCAACAGGCTCTACGGCACGATGTCTAAGAGCATGTTAACAGAGCAGTACCACAATATGTTAAACTCTTGGTCTTACAACATCTTTCGCAGCGTAGCGCAGACGAGCACATCGGCAGAACTCGTCACCGTCATCCCCAGCAACACCAACAAGCTCTGGGGCACCGTCCTGCGCGGCATCAACGAGCTGTTCGGCTTCGATGCCACTCTCAGCGTCAACACATCGGCAGCGGACACTGTGACGACAGCCAGCGTGTCGCTGGAGCGCAATTTCGAGCACCAGCTGGATGCCTCACCCGCCTACAAGGCGCTGAACAAAGCACAGAACTATGAGGCCTACATCGGTCCCGAAGGCAACTACCATTGCACCGTCCTTCAGGGTGCCGGTGACGCACGCTACGAGATGTCGACCGGCAACTACACCGACTATGAGAAGGGCGCACAGGATGAAGTCAACTTCGTCATGAAACAGAACATCGGCGGAGCCTTCAGCACCACCTATCCCATCATCTATCGTAAGGCCAGCGTATGGCTGCGCTTTGCACAGGCACTCAACGGAGCCGGTTTCCCGGGCTATGCCTTCGCAATCCTGCGCCACGGCCTCATCGGTACCGAGGACTGGGTCCCCAGCAGCATCGAGGATTATCCTGCCAAGACCGTCAAATACTACGATCCCACGCTCATCGCTGGCACCGACACTACCTTCTACGAGGATCCTGAGAGCTTCTATACCAACTGTCTGGCTGCCGGACTCGACACGCTGACTACGGCTGAGGATTCTACCACATTCCTCAATGCTCATGTAGGAACGGCACCCCTCACCTACTCACAGATCCCCTACGGAGGCATCACCGTTTGCGACTACATCAGCCGCCGTGAGATGGACAATGCCAAGAAATTCAAGTTCCTTGATTTCAACACCATCTACCTGCGTGGCTCCAACAACAACAACAGCCTGAGCATCTGGCACGGACCAACAGAGTACAACATCAACAACATTACGAGCTACACCTACACCAATGGCGCTGTCTCGATGGGTATCCATGCCCGTGGCTGCGGCATCCTGCGTCTTGGCGAGGCTGAGACGACGTTCAACTACATCGATCAGGTCAACAAGATGCTGCGCCTCTATGAAGGCCAAGAGCAGGACCTCACGGCCGAAGAGATCTACGACCCCGAGAACCTGCGCACCGTGCAGGTGGCCATCGCCGACCTCATCATCGACGAGATGGCGCTGGAGACGGCCTTCGAGGGCAACCGCTTCTTCGACCTTCTCTGCTACAGCCGCTTCCTCGGCAACAAGGGTGTTGAGCGCTTTGCACAGCGCGTATCAGAGCGCAGTGGAACACGTGATGCAGCTCTCTACACACACCTGCTCACTCCCAGCAACTGGTACTTCAAGCTTCCCGAATAAGCAACCGGAAGAAAGCACCTGAGCTCATCCGCTCCACACACATAGGTGTGTTAGCGATAACACATAGGTGTGTTGGCGATAACACATAGGTGTGTTGGCGATAACCCTTAGGCGTGTTGGCGATAACCCTTAGGCGTGTTGGCGAT
>CAMOSA010000109.1 GCA_946624335.1 uncultured Prevotellaceae bacterium
TGAAGTAGCCGAGCCAGTCGTCGATGAACTCCTGCGTCAGGGCTCGTGCGCGCATATACGCATTCATGTTGATTTCCTTGACCTCGAAGCCCTCGTTCTTGAGCATCGACTGCACGGAGATGATGTCGGGGTGTACCTTTCCCCATGATAGGGGTTCTATGGCGGTGTCGATAACGTCGGCTCCGTTGTTGCAGACCTCGAGGATGGACGCCATGGAGAGTCCTGGCCCGCTGTGTCCGTGGTACTGGATGATGATGTCGGGATGCTTCGTCTTGATGGCCTTCGTCAGTGCGCCGAGCAATGCGGGCTGACCGATACCAGCCATGTCCTTAAGACAGATCTCCTCGGCACCGGCGGCGATGACCTGGTCGGCAATCTCGGAGTAGTATTCGACGGTGTGGACGGGCGATGTGGTGATGCAGAGCGTGGCCTGGGGCGTCATGCCGGCTGCCTTAGCCCACTTGACGGAGGGTATGATATTGCGTACGTCGTTGAGGCCGCAGAAGATACGGGGGATGTCGACGCCCTGGGCGTGCTTCACCTTATATTGCAGCTCACGCACATCGTCGGGCACGGGGTACATGCGCAGGGCGTTGAGGCCTCGGTCGAGCATGTGGGTCTTGATGCCGACTTCGTTGAACGGCTTGCAGAAAGCACGCACGGCGGCGTTGGGATTCTCACCGGCGAGTAGGTTGACTTGTTCGAAGGCACCGCCATTGGTTTCGACGCGATCGAAAACGCCCATATCGATGATAGCGGGTGCGATGCGTTCCAGCTGGTCTTTGCGTGGCTGGAACTTGCCTGAACTCTGCCACATATCGCGATAGACGAGGCTGAATTGGATTCTTTTTTTCATGTGTATTTGAGATGCGTTATGAATTGTGTTATGATGCTGCTGGTTGGTTATGCTTTTTCTTGCGTATGCCTTTGTAGACGAGGTATAGGACGAGTGCGGCGAAGAGGGCCAGCATGGCGTAGCCTATCTCGTGGCTGTACTGTGTGACGCGCTCCATAAGCTGGTCTTCGGGAACGACGCTGGCTAAGGCGTAGCCCATGGCCGCCAGGATGATGTGCCACAGCCCGGCACCGATGGTGGTGTAGAGGATGAAGTGGCCGAGGCTCATCTTGGCCAGTCCGGCCGGCAAGGAGATGAGGTGGCGAATGCCCGGCACGAGGCGTCCGATGAGGGTGGCTACGGCGCCGTGGTCGGTGAAGTATTTCTCGCTGTGCACCACTTTCTCTTCGTTGAGCAGACAGAGGTGTCCGAGGGTGCTGTTGGCAAAAGCATAGATGATGGGGCGCCCGAGGTAGCGGGCTGCAGTGTAGTTGATCAGGGCGCCGAGATCGGCGCCTATGGTAGCGAAGAGGATGACGAGGAAAACGTTCATGTCGCTGCCCTCGGCTGCTGCACGATAGGCTGCAGGCGGCACGACGAGTTCGCTCGGGATAGGTATGACTGTGCTCTCAAGGGTCATCAGCAGTGTGATGGTCCAATAGTTGAGATGGTCGATGCACCAGGCGATGAATTGGGACATAAGAAAAGTTGAAAAGTTGAAATGTTGAAAAGTTGAGAGTTGAGGGTTGAGAGTTGAGGGTTCTTCGCAGGGCGAAGCGGCAAAGCCGAGTGGAGCGTTGAGGGTAAGGCGGTCGGGAATATTGTCAGATGAATTTCTTTCGGAACTCGTTTTTTGAGGCGAAGTGGTGGGTGATGGCGGCAGAAAGATTCCATAGTGGCAGACGCAACTCGTAGAGCAGTAGCGCAAGATAGTAGCGAGGACTCTCCAGCTGGCGGGCCGTGCGGTTGAAATTGGTGATCTTGAATATGATGTAGAACAGCAGTAGGGCGACCGTGAGGATGCCGATGGTGAGGGTTGAGGGTTCTTCGCTGAGCGAAGCGGCGGAGCCGGGCGGAGGGTTGAGGGAAGTGGCGATGAGTATGCCCACCATTGCCACGACGCCGAAGATCAACAGCCATGGCAGGAGCATACGCAGCGCTTGGGTAAAGCGGAAGAGCCATCGGTGATGTTGGTGGCGTCGTGTCTCGGCATAGAACACACGCTGTTGTTTCCATAATCGTCGAGCGGGGAGGCCGTCTTGCAACACCATAGCGCTTGGAGTTAGCATGAGTGCAGTATTGCTGGGCGTTGACGTGTAATTGACGAGCAGTTCCTCGGCGCCGGCTTTCAGGTTCTGATGGGCCGAGAATCCGCCTTGCTCCATGAAATATGCTTTTCGAAAGGCCATATTGCAGCCGTCGGCACGCATGGCAGCATGACCTGTCAGCACGTGATTGATGGCGGTGATATCGTTCCAGAGGCGGAAGAAGTCGACGCGGCGGTCAAAGAGTGTGGTGCGCTGGCGTTCGTAGCGTGCGAAACCGATGACCATGTCTGGTTCGGTCAGTCGCTTGCTTTGTACGCCATTGCGTGGGTGGGCGATTGTCTCGCCGATGCGCGTGAGCCACTGCGATGTGGCTGGCTCGCAGTCAGGGTGTGTCAGCACGACCCAGTCGTAGAGCGACGAGCGGATGCCGAGCGTCAGCGCCAGTCGGTCGAGGCTGATGTCACGCGCCGAGCTGGGTGTGTAGGTGTGGCGGAGATTGGCATATTGCAGTTCGAGTCGTTCCAGCACGTCCAAGGTCTCGTCCGTAGAGCTCATGTTCACGACGACGACTTCGAAGCGGTCATAGTCCTGCGATAGGATGGCAGGCAGGTGACGCCTCAGAGCCTGTGCCTGATTGTGAGCTGTGATGACGATGGACAGTGGCGGCAGGTGGTCACCGACCGCCGCGTGGCAATCTTGTTTTTGCATAAGGCGTCCGATGCGGCCGTAGTCGTAGGCGAACAAAATGGCGAGAAGCCAGATGGCGAGCAGGACGAGTATGGAAATCTTGAGCAGCAGCAATGGATGATGAGGCTTTTAAGGATGATGAACTTCAGATGATGTGTGTGTCGGGAAGCGATCGGCAGTTGTAGGTCGAAGCCATCGTCTCGCCATAGGCTCCGGCTGACCGTATGGCGAGAAGGTCGCCACGACGTGTCTCGGGCATCGAATAGTCTTTGGCAAAGACATCCGAGGACTCGCAGATGGGGCCTACGACGTCGTAGCAAACGGATTCGTTCCTAGCATCAGCGTTGCCCTCAGCGACTTCGGAGTCGGCCTGGGCGCTCAGGTTGTCAATCCTATGATGTGCGCCGTAGAGGGCTGGGCGAATGAGTTCTGTCATGCCTGCATCGACGATGACGAACTGTTTCTCGGTTGCGTGTTTCACGTAGAGCACACGAGTTAACAGTGTACCCATCTGCGCTGTGACGGCACGGCCAAGCTCAAAGTGAAGGCGTTGGCCCTCACGTAGTTGAAGGTGCTTGGTGAAAGTACTGAAATAAGCTTGGAAGTCGGGGATAGGATGCGCGTCGGGCTCATCGTAGTCGATGCCTAAGCCGCCGCCTACGTTGATGTTGTCGACGTGCAGGCCCGCTTCGCCGAGTGTCAGTTGCAACTCGTTGATACGGTTGCAAAGTGCTTCGAAATCGTCCATCTCCAAGAGCTGTGAGCCGATATGGAAATGGAGTCCCAGCACATCAATGCTCGCCATTGACTGGGCTTGGTGGATGACATCGACCATGTGCTCTTTGGCGATACCGAACTTGTTCTCGGCGCGTCCCGTGGTGATATGTGCGTGCGTGTGAGCGCTGACGTCCGGGTTAATCCTGAAGCTGACCTTCGCGCGTATATTTAATAAGGTGGCAATCTCGTTGATTACCTCCAGCTCCTCGAGGCTCTCGACATTGAACATACCTATTCCAGTCTCGAGAGCCAGGCGTATTTCCCAGTCGGCCTTTCCTACGCCGGCAAAGAAGATGCTTTCCGGGGGGAATCCGGCTTCTAAGGCGGCACGTATCTCACCTCCGCTGACACAGTCTGCTCCAAAGCCGGCCGCAGCGATTTGACGCAGCACGGCGGGGTTGGCGTTGGCCTTGATGGCATAGTGTACGTGGTAGTTGTCGTGCCCGCAGACTTCTTGTCGGATGGCCTCGAGCGTGGCTGCGAGCAGCGAACGGTCGTAGACATAGCAAGGCGTCGCGAACGTCTGTAGTTGGTTAATTCTGTCTGCGAACATGGCCGTCGTATTTGAAGAGCATTTGTTGCAGCGCTTGCAGGGTCCGTTTCTTGTCATCCTGTGCGACGACGAAAGAGATATTGTGGGCTGAGCCGCCATAGCTGATCATACGGATGGGGATGTGCTTGAGGGCATCGGTGGCCAGTGTCTCAAAGCCGACGTTCTGGCTTGACAAGTCACCGACGACGCAGACGATGCACATATTCTCGTCTACGGTGACGGTGCCGTATTTCTTCAGCTCGTCGACGATCGGCTTGAGATGGGCGTGGCTGTCAATCGTCACGCTGACGCCGACCTCCGACGTGGCAATCATGTCGATGGATGTCTTGTAGCTCTCGAATATCTCGAAGACTTTGCGCAGAAAGCCGTGGGCCAAGAGCATTCGCGAGCTCTGGATGCCAATACAGATGATGTTGTCCTTGGCCGCGACAGCCTTGATCGTGCCACGGTGCATGTGGTTGTTGATGATTGTTCCGGGAGCTGTCGGGTCCATCGTGTTGAGGAGCCGCACCGGCACTCCAGAGAACTTGGCCGGCTGTATGCATGTGGGGTGTAGGATCTTGGCTCCGAAGTAGGCAAGCTCAGCCGCTTCCTCGAAGTAGAGCTGTCGTACGGGCTCCGTGCCTTCGACGATGCGTGGATCGTTGTTGTGCATGCCGTCAATATCCGTCCATATCTGTATCTCCTCGGCCTCGATGGCAGCACCGATGAGACAAGCCGTGTAGTCGGAGCCGCCGCGCTGCAGGTTGTCAATCTCGCCGTATGCGTTACGGCAGATGAAGCCTTGGGTGATATATATATCGTAGCCGGGATTGGCTTCGAGCTGTGCCTGGGTCTTCTCGCGAATATAATTGAGGTCGGGCTCGGCATTCTTATCAGTTCTGATCATGTCTAATGCGGAGAGCAGGACGGCGTTGACTCCCTGTTCGAGCAGGTAGTTGGTGACCATGTTCGTGGAGATAATCTCGCCCTGTGCCAGGATGACTTTCTCCTCAAACGAGGTGAAGAGTGATTTGCTGAAAGAACGCAGGTAGCTGAACTCCTCGCGCAGGAACTTCTCGGTCTTCTCTCGCCATTCATCGGTGGCATAGAGCTCCTGAATGTGTTCCATGTATTTCAGCTCGAGCCGGTTGATGACGTCGTGTGCGCCTTCGGGATTCTTCTTGTAGAGATAGTCAGCTATCTCGACGAGCGTGTTGGTCGTGCCGCTCATGGCTGAAAGCACGACAATCTTAGCCTGTCCGTCACTGGTGATGAGTGCGGACACGTCTTTCATACGCTGGGCACTGCCTACGCTAGTGCCGCCGAATTTCATTACTTTCATTGTGTCTGTTATGTGGAGTGCTTGTTGGTTAATCGTCATTGTCAGGGTTTCCAGCGAGCGCGGCGAGGGGGATGTCATCATCGTGTGCCTCCGTCGCGTCGGTGGTAGCTGGTGTTGTCTCGCTAGGCGTGGCCGCGGGTATGGGTCCATGAACCGTGGCAGCGTCGGCGATGCGGTAGAAGCGGTGGTCGCGGCACTCGTAGACGGTTCCTTGGAAACGGCTGATGAGCTCGTTGTTGTGCGTGGCCATGATGACGGCCGTACCTTGCCGCGACAGGTCGTGTAGGATCTGTGCCGTTCGTATGCCCGATTCGACATCTTGGTTACCCGTTGCTTCGTCGGCCAATATGAGTCGTGGCTTGTTGAGAATGGCGCGGGCTATGCATACGCGCTGCTGTTCGCCGCCTGACAGCTCATAGGGCATCGCTTCCAGTTTGTCGGCCAGCCCTACGGTGTCGAGTACCTCGGTGATACGGTCGGCGCGCTGTGTGCGGTCGTTCCATCCCGTGGCTTTCAGTACGAAGTCTAGGTTCTTACGGACATTTCGGTCTGGCAGGAGCCTGAAGTCTTGAAAGACAATGCCCAGCTGCTTTCGCAGTGCCGGTATATGGCGGCGCTTGATCTTGCGCATATCACGACCGAGCACCTCGGCGGTGCCAGTGAACAGATCCAGCTCGCCATAGATCGTCTTCAGCAGCGATGTCTTGCCGCTGCCGACGACGCCCGTGAGGTAAACAAACTCGCCCTCGTGAACCTCAAAGTTCACGTTGTACAGTATTACGTTGTCGTCGCGCTGTATGTCGACTTCCTTATAGTTGATGATCATAGGCAGATCCTAAAACCTCACGTTGTTGAATCATTTAGTGTTTCTTCCATCCCGGGGCGTGGCGCTCCTGCAGCTCGGCCGCCATCTGTTCGATGCGCAGCCCTTTGGAGGTCAGTAGTACGATGAGGTGATAGAGCATGTCCGATCCCTCATAGATCATGCGCTCGTCCGTGCCGTTGCAGGCCTCGATGACGAGCTCCAACGCTTCTTCTCCTACTTTCTGTGCCATGCGGTTGAGCCCGTCGCGGAAGAGGCTGGTGGTGTATGACCCCTCAGGCATCTCGGCCTTGCGCTTCTCGATGAAGTCCTGCAGTTCCGATAGGAAGAGGAGCGGGTTCGCGGTCTCTGCAGCTTCGTTGGTCTCGCCCCAACAAGTGTCGGTTCCTGTGTGGCACACGGGGCCTTCGGGGTGGACGCGAATGAGCAGCGTGTCGGCGTCGCAGTCAATCTTGATGCTGACGACGTTGAGATAGTTGCCGCTCGTCTCGCCTTTTGTCCACAGACATTGGCGGCTACGTGAGTAGAAGGTGACGCGCCCCTCGGCGGCGGTCTTTTCGTAGGCCTCGGCGTTCATGTAGCCGAGCATGAGCACCTGACGCGTGTCGGCGTCTTGGATGATGGCTGGCACGAGGCCGTCGGCTTTGGAGAAGTCAATAGCGCCAACCCCGGGAGTGCCGCCTTCAGACTCTCCTGTCAGGGCGTGGAGGCTCTGGCTTGCTGATGAGTTATTCGTATTGTTTATTGTTGCCATAATTATAGAGGTTCTTTTGATTTCAATTCTTGAGGTGACCTGTCTCACGTCCTTCCAAGGAAGGGACAGGCAGCCGTTTTCTTATGCTCTTACGCAAATGCCTTCCGAGCGGAGGTACTGCTTCAACTCGGGTATGGGGATCTCGCCGAAGTGAAAGACAGATGCGGCCAGTGCCGCGTCGGCGTGTCCGAGGACGAAGGCGTCGCGGAAGTGCTCCTTAGCACCTGCGCCGCCGGACGCGATGATCGGGATGGAAAGTGTGTCGGATAACTGTCGCAGGGCCTCGTTGGCAAAACCAGCCTTCACGCCGTCGTGGTTCATCGAGGTGAAGAGAATCTCGCCGGCGCCACGCTCCTGCGCCTCGTGAGCCCAGTCGATGAGCGACCGTCCGGCGGGGATTCGTCCGCCGTTGAGGTAGCACGTCCATGTGCCATGCTCGTCCATCCGTGCATCGATGGCGACGACGCAGACCTGCGAGCCAAAATGTCTGGTAATCTCGTCGATCAGCTCTGGGCGCCGCAGTGCAGCGCTGTTCACGCTGACTTTGTCGGCCCCGGCGCAGAGCAGACGCTCGACGTCGCTTAGTTCTCCGATGCCCCCTCCGACGGTGAAGGGAATGTTCACTGCAGCCGCCACACGTGTCACCATGTCGGTGAAGGTCTTGCGGCCTTCGTGCGAGGCTGTGATGTCGAGGAACACCAGCTCGTCAGCGCCCTGTTCGCTGTAGGCGCGACCCAGCTCCACCGGGTCCCCCGCGTGGCGCAGGTTGACGAAATTAGTGCCTTTGACGGTCGCTCCGTCTTTGACGTCTAAGCAGGGTATGATGCGTTTGGCGAGCATTGTATCGTAGCGTTTGGTCTTTAGCTTATGCTTTATTCGTTGAGGCATCAGGGTCTGATGTCTGAAAGCTTGGGCTTTGTTGATGAGTTTCTGATGTCTGTTCGTTGATAGCCTCTTGGGGGAATTCGCGGAGGAGGCTCGGCAGGTCGATGCGACCCTCATAGATAGCCTTTCCGAAGACTACGGCAGGGACGCCTGCTGCATCGAGCGCCCTGATGTCGGCACTGCAGCTGACACCGCCCGAGGCGATGAGGTGGCATGCCGGATAGGCTTGCATGATGTCTCGATAGAGCGCGGTGGCAGGGCCTTGGAGCATGCCGTCACGACTGATGTCTGGGCATAGGACATGGCGTACGCCGGCGTTGAGGTAGCTCTCGATGAAGGGGAGCAGT
>CAMOSA010000110.1 GCA_946624335.1 uncultured Prevotellaceae bacterium
CTCGCTTCATCCCACTCTGCGCACATGCAGTTCCGATACAATCCTAAGAGGTATTATACTTTTACACTATTGTTTTGCATTTTGTATTCTTTACTTGACAGGTGACCGTCCTCCCCCTTGAGAATGACGAGTGACGAATCTCGCTTCGCACAAAATGACGAATATAAGTTTCTATCCAATCTTGAAGGTAACTCTTATTTGTCATTCGTCATTCATCATTCATCATTCATCATCCGTCATTCATCAGCGCCGCTATCACGCCCTGCATCTGAGCCATGGCGAACATACGTCCGAGGAAGCTGTAGCCGGCATTGTAGCCGCGCGCCTCGTCGCCGAGCATGGTGCGGCCATGGTCGACGCGGAAGGGTAAAGACCGGCCCCTGCGCGATTCTTCGTGCATGAAGGTGCGGCAGAGCTCAACGAGGTTGGCACGGCCGCCGAGATGGTCGGCCTCGGTGAAGTCGCCGTTGGGAAGGATCTGGCAAGAGCGCAGATGCACGAAATGCGTACGGGATGCGAACTCACGCGCCATGGCGGTGACATCGTTGTAAGCTCCGGCTGAGAAACTGCCGGCGCAGAAGGTAAGGCCGTTATGGGGATTGTCGACGGCATCGAGCAGCCAGCGTATGTCCTCAGCCGTTCGCACGATGCGAGGGAGACCGAGGATCTCAATGGGCGGATCGTCGGGGTGGACACACAGGTCGATGTCGCACTCGTCACAGACGGGCATGACGGCTTCGAGGAAATACTTCATGTTGGCACGCAACTGTGCCTTGTCGATGCCTCTGTAGCGGTCGAGCAACAGACGGAACTTCTCGAGCGGCGCCTCGTCATCCTCACGGAAATTGCCGCTGACGAAGCCCTGCGTCTTGATGACGATATTCTCGACCAGCTCATGCTCGCCCTCGGGCGTCATCGTCGCCGCGAGTTCATCGACCTCGGCCAGGATGTCGCGGTGGATCGTGCTGCCGTCGGAGGCGGTGAGGGGCGCCATACTGAGCCACGCCTCGCGTGCTCCCTTCCGCTTGAGGATATTGATGTCGAAATACGCAAACTCGGCGTAAGAGAAATAGAGGTTGGAGGAGCCGTCGGGGTTGGGATGCAGGAGATCCGTCCGGGCCCAGTCGAGCACCGGCATGAAATTATAGCACACGGTGTGGATGCCCTCGGCTGCGAGGTTACGCAGGCTCTGGCAGTACACCGCTATCTGTTCGTCGCGATCGGGACCGCCATACTTCATGGTCTCGGTCACGGGCAGACTCTCCACGACACTCCATCTCATACCGTAGCTCTCGATATACTCGCGCAGCTCACGAATCGAAGCGCGCGTCCATACTTCACCCAACGGCACGTCGTGCAGTGCCGTGACGATGCCTTCGACACCGATCTGCCGAAGCATCTGAAGGGTAATCTTATCTGTGGTTCCAAACCACCGCCATGTTCTTTCCATGGCGCAAAGATAGGCTTTTTTTAAGAAATGTTTCTATATATTTGAAAAAAAAGTGCCCAAAATGTTCATCATTTGATTATTCTCGCTATCTTTGTGGCTGATTTCAACACTTAACTAAGCACTTTCTTATCCAGACAGACACACAATGAAACGTCCTCACCTGATACTAACGATTGTCTTCGCGTCGTACTGCACCACGGCACTGGCCGCCACCTTCGAGTCGGCACGCGAGGCCGTAGACAAGATGCGCCTGGGCTGGAACCTGGGCAACACGCTAGACAGCAATTCGGGCGACACACTGAATATGTGGATCGAACACTGGACCGACCGCTCGCCCTCGGCCTATGAGACGGCCTGGGGGCAGAAGGTGGCCACGCCGGAGGTGATAGCGATGTTCAAGAAAGCCGGCTTCAATGCCATTCGCGTGCCGGTGACCTGGTACCCACACATGGAGGCCAAGTTCCAGTTTGCCACTTACCAGAACAGCTACTGGTACCCTTGGAAGGACGACCTGGGCACGAAGATTCAGGCCGCTTGGATGGCGCGCGTCAAGGAAGTCGTGGACTACGTCATCAGCCAAGATATGTATTGCATCCTCAACGTCCACCACGACACGGGCGCAGCCAGCACCGCCTGGCTCATCGCCGATGAGGACGTCTATGCCAAGCAGCACACGCGCTTCGAGGCCATCTGGACACAGATCGCAGAGACCTTCCGCGACTACGACGAGCACTTGCTCTTCGAGGGCTACAACGAGATGCTCGATGCGCCTCGCTCGTGGTGCTTCGCATCTTTCGGCACCACCGCACGCTACGATGCCGCCATCGCCACGTCGGCCTACAACGCCATCAACGCCTACGCCCAGAGCTTCGTCAACGCCGTGCGCGCCACCGGCGGCAACAATGCGCAGCGCAACCTCGTCGTCTCGACCTACGGCGCCTGCGACGGCCATGGCAACTGGAACGAACACCTGCAGGACCCGCTGAAGCAGATGCGCCTGCCCAACGACCCGGCCGGCAGCGGTCACCTCATCTTCGAAGTCCACACCTATCCCGACATCAGCAACCTCTCGTGGGTAAAGACGGAGCTGCGCACCTGCATCAGCGACCTCCAGCGTTATCTCGTGGCCAAGGGCGCGCCGGTCATCTTCGGCGAGTGGGGCTCGTTGGAGGGTAGCGACTACGACAAACGGCGTTCTGCATACCTCGACTTCGCACGCTATTTCGTAGAGCAGTGCAAGGCCGCCGGCATCGGCACCTTCTACTGGATGGGACTCTCCGACGGCGAACATCGCACCGTGCCCGAGTTCAACCAGCCCGACCTGCTCGAGGCTTTGGTGAAAGGCTACTATGGCGAAGCCGGTTACGTCGGCGTAGAGGACCTACAGGCTACGGCGCCCTCATCATCGGCGAAGGCTTACTCCATCGCGGGTCAGCTCCTGCCGGACAAAGCCCCGAAGAAAGGCCTGCGCATAGTCAATGGAAAGAAAATCCTTTTTCAATAGATAACTAACTAACCTAAAAGCATGATCGTCATGAACTGGAAACTTAATGCAATGATTATACCTATGAGTCTAGCTATGCTCGCATGTGGAACTAAGAGCACCGCCGACCCCGCCATCCCCGTCGATTCCGACGTGGAGGCGCAGGTGGAGAAGGCACTGGGCAAACTCTCGCTCGATGAGAAGATCGGGCAGATGTGTGAGCTCACCATCGACGTAATAACCGATACCCAGAAACCCGAGTTCACGTTGAATGAAGAGGCGCTGCGCAAGGTCTTTGAGCAATACCATGTGGGCAGTATCTTGAACGTGCCCAAGGGCGTGGCTCAGCGGCCCGAGGTATGGAGCGCGCTTATCCGCCGGCTCAACCATATCTCGATGGAGACCTGCTCTGAGGTGCCGCAGATCTATGGCGTCGACCAGATCCACGGCGCGTCCTACACCTGGGGCGCGACGCTCTTCCCGCAGGAGGTGGGCCAGGCTGCCTCGTTCAACCGCAACATCCCGCGGCGTGTGAGTGAGATAGCTGCCTACGAGAGCCGTGCCTGCCTCATTCCGTGGGTGTATTCCCCCGTCATGGACCTCGGGCGCCAGCCCCTGTGGAGCCGTATGTGGGAGAGCTATGGCGAGGACGTCTATCTCAGCTGTGAGATGGCGCGTCAGGCCGTGATCGGCTATCAGGGCGACGACCCCAACCATATCCCTGCCGACCGCGTGGCTGCTTGCATTAAGCACTATATGGCCTACGGCGTGCCCGTCAGCGGCAAGGACCGTACGCCCAGCAGCGTCACGGATCGCGATATGCGCGAGAAATACTTCCAGCCGTTCCGCGCGGCCATACAGGCCGGTGCCCTCTCGTTGATGGTCAACTCGAGCGTGAACAACGGTGTGCCCTTCCATGCCAATGCCAAATATCTCACCGAATGGCTTAAGGAGGGACTGAACTGGGACGGCATGATCGTCACCGACTGGGCAGACATAAATAATATATGTACGCGCGACCGCGTGGCAGCAACCAAGAAAGATGCCATCTGCATGGCCATCAACGCTGGCATAGATATGTCAATGGTGCCTTACGAAGTGGAGTTCTGCGACCTGCTGCGCGAACTCGTCGATGAAGGGCGCGTCTCGAAAGCGCGCATCGACGATGCTGTGCGGCGCATCCTTCGCCTGAAGGTACGCCTTGGCATGCTCGACAAGCAGACCTGGGACAAGACGCCCGAGCAGCTGGCAACAGAGTTCCCCGATTTCGCCGGCGAAGGCTTTGCACGCGAGGCCGAGCAGATGGCCGAGGAGTGCATGGTGCTGCTGAAGAACGACTCCGTGCAGGGCAAGGCCGTGCTGCCGTTGGCCGAAGGTACGCGGCTACTCGTCTGCGGCCCCAATGCCGACAACCTGCGAGGCATGAACGGCGGCTGGACCTACACATGGCAGGGCGACCGCACCAACGAACTGGCGCCGCAGATGGGCGACTACCCCACCTTCCAGCAGGCGCTGAAGGAGCGCTTCGGTGAGGCCGCCGTGCGCTTCGTCGAAGGCGTGCGCTGGGATGCCAAGGACTTCAACCTCGACGAGCGTGCTGCCGACTGGGGCCAGCTCGCCGCTGCCGCCCGTGCCGCCGATGTCGTCGTGGCCTGCGTGGGCGAGAACTCCTACTGTGAGACGCCCGGCAATATCAACGACCTCAACCTGAGCGACAACCAGAAAGAGATGCTGCGCACGCTGGCTGCGGCCGGCAAGCCCATCGTGCTCGTCCTGGCTGAAGGCCGCCCCCGCATCATCCGCGATGTGGAGCCGCTGTGCCAGGCCGTTGTCCACACCTTCCTGCCCAGCAACTACGGTGGCACGGCGCTGGCACGCCTGCTGGCCGGCGACGTAGATTTCACGGGCCGTATGCCTTTCACCTACCCCAAGTACACCGGTGCCCTCGTGACCTACGACTACAAACCGTGCGAGAACATGGGACAGATGGACGGCAACTACAACTACGACGCCGTCATGGACGTCCAGTGGCCGTTCGGCCATGGCCTGCACTATACCACCGTCGAGTATAGCAACATGAAAGTGGACAAGACGACCTTCAGCGCCGACGACACGCTCACCGTCACCATCGATGTCCGCAACACCGGCGACCGCCTCACCAAGGAGAGCGTGTTGCTCTACAGCAGCGACCTCGTGGCTTCGCTCACGCCCGACAACCGCCGTCTGCGTGCCTTCGAGAAAGTGGAACTGAAGCCTGGCGAGAGCAAGACCGTGACGCTGAAACTGGCCGCGCGCGACCTTTCGTTCGTCAACCTCGACGGCGAGTGGGTGCTCGAGCCCGGCGAGTTTGTCCTCTTCAGCGAAAAACAAAATGTTAAGGTTGAGGCCAAGTAAACTTAATCACCATCATAGACTATGAAACGCCTGATCCTACTGCTCCTTCTGCCGGCACTCGCCGCAGCGTCACCGGCCCAGGAGCTGCCCCGGCACCTTCGCCTTGACATCGACAAGGAGAGCGGTGTATACGCTGCAGGAGAACGCGCCGTCGTAACCTGCCACACCGATGCGCAGCCTCACGACTCCATCCACGTGCGCATCTTTCACAATAATCAGCTCCATCACGAGTACAGCCTCTTGCCCTCCGCCCAAGACTTCACGGTCTTGCAACAGGCGCTCGACAGCACCTGCGCCGTCAGCGTAGAAGTACGTTGCGGCCAGGACCCCGGCGCGGCGATAGGATATGTCGTTGCCCCCGAAGGCTTCCGCGCAGGCTATGCCGAGCCCGATGACCTCATGCCCTACTGGGACAACCTGAAGCGTCAGCTCAAGGCCCTGCCTTGGCAGGTGAAAGCCCGGCCGCTGGCCGTGCCCGAACATTTCCGCGGCAGATACAGTTGCGAGGACATCGAGATCAACTGCCTCGGACCGGCGCCCGTACGTGCCTATTTCGCCAAGCCCGTGGGAGCCAAGAAGAAATCACTGCCCATCATCATCCTCTGCCGAGCCGCAGGCGTGAAAGGCGACTGGTGTCGGTGCTCCACCTGGGAGAGCGTCAACAACGCCTCCAAGGGCAACGGGGCACTCAGCCTCGACCTCAATGCCCATGGAATGCTCAACGGACAGCCTGACAGCTACTACCAGATGCTCGAGGATGGTATGCTTCACCACTATTTCGAGCATAATGCCGCCGACCGCGAGACCTACTACTTCCGCGGTATGTACCTGCGGCTGCTGCGCGCTATCGAGTTCATGACGCGTCAACCCGAGTGGGACCGCCGGCGCATCATCGTCGTTGGCGAGAGTCAGGGCGGCGGACAGGCAGTAGCTGCCGCCGGCCTCGACCCGCGTGTCACCGCCATCGTGCTGAACGTCCCAGCCATGCAAGACCTCGGAGGAGCCCGTGCCGGACGTCGCAGCGGCTGGCCACAGCCCATCGAGAACCACCCCTTCCTCACGGCCGAGCAGCTCGATGCTACGCTGCCCTACTTCGACGGAGCCCTACTTATCCGCCACTCGCGGGCCGAAATCTATTGTGAGATCGGCCTCATCGACACCACCTGCCCGCCATCGGCCATCTGGGCATCGCTGAACGCTGCGCCCGGCAAGAAGACCGTCAACTGTGTGTCCTTCCGCACACATGCCTGGCCTGCGGAGGATATGCGACCGTACTGGGAGCAGAAATACCTGCGGCCGAGGGAGAGATTCATCGAGAACTACTTGGCGAATAAAAACGAAAAGTGAAAAATGAACGCCTGCTTCACTTTTCACACTTCATTATTCCTTACTTACTACATCACAAGCATGAAGCACAGAAGATTCTTTCATTTCTTGTTGCTGCTGTTGACCTGCAACAGTGCATTTTCTCAGGACACGCCTCAGCGCTCAGCCGAGGCGGAGGCACTGCTGCAGTGCTTCCGCGAAATCTACGGAGAGAAAATCATTTCCGGTGCCACCGCCAACGTGAACTGGAACATCAACGAGGCCAAGTGGGTCTACCAGCATACAGGCAAGTGGCCAGCACTGAACTTCTTTGACTACATCCATTTGCCCTTCTCCGCTCCTGGCAGCTGGATAGACTATTCCGTCGTGACGGAAGTGCTGAACTGGCACAGGCGTGGAGGCATCGTCGGATGTATGTGGCACTGGAATATGCCCACGAACGACGGCAAGGACTGGACCTGCACGCCAGGCACTGCCAGCGGGCAGACAAGCTTCGACGTGCAAAAGATTTTCGAGCCCGAATCTGCTGAGTACAAGCAGATGATGCAGGATATCGACAAGGTGGCGGCCTACCTCAAGTTGCTGAAGAACCGCAAGATACCCGTACTCTGGCGCCCGCTGCACGAGGCCGGCGGTATGTGGTTCTGGTGGGGAATGGACGCCGAGGCGTGCAACGAGCTATGGCGCGTGATGTATCGTCGGTTTCAGGAGAAGGGGCTGGACAACCTCATCTGGGTATGGACGTCGGCAGCCATGTGGAATAAGCCCTACAGCGACGGCTACCGCTGGTATCCCGGAGATGAGTATGTGGACATCGTGGGCATAGACATCTACAACAACAGCACACCCGCCAATATCTACACCTCATGCTTCAAAATGCTCAAGCAGCACTCACCGGACAAACTCATCGCGCTGACTGAATGTGGCAACCTGGCCACCATCAGTAAGCAGTGGAAGACGGGCAGCAAGTGGCTCTACTTCTCTACGTGGTACGACTACGAGCGTACGAATAAACCGGGCAGCGAAGCCTTTAAGAGCACAGAGCACACCCACGCTGATGCCGCGTGGTGGACGGACGCTTTCGAGCAGGACTACGTGCTCACTCGCGATGACTTCAAAGCGTTGATGACCAGCGTACAGGCGGTGCAGCAAACCGACCAGCAATTCCTGCGCATGGAGAACGGCGAGATCATGGCACGCGGCGAGGGCACACTCTGTATATACGACCTCTCGGGCCACCTGCTCCGGCACTTCCAGCTCACGGGCAGCATACAAGCCTTCACCCTTGCCGGGATGCCGCGAGGAGTCTACATCATCCGCAACGGCAACCGCACGTTAAAGGTTCGCCACTGACCCTTAAACTGAATATGAACAAATAAACTACATACCTTATGAAAACGATTCTCCGACTTTTTCCACACAATGTCCTCATGATGTTGTCCGTCGGCGTGACGTTGCTGGCCTGTGGCAGCCCAGAGGGAGTGGAGCGAACGGCCGACGGTGTGGTCGTTCACCTCACTCCCGCCTCCGAGACGTCAGCGCGGCAGG
>CAMOSA010000111.1 GCA_946624335.1 uncultured Prevotellaceae bacterium
GAAAGCAACATAGAAGTGTGAAGCGACCAAGGTCGAGCGCGAGCCGAGCGTTCACTCTTTCACTTTTCACTCTTTCACTTTCTTGTGACATGTGCGGTACTTTTCGAAAAACTTTTTTGATATTTTAGGTCTTCGCAGCGTCATCGTCCAACTATTTTGCTTATATTTGCAGCGCATTACATCGGAATTGCAAGAAAAAGAGTTCGCATTTCGCTCTGGATTATGGAAAAGTTGCTACATTATGTCTGGAAGCACCGAATCTTTCCGCTCGCTCCTCTGGTGACCACTGACGGTCAGGCAGTGGAGGTCATCGACCCTGGTCTGCACAACAGGGATGCCGGCCCAGACTTCTTCAATGCCAAGGTGCGCATCGGCGGAGCGTTATGGGTGGGCAATGTGGAACTACACTTGCGCTCGAGCGACTGGCAACGGCACGGTCATCATCGTGATCCGGCGTACAATGGCGTCGTGCTGCACGTGGCGGAGGTGGTTGATGCAGAGGTCGTTACTGCCAATGGCTTGCGACCTCCTCAGCTGCAGCTGACGATACCGGATGCGATACGCGCGGGCTATGTTGAGCTGTTGCAGACGGACGATTATCCCCGCTGCTGGCGTGTGCTGCCCGAGCTGCCTCTGCTGACTGTCCACGCGTGGATGTCGGCCCTGCTGTATGAGCGTCTGCAGGCTCGCAGCAGCCGTTGCCTGGAGCGTCTCTCGGCGAGCGGCGGCGACTGGGACCGGAGCTGGTTCGTCACGCTGTCCCGCAATTTCGGCTTCGGCGTCAACGGTGATGCTTTCGAGCGTTGGGCCGCACGTTTCCCGCTTCATGCAGCTGCGAAGCACCGTGATGATGCCTTCCAACTTGAAGCGCTCTTTCTGGGTACGGCGGGTCTGCTGGAGGCAGACGCGCTGCCTCCGTCGTCGCGTCAGGCAGCGGCGTCGGATGACTATTTCCGTCGCCTGTCGCACGAATGGAACTACTTGAGCCGTAAGTTCCAGTTGGATGTCCCGCTGTCGCCCTCGTCGTGGCGCTACCTGCGTCTGCGCCCTCAGAACTTCCCTCACCTGCGCCTGGTACAGCTGGCGCAGCTCTACCATCGGTGCCCTAACCTCGCGGGGATGCTGCTGCGTGCTTCCGACCGTGACGCGCTGCATGGCGTGCTCGATGTCGGTGTGTCAGCGTACTGGCAGACCCACTATCTCTTCGGCCTCGAGGCGCCGCGCTCGGAGAAACGTCTAAGCGCAGACAGCCGCGACCTGATCATCGTCAACACTGTCGTGCCCATGCGTTTTGCTTATGGGCAAGCGCACAATGACGAGGCTATGCAGGAACAGGCTATCGCACTACTGGAGCAGCTGAAGCCGGAGCGCAATCATATCCTGAGGCAGTGGCAGCAGTGTGGCATCGGCGTGGAGAGCGCTGCTGACAGCCAGGCGCTGATTCAGCTCAAGCGGGAATACTGTGACCGGCACGACTGCCTTCGTTGCCGGTTCGGATTTGAATATCTCAAGCATGGCTACCGCAAACCGTAGCCGTACTCATTATAGGTTTATAAACGTATTATGACTGAGCAAGAAACCCTATATGTGATGGCGCTCACGATGGCTCTGCGTCATCAGCCCAAGGTGCAGCGCACGCTGTTCGATGTGCTGGGTAGCGGACAAGTCATCTACGAGTGTCGCCATGATCTGGGCCGTCGCTTCGAGAGCCTCTCTTCACGCATTGCAGAAAACGTCTTGCTCATGGATGGCTTCCTGCCTCAGTGTGAGGCTGAACTCGCCTATATCCGCAAGCATAAGATACGCATACTCGGTATCACCGACGATGACTATCCGGCCCGTCTCCGGCAGTGTGAGGATGCACCGCTGTTGTTGTATACGTTAGGTGCTCTCGACCTCAACGCGACCCATGTCCTCGGCATCGTAGGCACTCGTCGCTGCACGGAACGTGGGCGCGATCTGTGCACAAGTCTGATCAAAGGTCTGTCCAAGGCCGTGCCCGATGCGCTGATCATCAGTGGACTGGCTTACGGTATAGACGTGGCGGCTCATCGTGGTGCCCTGGCAACCGGTATGCCGACGGCGGGTGTGCTGGCTCATGGTCTGGACGAGCTCTACCCGCGAAGCCATCGGCAGACGGCCATCGAGATGCTTGCCCGGGGCGGCCTCGTCACGGAGTTTACGAGCCATACGCCGGTCGAGCGTCTGAACTTCCTGCAGCGCAACCGTCTCGTGGCAGGGATGGCGGACGCCGTTGTCGTCGTGGAAAGCCCTCAGCGCGGCGGCTCGCTCAACACCGCCCGTCTGGCAGCAGAATACAACCGCGACGTCTTCGCCTTCCCTGGCCGTCCTACTGACGTGAGTTCTGAGGGCTGCAACCTGCTGATCCGTCGTAATGGTGCGGCGCTCATCACGTGCGCTGAGGATGTATTGGATGACCTCGGATGGCAGCAGACGTCACCGTGCCCCGACGCGCAGCAGTTGCTGTTCCCGGAGCTGACGGCAGAGGAGCAGCAGATCGTCGACGTCATGAGACGTAGCGATGACGACATCGAGCTCGCCGACTTGTCTCATGCCTTGTCTCTGCCTCCATACAAACTGACGCCCCTCATGCTCACTTTGGAGCTGAAGGGCGTCGTACGTGTGCTATCGGGTGGACGTTATCACCTGGTGCATTAGCGGAGTAGCCTGTCAGGGCCGGAAGGCGGCGCGTATGTCGTCGGCGATGCGCTGCATCTCGTCGGCCGGGAGCTGTAGCTTGGGGTTGGAGAAGAGCATATCGCGCTCGCTCTGCAGGGGAATGAGGTGTATGTGGGCGTGCGGCACTTCGAGGCCGAGGACGGCTTGGCCGACCTTGACGCAAGGGATGACCTGCCGGATGGCGCGGGCCACATGGGCTGCGAAGACCTGCAGGCGTGCCAGCTCGTCGTCGGAGAGGTCGAAGAGGTAGTCGACTTCGCGGCGGGGTATGACGAGGGTGTGGCCCTTCACCAGCGGGTTGATGTCGAGGAAAGCGTAGAACTCGTCGTCGGCGGCGCAGCAGTAGCTGGGGATCTCGCCGGAAGCTATCTTACTGAAGATGGATGCCATGGGGTGGGGGTGTTGAAACGTTGAGAGGTTGAAACGTTGAGAGGTTGAAACGTTGAGAGGTTGAGAGGTTGAAAGGTTGAAACGTTTAGAGGTTCTTCGCAGGGCGCGCTCGGCATCCCGGAGGGTGACGCTTGACACTTCAAGAAGCGAGCAGAGCTCGAGCGGAGGGTTGAGAGGTCCTTTCGACAAGCTAAAGCGGGCAAGCTCGGGCGGGGAGGACAGGGGAGTGTCACTCCTCGAAGGTGATGTCGAGGATCTCGAGGTTGATGATGCCCTGGGGCACCTTGATCTCTACGATGTCGCCGACGCGCTTGCCCAGCAGGCCTTGTGCGATGGGTGTCTTGACGGATATCTTGCCCTCACGCAGGTTGGCCTCGGTCTCGCTGACGATGGTGTAGGCCATGCGTGCGTTGTTCTTGACGTTGCGCAGGCTGACGCGGCTGAGGATCTGCACGGTGTCGGCGTTGAGCTTGCTGGTGTCGATGATCTTGGCATCGGAGATGACAGTCTTGAGCTGGGTGATCTTCATCTCGAGCATTGCTTGGTGTTCCTTGGCAGCGTCGTACTCGGAGTTCTCGCTGAGGTCGCCCTTGTCGCGTGCCTCGGCGATGGCCGCGGATGCCTTGGGGCGTTCGACGGCTTCGAGCTGATGGAGTTCGGCTACGAGCTTGTCGTAGCCCTTTTGTGTCATATAAGCCATATAGATTTACGATTTACAATTTACTATTTACGATTTACGGTTGACGTTTTATGGTTGACAATGAATCGTGTTGGCAGACAAAAGGAAAAGAGCTCCGCTTGTGTCGCGAAACCCTTCATTGTTGACTTTTTGTCGGGGCAAAGATAGAATCTTTTTTTTGTTCGGCCAAATATTTCGTCGAAAAATATCGTCGAGAGGTGTTTTTTGGCCTTTTCAGGCTATTGACGTAGCTCGGCTTCGATGGTTCGACGCAGGTCGGTGATCTGTGTGTCGCGTGCACGTAGCTCGGAGCCTCGTCCGATGAGGAAATAGGTGGGCAAGGCGTTGACACCATAGAGTTGTACGATGTCGTTGTCGAGTCCTTCGGGGCAGTAGACACAGAGCCACGGCAGGCTCTCGGACATCGTCTTCCAGTAGTGCTCATCGGCGTCGAGCGATACCTGCATGATCTCGAGGCCACGGTCGTGGTAGGTGCTGTAGAGTTCGCGCAGCTCGATATTGCGTTGCTGGCTTTGGGGCAAGGCATAGGCTGTGAAATCGAGGAGTACGACATGATCGTGGAGGTCGGAGAGGCGATGTTCGCGTCCATGCAGGTCGGGGAAGCCGAAGTCGATGATGCCGGTCTCGCGCACCTTGTCGCCGTCGATCTGCAGTTCGAAGGGCTTGCCGGGTCGTGTGTTGCGCAGACCTCGGAGGGCTATGTTGCGGAGGTTGGCGGTGCGGGGCGCAGCGGGGTAGTACTGATCCCACTGCGTAGCGACGGCGGCGAAGAGCTGCACATCGGCCTTGTCGTCCTCGGGGTTGAAGAGAAGCTGCTGCCCGATGGTCTGGAAGAGGGCGAAGTAGGCGGCGGGCGAGGCTGGGTCGCGCAGGATATAGTCGGTGCGCAACGTCTGCTTGTAGGAATCGACCATCGTGCGCGCGCGTTCCATTTTTTCTAATGCAGAGAGCGTGTTATCGTCGCTGAGGGCAGAGAGTTGCTGTTGCAGTTGTATGTTGAGCAGCGAAATGGTCTTCATGGTGCGTGAGGCTTCGTTGCCCTGTATGTCGTAGGCGGAAGCCATACTGGGGTAGGCGGCTTCGACGGTGATGTCCTCGGTGCTGTCGACGCAGAAGTTGATGACCTGACGTGCGATGCGCAGCCGGTAGAACTCAGGCGATGCGGTGCTGTCGCGTGGCGCTACGGGGATGTCGAAGGAGAAGTCGCCGTCGGCCTTCAGGCGTAGCGAGTCGAGAGGCTTCACGCCGGAGAGCCCCATGGCCTCGATGATGAGCGTCGAGTCGGGGGCGCCAGTGAGATGGCCGCTGAGGCGGAATGTGGGGCGTGAGTCGGTGCAGGAGACCATAGTCAGGAAAAGGTAGCACACGAGGAGTACGATGAGGGCCATAGCGATCACGCCGCGCATGATGGCCTGGTTAGTGTTTTGAGCTTTACGTTTACGCATATTTGTTAGTGTTTTAACTTTCAACTTTCAATTTTCAATTTTCAACTTTCAACTCTCAACTCTCAACTTTCAACGTTTCCACCGCCTTACGCAGGCTCTTGTCTGTGGCGAGCTGTTGCCGTAGGGCTCCGCGCTGGTAGTAGTATCTGCTGACGATCTCGGCTTCGAGGTAAGGTTGAATATGGTGGCGGAATCGTTGGAGGTCGGCCTTGAGGTCGTTGGTCTTCAGCTTGGCCTCGAGGGCGTCGAACTCGTCGCGCGTATCGGTGTCACGTCCCTCGAAGCGTGCAAGCTGTCGCAGCTGGTTGAGGGCCGCTGCTGTGCGCCCGTTGTAGGTGAAGCCGCTGTCGGCGATGGTCTGAACGAAGTCGGCGTAGTCAACATCGGTGAGATGGAAATGGCCCGGTTCGGCGATGTGCTCATGACGGGTGGCGTAGCCGGTGACCCAGTCGAAGAAAGCGTCGTCGGCGGTCAGTTCATAAATCATCGAGGGCAGGCTGTCGACATCGAGTATGCTGTCGGGCAGGATGCCGCCACCGTCGCGGACGGGCCGTCCGAGGCGGGTGCGGAACTCGCGTGTGAGGCTGTCAGGCAACGTCGTGGCGGCGCCGTCGGCGGTGCGGTGGCGGTAGTCGTAGGCTTGGATGCAACGTCCGGAGGGTATGTAGTAGCGGGCGGTGGTGATCTTAAGCTGTCCGCGGTAGGGCAGCTCGCGTATGCCCTGGACGAGTCCTTTGCCGTATGTTCGTTGGCCGAGGATGACGGCACGGTCGAGGTCTTGTAGGGCGCCGGTGACTATTTCCGAGGCTGAGGCTGAGGCGGCGTTGACAAGCACGGCGAGGGGCATGACGGTGTCTATAGGCTCGGCGGGCGTGAGGTAGTCGTGGCAGGTGGCGGCGACCTTGCCTTTGGTGGAGACGACAAGTGTGCCGCGCGGCACGAACATACCCACGATCTCGATGGCTTCGCTGACGGAGCCGCCGCCGTTGTCGCGCAGGTCGATGACGAGGCGCTGCATACCTTGTTGCTTCATGTCGAGGATGGCGTGGCGTACCTCGACGGCACACTTGTCGGTGAACTCAGTGAGATAGAGGTATCCTACGTGGGCCGTGGAGTCGACGATGCCGTACCAAGGCAGGCATGGCAGCTGTATCTGCCGGCGTACGATGCGGAAGGCCCTCGGCTTCTTCTCGCCAGGCCGCTGCACGCGTAGCTCAAAGGCGGTGCCAGGCTCACCGCGCAGGCTCTGGCTGACCTGTGAGACGTTCCATCCCTTGATGTCGCGGCCGTCGATGGACAGGATCACGTCGCCGGCGCGCACTCCGGCCTCCTGTGCGGGACAGCCCTCGTAGGGATCCTCGATGACGGCGCGTGCATCTTTCTTATAGGCCCGGATGAGGGCGCCGATGCCGGCATAGCGGCCTGTGGCCATGAGGCGAAGCTCGTCCTGGTCATTGTCGGGGTAGAATTTGGTGTAGGGGTCAATCTCGGCCAGCATGGCATCGATGGCCCATCGCACGGCAGTGTCGGCTGAGAGTGTGTCGACGTAGAACATATCGAGCTGGCGATAGATGTCGGCAAAGATCTCGAGGTTGCGTGATATGTCGAAACCTGAAGATGATGTCCGCTGCTGGGCTGAGAGCGTGAAGGGTAGTGCGGTGATAAGTAGCAGAAGGAGTCTTTTCATATCTTTATGTGTGTGTTCTTTATAAAAAACGTCGGTGATGAGGGTGGCCTGTCAGGAGGCCGTCGTGCTGATGGCTTGTCGCAGTCGTTCGTCGTCGACCTGTGTGCCCATGACTTGTATGACCTCTGCTGCGATGTGGTTGCCGTAGTCGAGACAGGTGGCGAGGTCGCGTCCGTGGACGTATCCGTGCAGGAATCCTGCGGCGAAGAAATCGCCGGCTGCGGTGGTGTCGACCACCGTCCGCTGCAGGCCGGGCACACGCAGGACCTCGTCGGCCGTAGCCCGGCTCATGCCGAGGGCTCCGTGCCGACCTATTTTGACGACGGCGGTGTCGGTCATCGAAGCGAGGAGCCGCAGCGAGGCCTCGGGGTCCGCATGTCCGCTGAAGGCGGTGGCCTCCTCCTCATTGGCAAAGGCGATGTCGACATAGTCGCTGATGAGCTGTTGGATGAGGCCGTGATGGTCGCGCACGATGTTCCATGAGGCGAGATCGTAGCTGACGGTGAGCCCTGCTTGCTTGGCGGTCTTTAAGATGTCGGCGAGCTGCAGATGGTCTTGCAGCAGATAGCCTTCAATGTGTAGAATATCGTAGTGCGAGAGGTCGACGTCGTGCAGTGCCCGTCCGAGTTGAGGCGCTGCGCCGAGGTGTGTGGCGAAAGTGCGCTCGTGGTCGGGCGTGACCAGGGCATTGGCTGTGCCTGTCTGCTCGCCTTCGATGACAGCCAGGTGTGTTTCGATTCCGCGGCGCTCGGCCTGTGCGGCGAAGAAGCGTCCCGTCTCGTCGTCGCCGATGGCACCGATGAGGCCCGTGGCATCACCTAAGACGGCCAGGGCGTGGATGGTGTTGGCGGCGCTGCCACCGGTGGCGCGTTGTATGTCGAGGCCTACTAAGCGCTGTCGTAGTCGCATGAGACCTTTGCGGTCGATGTGTGTCATGCCGCCCTTGGGTAAAGAGAGCTCATGAAGGAGCTTTTCGTCGCTCAAATGGACCAAAATATCCACCAAAGCATTGCCAATTCCTATTATTTTTGCCATATTCTTGAAAATTTTCTGCAAAAGTATTGTTTATTTTTGAGAAAAGCACTACTTTTGCCCCGCAATTCCGAGAAAAAAGCGTTAAAACGCCGTTTCGCCCTCGTTTCTGCGCTTTCTTTCTGCCCGAAAAGGGTCGAGAACACTGCTTCAGTAGCTCAGTTGGTTAGAGCACCTGACTGTTAATCAGGGGGTC
>CAMOSA010000112.1 GCA_946624335.1 uncultured Prevotellaceae bacterium
CCTGGCGGGTCGGGGCGGTGAAGTCCGCGAAGAGTTTTTCTTTACTATCTGCCATGATAGGGTAAAGTTTTGGAAGTTGAAAATTAAAATAAATACTGTTATTTAAGGTGTTTTGTCTCTAAAAAGCGGACAAAGGTAGCAAAGTTTGGCGGAGTGACCAAATTTGTTATGTAAAAAGTGATTAAAATACACTTATGATTTTTGTTTTTCAAAGGAAAAACGTAACTTTGTGCGCAAAATACGAACAAAAGAACTATTTTTATGACAGCAAACACAGCGACCAGCACGGCGACGGCGCCCTCGTCCCTAAAGATGAATCTCTTTGACCTTCTCAAGAACATTCTCCCTTTCGTCAAGCCCTACCGTTGGCTCGTCATCATCACGCTGGTGCTTACCTTCGCCGGCTCTCTCATGGCTCAAGTCAACGCCGTCGTGCTCGATCGAGCCGTCGACACCATCAACGAGCTGATGCAGACGACCTTTGCCTGGAGCGAAGCCACAAGACTTCTGGCCGCCATCAGCGCTATCCTTTTGGGCAAAGAGGTCCTGTCGGCCTTCGTCACCTTCGGCCAACGTTACTACGGCGAAAAGATGCGCATACTCGTCAGCAGAGACCTCTCGCTGAAAGTCGTCGACCAGATACTCCGGTTCCGCATGGCGTTCTTTAGTGCCGAAGACAACGAAACGGGCAAGCTGCAGTCACGCATCGACCGGGGCATACAGAGCTTATCCAACACCGTCAACAACTTCTTCATCGAGATCCTGCCGCTCTTCACCAGTGCCATTTTCGCCCTGATCCTGATGTTCGCCGCCAACGTGTATGTCGGCCTGGTAGCGCTATGTATCGTACCTATTTACTTCTACTTGACTTACGTTCAGGCCAACCATCTCAAAGGTTGGCGCCGCAACATCTTCGGCAGCCATCAGGCCGTGAGCCAGGGCATCTTGAACATCATCGAGAGCATCTCGGTCATCAAGTCGTTCAACCGTGAAGACATCGAGTCGGCACGGCAAGCCGCCATCCAGAAAGCGATGACGGAGCAGCAGATGAACACGCGCCGCATGAGTTTCTTCTTCAATGGGTTAAAGAGCTTCTTCGAGCAAATCGGCACCGTGCTCATCATCATCCTGACCGCTTACCTCGTGCTGACCGACTATCCGGGCATGAGCATCGGCAAGATCATGTACCACGTGATGCTCTTCGCCAACGTCAGCGCCCCCATACGCCAGCTACATCGCATCTACGACGACATGAACGATGCGCTGATCTACGCCGAGGGCTTCTTTGGGATTCTCCACGCCCATGATGAAATCGAGGACAGCGGCAGCTACCATCCCGAGCGTGTCGAGGGGACTTTCGAGATGCGCGATGTCGACTTCACCTACAGCAACGGCACAAAAGCACTGACGGGCGTGAACCTGCGCATCGAACAAGGTAAGATTACGGCCCTGGTCGGTCTAAGCGGAGCTGGGAAGAGCACCATCGTCAACTTGCTCGACAAGTTCTATCACCCCGACAGCGGCACCGTATCACTCGATGGCCACGAGCTGAAAGATTGGGACACACAATGGTTGCGTGAGAACATAGGTTTAGTGCTGCAGAAGAATCATATTTTCAGCGGTTCCATCGAGGAAAACATCCTTTATGGCTGCCCAGGAGCAACGCACGACGATGTCGTAAAAGCTGCGAAACAAGCTTACATCTACGACCAGATCATGCAGCTGCCTAACGGGTTCGAGTCACAAGCCCTGCAGCTCAGCGGCGGGCAGCAACAACGAATAGCCATCGCCCGTATGTTCATCAAGAACCCGCCTATCATCTTCCTTGACGAGCCCACAGCAAGCCTCGACGCCATCGCCACAGAGCAGATCAAGGCCAGCATCGACGCCATCAAGGCCGGACGCACCGTCATCATCATCTCACACAACATAGGCCAAATCATCGATGCCGACCAGATCTATGTACTGCAGAAAGGCCACGTCGTGCAGAGTGGCACGCCCTCGGAGGTCTATCACCAGGGCGGGCTCTACAAGGACATTTTTGACGCCAGCGCACGTAGCATGAACGTCGACAAGATAGCCGACACCATCGACGGTCAGGTTTGACATAGGTTATTTTTTTCTCACATTCTCTGGTAAAATTGTTTTTTCAGGGCGTCATTTGAAGTATTTTGCTTACCTTTGCGCCCAAAATCAACATTTTATCCTCTTTTATCCATCTCCCCACGCCTGTCTCCACTTGTACAGCAACGTGTATAACACACTCATTCAATGGATTGGCTCATCAACCTCTTCACCAGCACCGACTCGATAGCGCACATCGTTGTGCTCTATGCGTTAGTCATCGCCGTAGGCATCTACCTTGGCCGCTTCAAGATTTTTGGCATCTCACTGGGCGTCACCTTCGTGCTCTTCGCCGGTATTCTGGCCGGACATATAGGTTTCACCGGCACACCTGAGGTGCTCAACTACGTCCAGGATTTCGGCCTGATTCTTTTTGTTTACTGTATTGGCCTGCAGGTCGGCCCCGGTTTCTTCGAGAGCTTCGCCAAGGGCGGCATCACGGCCAACATGCTGGCCATGGGCATCGTGGCGCTCAATGTCGTGACGATGCTCGTGCTCTACTTCATCCTCTTCTATGATCCTGCCGTCAAGGGCGGCGCCAACGTGTGGAACTTGTCGATGATGACGGGTGTGCTCTGCGGCGCCATCACCAATACGCCAGGCTTGGGTGCCGCCTCAGAGGCCGTCGCCACTATATATAAAGGTGCTGCAGAGGTCCCGCAGATTGCCTCGGGCTATGCCTGTGCCTATCCCCTTGGCGTCGTAGGCATTATCGGTGCCACGATAGCCATCCGCTATCTCTGCCATATCAGCCTCAAGAAAGAGGAGGAGCAAATCGAGCAGGAGATGAACGAGAACCCGCACGCCAAGCCTCATCGCATGACCCTGCGCGCCGAGAACAAAGCGCTGAGCGGGCGTTCCATCCTTCAAATACGCGACTTCCTCGGACGCAACTTCGTCTGCTCACGCTTCCTCCACGAGGGACATGTCACCATCCCCAACCGCGACACCATCGTCATGACCGGCGACCTGATGTATATCACTTGTGCCGAAGACGACTGGGAAGCCATTTCCGCCTTCATCGGCCCCGTCGACCATGTGGAATGGGAGGAACAGGACGTGCCAATGGTCTCACGCAACATCCTGGTGACACAGCCCAACGTCAACGGCAAGAAGTTTGGACAGCTGCATTTCAGCTCGGTCTATGGCGTCAACGTCACGCGCATCCTGCGCAACGGTATGAACCTCTTTGCCGACCAGAACCTGCGTATACAGATCGGCGACAAAGTGGTATGTGTCGGTCCTGAGGACGCTGTCAAGCGCGTTGCCAACGTGCTAGGCGACGAGATGAAACGTCTCGACCACCCCAATCTGGCCGCGCTGTTCATCGGCATCGTCGTCGGCATCGTCTTTGGCATGATGCCCATCGCTTTGCCCGGCGTGCCTACGCCCGTCAAGCTGGGTCTGGCCGGCGGTCCTCTCATCGTGGCCATCCTCATCGGACGCTTCGGCTACAAGGCTCATCTCGTGAGCTACACCACGACGTCGGCCAACCTCATGTTACGTGAGTTCGGGCTCGTGCTGTTCCTGGCATCCGTAGGCATCAAGGCTGGCGCCACCTTCTGGCAGACGGTGACTGAAGGCGACGGCCTGACCTACGTCTGGGCTGGTCTGCTCATCACCGTAGTGCCGATTCTCATCATTGGCTTGCTGGCCCGCCTGAAATATAAGATGAACTATTTCACGCTGATGGGCCTCATCGCCGGCGCCACCACCGACCCGCCCGCCCTTGCCTATGCCAACCAGACGGCCAACAACGACGCTCCCGCCGTAGGCTACTCGACGGTCTATCCTTTGTGTATGTTCCTGCGCATCCTCACGGCGCAACTGATCATCCTGCTGCTCTACAGCATAGTCTGACGCCACGATGAACGATTATCTCTCTTTAGCCATCATCGCAGCCCTTGAGGCGGGACGCGCCATCATGGATGTCTACACCGACCCGTCGGCTGACTTCGGTATCGAGCACAAGGCCGACAATTCACCGCTGACACGGGCTGATAAAATAGCGCACACCTGCATCATGCGGCACCTCGAACCGACAGGCATCCCCGTCCTGAGCGAGGAAGGTGCCCACCTGCCCTACGAGACGGAGCGCTGCCACTGGCGCCGTCTTTGGATCGTAGATCCGCTGGACGGGACCAAAGAGTTCATCAAGCGCAACGGCGAATTCACGGTCAACATCGCCCTCGTCGAGGACGGCACACCCGTCGCCGGTGTCATCTATGTGCCGGTTAAGCAACAGCTGTATGTCGGCCAGAGCAGCCCCCACCCTGCCCCAGCCTCGCAAGCCGAGGAATGGGCCGTGGCCGACTGGATGCATTTCACCGAGGCACCCGCAGCCTGGCGCATTGACAACGCCGAATCGAATCCTACGGTCACTACCCTACCCGCTCCTCGCGACGCCGAGAGACCCTTCCGCGTTGTAGCCTCGCGCAGCCATCTGAGCGCAGAAACGGCCGATTTCATCGAGGTTTTGCGCCGTCATCACCCCGACCTTGAGATGGTCTCGTCGGGCAGTAGCCTGAAGATATGCCTCGTCGCAGAAGGCCAAGCTGACATCTACCCCCGCCACGCACCGACGATGGAATGGGACACCGCAGCCGGAAACGCCATAGCCACGGCAGCAGGATGCGAGGTCATCGATGCCTCGACCGAACAGCCACTCACCTACAACAAAGCCGACTTGCATAACCCCTGGTTCATCGTGAGACGCAACGCATGACTCACGCAACCATTTTTCAAAACAAGCATTATAATGGAAAACGAAGAACAGAAGGCACTGAGCTACGAAGCCGCCGTGTCACGCCTGAAGAAACTGGCGGCAGAGATGGAGGACGGAAACATTGCCGTCGACACGCTGACGGACAAGCTGAAGGAGGCACAGGCGCTACTCGCGTTTTGCAAGGAGAGGCTGACGAAGGTCGACGACGAGGTGAAACGATTGCTGCAAGGACAGCCTTAAGCCCTGCGCCATGACAAGTTTTTAAGCCTCGTCACTACTTTTATCCAAAAAAGTTAGCGCGTTAGGAACTTTTTGTGTACTTTTGCAGCCGAAAATGAGTTAACACAAGCAAAATGACAAGCAAAATGAAAGAAATCGATTGGAGCAACCTGTCCTTTGGCTTCATGCCGACCGACTATAACGTCCGCTGCAATTTCCACGACGGCAAATGGGGTGAGATAGAAGTCACCTCAGAGCAAACCATCAACCTGAGCATGGCTGCCACCTGCCTACACTACGGTCAGGAAGCCTTCGAGGGCCTGAAAGCCTATCGCTGCCCCGACGGCAAGGTGCGCGTCTTCCGCGTCGAGGAGAACGCCAACCGCCTGCAGGCCACATGCCGAGGTCTCGTCATGCCCGAAGTGCCCACCGAGCTGTTCGTAGAGATGGTCAAGAAGGTCGTGCGTCTCAACGAACGCTTCATCCCGCCCTATGAGAGCGGCGCCACGCTGTACATACGCCCCTTGATGATCGGCACGACGGCACAGGTCGGCGTACATCCCGCCAGCGACTACCTCTTCATGATATTCGTCACGCCCGTAGGTCCTTACTTCAAGGGCGGTTTTGCCACCAACCCCTACGTCATCACACGCGAATACGACCGTTCAGCACCTCTCGGCACCGGCTGCTACAAGGTAGGCGGCAACTACGCAGCCAGCCTCAAGGCCAACCAGTGGGCCCATGAGCAGGGCTACTCCTGCGAGTTCTACC
The DNA here is from genome assembly GCA_946624335.1 of uncultured Prevotellaceae bacterium. GTDB lineage: Bacteria > Bacteroidota > Bacteroidia > Bacteroidales > Bacteroidaceae > Physcousia. The sequence goes on from CAMOSA010000112.1 coordinate 5,840, forward strand.
TCGATGCCCGCGAGAAGAAATATATCGACGAGTGTGGCGCGGCCAACTTCTTCGGCATCAAAGACAACACCTACGTCACGCCGAAGTCCAACAGCATCCTGCCCTCCGTCACCAACAAGAGCCTCATGCAGCTGGCCGAAGACCTGGGCCTGAAGGTCGAGCGCCGTCAGATACCCCTCGAGGAGCTTGACACCTTCGAGGAAGCTGGCGCCTGCGGCACGGCGGCCGTCATCAGCCCCATCGAGCGTATCGATGATCCCCAGACCGGCCACAGCTACGTCTTCTCACACGATGGCAAGCCAGGCCCCGTCAGCACACGCCTCTACAAGAAGCTCGTCGACATACAGTATGGCATCGAGCCCGACATCCACGGCTGGACAACAGTCGTGATTGAATAGTCTCTATAGCCTCTATAGTTCTATAGCATCTATAGCTTCTATAGCCCCTATAAAATCTATCTCCAAAGAACCTATGAGCAAAGGCAAATTGGCCAAATTCGCTGATATGGCGGACTATCCTCACGTCTTCGAGTACCCTTTTTCGGTAGTCGAAGACGTGCCTTTTAACATGCGCGGCCACTGGCGTGAACAGTTTTTCAAGAACGACAACCCCATCGTCCTGGAGCTGGGCTGCGGCCGTGGCGAGTACGCCGTGGGACTGGCCCGCCGCTACCCCGACTGCAACTTCATCGGCGTCGACATCAAGGGCGCCCGTATGTGGAGCGGGGCCACCGAAGCCCTGAACGAAGGCTTGAAGAACGTCGCCTTCCTGCGCACCAACATCGAGATTATCGATCGCTTCTTTGCCCCCGACGAGGTCAACGAGATATGGCTCACCTTCTCCGACCCACAGATGAAGAAAGCCACTAAGCGCCTGTCATCAACCTACTTCCTCACCCGCTACCGCCGCTTCCTCGTCGACGGCGGAATCATCAATCTCAAGACCGACTCCAATTTCCTCTTCACCTACACGAAGTATGTATGTGAGGTGAATCACTTGCCTATGGAGTTTTGTGGTCCCCTCCCTTCCCAACCGATGGGAGCCCTCGCCATCCGCACCTACTACGAGCAGCAGTGGCTCGCACGCGGCATCACCATCAAGTACCTCCGTTTCCGCCTGCCCGCCGAGGGAGAGCTTGTGGAACCTGACGTGGAGATACCTCTCGACGACTATCGCAGCTACAACCGCGACAAGCGCAGCTCGCTGAAGGTCAGCAAGTGACGCCCGCGCCTCCGTCATCGTCCTCCTCTTTAGTTCATGAATGGCCATGAATATATTCATGACCCATTCGTGCTTCTGTCCATGACCATTTAACCCACACCCTGAAAGAGTGCCCCGTCATCCCGAGAGGGGCAAGGATCATGGCTCATCAGCCTGTAAGAGCTCCTTACTACGTGCCAACTCCGTGAGCATGGCCGCATCTATCTCCTGCAGAGAGAGACGCACGTTCTGCATCCTTGAGTAGTAGACATTGAAAGCGGGCAGTTCATGGAGATAGCGCACATAATCCAGGATGGTAGCATCCAAATCGCCGTAGAAATGCCCATACACCAGATCGGCCACGATCCGTTTCTGATCGATGACCTGAGCCGAGACGGTACGGTATTGTCTGGCATAAGCATAGAAATCATCGATGTGACCGATGAGCTCTACATTACCTATGGTATTCAGTATCTCAGCCTTATACGTCTCCATACCGTTGTCGACATCCACCTGAACATATTCCGACAACGCACTGTTGATAAATGTCGTGACAACAGCCGTATCCACCCGCTCCAGCGTGTCGGCAAGGATAGCCAGATGAAGGATCATGGAAGTGGAGTCGATGATGTCATACAAGTCCTGGTACTCATGCAACTGCTGATGGGTACGCTCCATCTTTTCCACCGTCTGCCTGGCCAGCAGCTGCGCCGTCTGGGCACGTCTGCAGGCATTGATGCGGTTCTCAATGCCGAAAGTGATGATGATACCCAGCGCCGTGGCGAGGAAGCCAGCCAGGAACGTCAGCCACCAAGATTTTGTTTCTTTCTTCATACGATCAGGGTTGAAAGGACATAAAAAGACATTCTTTAGCCTTTTGAGCGCACAAAATTAAGCATTTTATCTTATAATGATGTGAATAAACGAGGAAAAAGGTCAAAGACAAGTCAAAAAAAGTTTATATTTCCCATAAGGTCAAGAAATAGCCATATCATCATAGTCACATCTCCACGCCAAACAAGCCTAGGGGTGTGAGCCAACAAGCCTAGGGGTGTGAGCCAACAAGCCTAGGGGTGTGAGCCAACAAGCCTAG
>CAMOSA010000113.1 GCA_946624335.1 uncultured Prevotellaceae bacterium
TCACGTGGCAGCAGATGCAGAACTTCACGCGTGGCGGCGGCGGAGTGAATATGTTCTGTCGCCAGCACGGCTTCGACCTGCACCTCATTGACGTCGGCGTAGACCACGACCTGAGCGACTACCCACAGATCCTCAACCGCAAGGTGGCACCTCACGGTACGGCCGACTTCCTTCACGGTCCTGCCATGACCGAGGAGCAGTGTGAGCAAGCCCTCGATGTCGGCCGGGAACAGGTCGACGCTGCGTTTGACAGGGGCTGTAATATTATATGTATAGGTGAGATGGGCATTGCCAACACTTCGCCGTCGAGCATCTGGATGAGCCTGCTGCTCGACCTGCCGCTGGAACAATGTGTAGGTGCCGGCGCCGGCCTTGACAGCGAAGGCGTGCGTCATAAGTTGTCTGTCCTGCGTGAGAGCATCACAAATAGTCCCTTCAGCAGACCCTCGGCGTCACCGCTGTCGTCACAGCCCGCCGCCCTTCTTCCTCCGAAGGGTGAAGGTCCCTCTGTGCTCTCGTATTTCGGCGGTTTCGAGATGGTGGCAGCCGTAGGTGCTATGCTGCGTGCTGCCGAGCGACGTATGATAGTCCTTGTCGACGGCTTCATCATGAGCGCCTGTGCTCTCGTGGCCAGTCGTATGGAACCGGCCTTCCTCGACTTCGCCATCTTCTGTCATTGCGGTGACGAGAGCGGGCATAAGCTGATGCTGGAGCGTATGGACGTGAAGCCCTTGCTCAGCCTCGGCCTGCGTCTGGGCGAAGGCACCGGAGCCCTCTGCGCCTATCCCATCGTGGAGTCTGCCGTAAGGATGATCAACGAAATGGGTAATTTCGAGGACAATCATATCACCAAATACTTTTAGTAATTGACCATTTACTATTTACTATTTACCATTTACTATTTACTATTTACCATTGACAATTCATAATTAACGGTCCTTCCGCTCTATAAACGCTCAACGCTCAACGAACTCTCATGTATTCTCTTCTCGCTTCACTCATGTTTTTCACTCGTCTGCCTTGGTGGCGGCTGTGCAGTCCACCCAAGGAAGCCTTTGAGCATGTGGTTGACTACTGGCCTTTCATCGGCTGGCTCACGGGCGGCGTGATGGCTGGTGTCCTCTGGGTCGCCACGCAGGTAGGTTGCTCGTTAGGGGTGGCTGTGCTGTTGGCCATTGGGGCACGTCTGCTGTTGACGGGCGCTTTACATGAGGATGGCCTGGCCGATTTCTGCGATGGTTTCGGCGGCGGCACATCGCGCGCGCGAACATTAGATATAATGAAGGATTCGCACATCGGCACGTATGGCGTGCTCGGCCTCATGATCTATCTCGGCCTGTTGTGTGCGAGCCTGACTCATCTTGGGCAAGAGACCATGGACACAGGTCTCGGTACGCTGTGCTCATTGATGCTCCTGTTTGATGTTGCAGCCAAGAGTGCTGCTTCCTTCATCACCGGACAACTGCCTTACGCCCGCACGGCCGAAGGAGCCAAGAATGGTGTCGTCTACGCAGGGCGTTCGTTGCTGAGCTGGCTCTGGCATAGCCTGCGCTGTGTCTTGGCGCTGCTGTTGCCCCTCGTCCTATGCTGCTACCTGGGCCTGCCGGAGGTGCTGTGGCTGCTGCCTGTACCCTTCGTCGTTGAGCTCCTGCTGATGCTGTGGATGCGTCGTCGTCTTGGGGGCTACACCGGCGATTGTTGTGGTGCGCTCTTCCTGCTGTGTGAACTCTCGATGTACCTCACTTGTCCCCTCCTCATGTCCCATCTCTAAATCCCTCATCCCTCATGAAACTCTGCTTGATCAGACATACGAGTGTCGCCGTTCCTGTAGGAACGTGCTATGGTTGGACTGACGTCCCTGTCTCCGACCATTTTGAGGCCGAAGCTCAGGCTTGTAAGCTTCAGCTCGATGCCCTGACTTTCGACCTCGTCTTCACTTCTCCCCTCACTCGAGCCAAACGGCTGGCGTCTTTCTGTGGTTATCCCGACGCTATCAAGGAGCCCCGCATGAAGGAGATGAATATGGGCGACTGGGAGATGAAGCGTTTCGACCAGATCCAGGACCCCGATCTGCAAAAGTATTTTGACCATTTCCTCGATCATCCTACGCGCAATGGAGAATCGTTCCGTGACCTCTATCGGCGTGTCGTCGACTTTATCGAGGAGCTCAAGGCCGAGGAGCAACGCCGTCGCGATGACAGCCTGACGGACGAGCTGCGCGTCGCCGTCTTTTGTCACGGCGGGCCCATCATGTGTGCCATGGCCTATGCCGGCGTCATCCCGTTCAAGGAAGTCTATAATCATATCCCCGCCCATGCCAGTGTGACCAGCCTCGAGTTTACCTGTTGAGGCATCCCTCTTTCTTTTTCTCTTTTCTCTTCTTCTCTTTTCTCTTAACACTTTTTCTCTTTCACCTCATCTTTCCCTTTTCTCTTTTACTCTTTTCTCTTAACACTTTTTCTCTTTCACCTCATCTTTCCCTTTTCTCTTTTACTCTTTTCTCTTAACACTTTTCCTTTTTCACCTCATTATTCTCTTTTCTCTTTTACTCTTTTCCTTGATTAATTGTTAGGCACCATCACAAACACCATCACGATTCTCGTCGGCTCCGTAGCCGGTTCCTTCATGAAGCGCGGAATCCGTCCGCAGTATCAGAGCGCTCTGTTCGTCGCCATGGGCTTGGCCTCGTTGGCCTTAGGTTTCAATGCTGTGGTGCGCACGATGCCGCTGAGTGAGTATCCCGTCCTGTTCATCGTCAGTCTGGCCTCGGGTGGTCTTCTCGGCACCATCCTCGATCTTGACGGCCGCTTCAAACGCCTTGTCGACCGTTTCGACAAGAGTCACGAGGCCGGCAGCCTGGCCAAGGGTCTCTCGACGGGCATCCTCCTTTACTGCATCGGCACCTTCAGCATCGTCGGCCCCATGATCAGCGCCCTCGAGGGCGATAACACGTTCCTTTACACCAACGCCACGCTGGATCTCATCACGTCGGCTGTCCTGGCCACGACCTATGGTATCGGCATGGCCTGGGCGGCTCCTGTCCTTTTCTGCTGGCAGGGGATGTTCTATCTCATCGCCAAGCTTTTCGGTCCGATTATTCCTGACGCGTTGGTCAATGAGATCATCACCGTCGGCGGCACACTCATCGTCGCTTCCGGTCTCTCGCTGCTCGACATCAAGGACTGCAAGACGCTCAACCTGCTCCCCTCCTTGCTCGTGCCTGTGCTCTTCTTTATCGTGAAGAGCCTGTTTTAGTAACCGTTAAATAATAACTTGGTACGATTTATGTTATGAACTAAAAATCTGAGCGAAATCATACCAACTTATTTTTTTTACGGTTACTTAGAAGCTGATGCCGTAGCTGTTCTTCACCTCATCCATGACGAAGGTGCTCTCTATGGAGCTCAGGTTGTCCAGGTTGCCGAGCTTGTTGAGGATGAATTCCTGGTACTGCGTCATGTCCGCCGTCCTCACTTTCAGCAGGTAGTCGTAAGCCCCCGAAGTGTTGTAACACTCGGTGACTTCCGGCATGAGCATGATCTTGCGCATGAACACCCCTGCCATCTCGCGGTTGATCTGTTTGAGCTTCACCTTGCAGAACACCACGAGCCCCCTGTTGAGCTTCTCGGCGTCGAGCACGGCGATGTATTTCTTGATGTAGCCCTGTCGTTCCAGCCGTCGTTGGCGTTCAAACACCGGCGTGGGCGTCAGGTTGACGGCTTCGGCCAGCTCCTTTGTGGTCATTTTTGCGTTCTTCTGCAGCGTCTTCAGCAGCAGGATGTCAATATCGTCTAATGTGTCTGCCATCTTCTTGGAAAAATCTTCTGTTGTGGGGTCGTTAATATGCTTGTTTTAGGTGTTTCTTCTTTTTGCGCTGCAAATTTAGTGGATATTTCTGAATTAAACTAAACATTTGGAAGATATTTCTCTTTCTTCGTACCTTTGCAGCGAAATTCAAAGGACAACGATTCATTAATACCCATCATTAATAAGAAAGAACTATGGCAACAGAAAAAAAACTCCGCTTCGAGACGCTCCAGCTGCACGTTGGACAAGAGCAACCCGATCCCGCCACCGATGCCCGTGCGGTGCCTATCTATCAGACCACGAGCTACGTCTTCCACGACTCGCAGCACGCTGCCGACCGTTTCGGTCTGCGCGACCCGGGAAATATCTATGGGCGCCTGACCAACAGCACGCAGGGCGTCTTCGAAGATCGTGTGGCCGCCCTCGAAGGTGGTGTGGCCGGTCTGGCCGTGGCCTCGGGTGCCGCTGCGGTGACCTATGCCTTGCAGAACATCGCTCAGGCTGGCGATCATATCGTAGCCGCCGATAACCTCTATGGCGGCTCCTTCAACCTCATCACCCACACCCTCGCTACGCAGGGCATCACCCACACCATCGTACATGTCAACGACCTGACGGCCCTCGAGGCAGCCATCCGTCCGAACACCAAAGCCATCTATGCCGAGACCTTCGGCAATCCGAACTCCGACGTCACCGACATCGAGGGTGTCGCCGCCGTGGCCCATCGTCATGGCCTCCCCCTGATCATCGACAACACGTTCGGCACGCCCTATCTGATACGCCCCCTCGAGCATGGTGCCGACATCGTCGTCCACTCGGCCACCAAGTTCCTGGGCGGCCATGGCAGCTCGCTGGGCGGCGTCATCGTCGACGGCGGCACGTTCGACTGGAAGGCCTATGCCGACAAGTTTCCTACGCTGGCTCAGCCCGACCCCTCCTATCATGGTGCCGTGTTCGCCGACGTGGCGGGTGCTGCGGCTTTCGTCACGCGCATCCGTGCGGTCATCCTTCGTGATACCGGTGCTGCCATCTCGCCCTTCAACGCTTTCATCCTCCTTCAGGGTGTCGAGACGCTGTCGCTGCGCGTGGAGCGTCACGTGGCCAATGCCCTCAGGGTCGTCGACTTCCTGCGTCGCCATCCCAAGGTGGCCCGTGTCAACCACCCGAGCCTGCCTGATCACCCCGACCATGCCCTCTACGAAAAGTACTTCCCCCATGGCGGCGGCAGCATCTTCACCTTCGAGATCGTCGGCGGCCAGGAGGAGGCCTGGCGCTTCATCGATGCCCTGCAGATCTTCTCGCTCCTGGCCAACGTGGCCGACGTCAAGAGCCTCGTCATCCACCCCGCCACGACGACCCACTCTCAGATGAGTCCCGAGGAACTGGCCCAGCAACACATCACGCCGGCCACCGTCCGCCTCAGTATCGGCACCGAGCATATCGACGATATCCTCGAGGACATCGCACAGGCACTGGACCGCAGTTAATTTACGATTTGACAATTTACAATGCAAGTTTCGCTTGTAATGGAAGTTAAATTAAGGACGTTAACACCCAATGCAAGCGGAGCCTGCGAAAGTTCAAATAAATTTTTTTGGAGGATGGTGCGATATTTTCTGCTGTAGCGCCGTTCTTCTCGGCAAAAGTGATTATCTTTGCAACACAAACCATCAACATACTCACCACTATGATCGCAAAACAACTGACCGAGCTCATCGGCAATACGCCGCTCGTCGAGCTCAACCGCTACGCCCAGGCCAATGGCCTCACGTCGCCCCTCATCGCCAAAGTAGAGTTCTTCAACCCCGGCGGCAGCGTCAAGGACCGCATCGCCCTCGCCATGATCGAGGATGCCGAGGCGCGCGGTGTGCTCAAGCCCGGTGCCACCATCATCGAGCCCACCAGCGGCAACACCGGCGTCGGCCTCGCCCTCGTCTCGGCTGTCAAGGGCTACCATCTCATCCTGACGATGCCCGAGACGATGAGCGTCGAACGCCGTAACCTCGTCAGGGCCTATGGCGCCGAGGTGCGTCTGACGCCCGGCAAGGAAGGCATGAAAGGAGCTATCGCTGCTGCTGAGGCGCTGCGCGATGCCACGCCGGGCAGCGTCATCCTTCAGCAGTTTCAGAACGCTGCCAACCCCGCCCGCCATTATGCCACCACGGGCGTTGAGATCTGGGAGCAGACCGAGGGGCAGGTCGACATCTTCGTGGCAGGCGTCGGCACGGGAGGCACCGTCTCCGGCGTAGGCCGCCGGCTGAAGGAGCTGAACCCGCAGGTGCAGATCGTCGCCGTCGAGCCCAAGGCCTCCGCCGTCCTGGGCGGCCAGCCCTCAGGGCCTCATAAGATCCAGGGTATCGGTGCCGGCTTCGTCCCTGCCACCTACGATGCCAGCGTCATCGACGAAGTCTTCGATGTCGACAACGACGATGCCTTCCGCACCTCGCGCCAGTTGGCGACGTCCGAAGGCCTCCTCGTCGGCATCTCCGCCGGTGCCGCCGTCTATGCCGCCACCGAGGTAGCCCGTCGCCCCGGAAACCAGGGCAAGCGCATCGTCGTCCTCTTGCCCGACACCGGCGAGCGCTATCTCTCCACGGAGCTGTTTGCCGGTTGAATGAAGCATGAAAGGGAAGCCCCCTCCCCGTGGCCGCGGGAAAGGGGCTTACCTTTCATGCTTCATGCTTCACTCTTCATTCATGAGAGGTCCTTCATTCAAGAACCTTATGCGTGCGAACACGGGGTTGTGGTCCGACAGGTTATGCCTTGACATCCGCCCGTTCATATCCTTCTGCCATCGTCCGTCGGTGAGGATGGCATAGTCCTCGACGATGGCAGCCGGGGTGACGAAGATGTGGTCGATGCGCTCCTTGGTGTGGAAGTGGTAGTCGAAGCCATTGTACGTCCCGTTCTCGGCGAAGCGGTGTTGCGAGGCCGTATAGCAGTCCTTGAGCACGCCGGACTCGGTGAAGAGCGTGTAGAGCTCGTCGGTCTGAGGCACGTTGAAGTCGCCTGTCAGCACGGCGAGGCGCCGTCCGCCCTCGGTCATCGTCGTGATGCGCTGCATCACCAGCCTGGCCGACTCGCGACGTGCCGTCGTGCCTACGTGGTCCATGTGCAGGTTGAGGAAGAAGAAGTCCTGCCCGCTCATGCGGTCGCGGAAGTGGCCCCACGAGCAGATGCGTATGCAGGCGGCATCCCATCCCAGCGCCGGGCGGTCCGGCGTCTCGTTGAGCCAGAAGTTGCCCTTCTCCAGCAGCTCTACGCGCTGCGGGTTATAGAAGATGGCGGCATACTCGCCGGCCTCCTTGCCGTCGTCGCGCCCGACGCCGATCCATCGATAGGCGGGCAGCGCCCGCTCCATGTCCGCGAGCTGTGGACGCAGCACCTCCTGGGCGCCGAAGATGTCGGGGCGCTCCCAGATGATCTGGTCGCAGAGGCTCCGGCAGCGCCGATGCCAGCCTTCGCCGCGGATGCTGTCCGCGTCGTTCTTGTAGCGGATGTTGTAGCTGCCGACGGTCAGCTCCTGGGCCATGGCGCAGACGCAGCACAGACATGCCATGGCGAGCAAGACAGATTGCTTCATAGACCTCTATACTTTTTTTGCGATAAGTCGTTACAGCGGGAGGGCATGGGCCATACACACCCCTTCCTTCGCGCTGCAAAGATACGCTTTTCGCGCTATAATACGCATGAAATCACGGAAAAGTTACGTATTTCATACCTTTGTGCCGTTATTTTTATGGCAGATGTCGGAGAAAGACCTATCTTTGTACACCTTTTCAGCCTACAAGACAAGAAACAGGATCGGCACGACCTCCTCCATGACACCCTGATGCACACGACCGTCGGAGGCTTGGCCCAGCATTGGAACATCACCGCGGGACGCAGCATGAGAGGAAACAGATCCGATGGAGCGGCGAGGGATAGATAGCGACAGTTACTGGCTCGCCTTCATCAAGACGGGTAACCCCCAACGTGAAGGGCGTGCCGACAAGGGAGCCCTACAACGAGCAGACGGGCGTCGCGATGATTCTCGACGACCGCTGCGAGCCTCGCCAACACCATGACCGCGAACTGATGCAGCTGAGCCGAAGTATCTGGTGATGTGATAAGTACATGCACAGCAATAGGTTATACAATAAATCAATGAAGACTGATGTTTGGATGGATGCCGATTGACGTCTAATTCAATATCCAACAACAATTTATATTTGACGACAATCATCATGAATCTAATCGTCCGCTCGGCGCTTGCGACGCTTCTTGAGGTATCAAGCGT
>CAMOSA010000114.1 GCA_946624335.1 uncultured Prevotellaceae bacterium
CGTAGAGGGGCTTGCCTTTCTCGTACTCCTGCTGGTAGATCTTGCCGTCGCGGAAGACCTGACTGATCATGTGTGTGGAGAGAGCGTTGACGCAGCTGACACCTACGCCGTGGAGACCACCGGAGACCTTGTAGCTGCCCTTGTCGAACTTACCGCCGGCGTGCAGCACGGTCATGACGACTTCGAGGGCGCTCTTATGCTCCTTTTCGTGCATATCCACAGGTATGCCACGGCCATTGTCCTGTACGGTGATGGAGTTGTCGGGGTTGATGGTCACTTCGATGTGCGTGCAGTAACCGGCGAGGGCCTCGTCAATGGAGTTGTCTACGGTCTCGTAGACGAGGTGGTGGAGGCCTTTCTCGCTGATGTCGCCGATGTACATGGCGGGTCGCTTACGTACTGCTTCAAGGCCCTCAAGGACTTGAATATTACTGGCGCTATAATCGGCGCCGTTCTTGATTTCTTCTTCCATGAGAATGTTCTTTTCGGTTTTGCGTGCAAAGATAGCAATAAAAGTTTAAAGTGGAAAGTTTAGGGTTTAAAGTTTTCCTGTTTTTCACATCTTTTCACGCGCGCGTGCGCGAGGACCAATAATGATCGAAGCTGTCATGGCAATCAGAATAAGCGGGGCATACAAAAAAAGAACAATGAACCTCACGGCCCATTGTTCTCCAATGTTAACTATTATTATGTATGCTATGGACTTCTTGTTAAGCCACCTGCCCCTTTACCGAGGCGCGTGGCAGTCTGTGTCGGCCTGTCTTATGCCAACTTGTGGATATGACGAGCGAGCTTCGACTTGAGGTTGGACGCCTTGTTCTTGTGAATGAGGTTCGTCTTAGCCAGCTTGTCGAGCATCTTCTGCACAATAGGATACTGCTTCTCAGCCTCTGCCTTGTCTGTTGTGGCACGCAGTTTGCGGACGGCAGCGCGCATAGCCTTAGCGTAGTAGCGGTTGTGCAGGCGGCGCTTCTGCTCCTGACGTATTCTCTTTAAGGAAGACTTATGATTTGCCATTTCTTTCTCAATGACTCGCGCGGATGCGCGAAGTTAAATGTTTAACGTTTAAAGTTTATTCTCTTGTAGTCCATAGCAGAGTCGAACTGCTCTTTAGAGAATGAAAATCTCTCGTCCTAACCGATAGACGAATGGACCCCGTGTAAATCGTTTGTCATTTCGCGATTTGCGGGTGCAAAGGTACGGCAAAAAACGTTACGCACCAAACTTTTCGACGAAAAATATGTCTTTGGCAGTTATTTTTCATGTTTTTGCAGGCTTTTCTCGTCGTTTTTTGCTATTTTTGGCGTCGCAAATGCCTGCCGCTACCGTTCATACTCATGGCCTGGTGCTTCGTGCCGTTCGCTACGGCGACAGCCAGGTTATCGTCACCGTATTCACGGAGGCTCAGGGCACTGTTCCCTTCATCGTTCGTCGTCCGCGCTCGGGCAAGGGTGGCTCGCCGTCTGTGTTGTGGCAACCATTGACGCTGGTCGAGGTCGTTTGGGATCATCAGCTCCGCCGGTCGCTGCAGCAGCCTCGTGAGCTGTCGCTGTGGCAGCCGTGGCGTTCCTTGCCTTTCGACCCTTATAAGGCCGCCATGAGTCTCTATCTGGGAGAGTTCCTGAGCTATGCCTTGCGCGCCGAGTCGGCCAATGTGCCGCTCTTCGACTACGTGGTTAATGCCCTCTCATGGTTTGACGAGAGCGTGCAGCACTATGTCAATTTCCACATCGTCTTTCTCCTTCATCTGACGCGTTTCTTAGGCTTTCAGCCTAATGTCGACGACTGGCAGGAGGGCAGCTACTTTGATCTCGCTGCCGCCTCGTTCTCTATGTCCCGTCCCCTGCACACTCATTATCTGGAGCCGGCAGAGTCATCGCTGGTGCCTAAGTTCCTTCGTATGAACATCCGTTCGATGCAGGCCGTGGGTCTGAACGGTGCTATGCGGCGGCGTGCCTTGGAGATTGTCACGGAGTTCTATCGTCTTCACATCCCCGAGTTCTCTGCGATGAAGAGCCTTGACGTACTGGCAGGTCTGTTTGAGTGAGACCGATGCTGCTGAGGTTCTGCAGGCATTGTGCTGCCAGCGCCTCTGGCGTCGTGCCGCGTTGTGCTGCCGCTGTCGCGTAGAGGCTGCTGATGGGTAATGGCGTGTCGTCGGTCTCGAGGAAGAGCCGCTCTGCGGGGCATAGGCTGAGGCTCTCCGCGTTGTGGCGCAGGCCGAAACTGATGTAGAAGCCGTGGTCGAGCAGCTGTAGCATTTGCTGTGGCTTGCCTCTGAAGCCGTGGAAAATCCATGCCTGACGGGTGCCGTGCTTCATGCGCAGCACATCGTCGACGGCTCGTACGCAGTGGAGAATCAGGGGGCATCCAAGTTCCTCGCTCAGCTCAATTTGTGCCTGAAAGGCTGCCAGCTGCACGTCGTAGGGGATGGCCGTGAGGCGGTCGAGGCCGCACTCGCCGATGGCGAATGGGTGGCCTTGTCCATCCCGTAGTACGTTCATGCCGGCCGCACGTATGGCCGCCCTGATGTGCTCCTTGACCTGTGCGGCACCGTTCGTGGCGTCGTCGTTCAGGTGCCAGGGGTGTACGCCGAAGGCATTGATGGTTGTCTCGCCGGCGTGCAGGGGATGGTGAGTGTGGATGTTAAGGTAGTGCAAGGGCCTTTACTTATTAAATAAGGAACGTGCGCGCGTGTCGAGGCGTTACGATCGGTGCTTAGTCTCAGAGGTGGAATTTCTCGGGAACGGGGTCGTAGCCGTGTCCGCCCCAGGGGTGGCATCGCAGTATGCGTCGTACGGCCAGGTAGAGACCCTTCACGGGGCCGTGCTTCTCAATGGCTTCGATGGCATACTGCGAGCAGGTCGGCGTGAAGCGGCAGGCTGGAGGTGTCATCGGTGAGATAAAGCGCTGGTAGAAACGTATGGGAAGGATTAGCAGTCGGCGCAGCATGGTTGGGTGTGGTTAAGTCGTAGCAATAGGGCAGGTCATGTGTTCGTCTTGGCGGTGTTCTCGTTGACAATGTGCAGGAGTTTCCTCATCTTGCGCTGTATGAGGTCTGACGGCTGCAACTGATCGGCGATCCAGATGAAGGCGATGTGCAGCTGTTCCGTCCTCGGCGCTATGATGTCGCGGTTCAGTCGCCAGGCCTCACGCAGTTGCCGTTTGACGCGGTTGCGGTCTACGGCATGTTTGAAGTGGTGCTTGCTGACCGAGATGAGCACCTGTGCCGTCATGTCGTCGGCGCCGCTCTTGTCGTCCACCTCCTTGTAAACGACACGGAGCGGAAAGGCCGAGAATGCCCGGCTTCCGCCCGCGAAGAGTGATTCTATGGCCTTTCGGCTGCAGAGGCGCTCGTCTTTAGGGAACGCCAATCTCAGTGCGCTCATTTTGCCTTGTTCTGCTGCTCGATGTATGCGCTGAGAGCAGAGGTGATGCTCGGGTATTGCGGCGTCGGCGCTTCCAGGTCGAGGCGCAGGCCGGCATCGCGTATGGCCTTGGCCGTCGTGGGGCCGAAGGAGGCGATGGCGATCTTTCCTTGCTCGAAGTCGGGGAAGTTCTTCAGCAGGCTGTTCACGCCGCTGGGGCTGAAGAAGACGACGAGGTCGAAGTCAAAGGGCTCGTCGCCTTTGAAGTCGTTGGGCACCGTGCGGTACATGACGGCTTCAGCGTGATGCAGCTTCTTCGAGTCGAGCAGCGTCTTGATCTCATCGTTGTGTACGTCGCTCTGCGGCACAAAGTAGTATTCGTTCTTGTGCTTGGCCATGGTCGGCAGCAGGTCGGCAAACTTGCCCGTGGAGCCGAAGAACACCTTGCGCTTGCGGTACTGCACATACTTCTGGATGTACAGCGCCACTTGCTCCGTGATGCAGAAATATTTCATGTCCTCTGACACGTTGAAGCGAAGCTCCTTGGCCAGCTGGAAAAAGTGGTCAATGGCGTGACGCGATGTGAAGACGACGGCCGTGATGCCAGTGAGTGACACCTTCTGCGCACGGAACTCCTTCGCCGAGAGACCTTCCACCTTGATGAACGGGTGGAATACAAACTCCACGCCGAGGCGCTCGGCGATGTCGTAGTAGGGAGACTTTTCTGAAGAGGGCTGAGGTTGGGATACCAGAATCTTCTTAATCATGTCTTATGTGAGGTTCAATCCTTGAGTTATTTCTACAAATATTTTCCACAGCACGACCGCTGGTGCCGCTTCGAGCGCGCAAAGGTACACAAAAAGTGGGAGAAAACCATAAGTTTTCACGAAAAACGTAGAAAAACACTTGAAAAGTAGTGTTATTTTGACAAAAAGTAACACAATGATGGCCGAAATAGCTACTGTTTTCAGGTCCATTTGCAGGAATACGAACAGCAGCAGAAGCGGGAACAATAGCAGGCTTTCAGCCGTGAAGAGGAAGGTGTAGTGCTCCCGCCACTGCCGTTGTTGAGCTTCTGAGAAAAACACCGAATGTACGAAATGGTAGAGCATCTGTTTGGCGGCAATGTAGAGGGCGAGGATGCCGGCGTAGATGCCTATCGTCAGCCAAGGCGTCGGCAGCAGCGCCACGTAGCCCAAGGCCTGTGACGCCACGACGATGGCCACCGCCCCCTCGATGCAGAAGAGCAGGGCTACGAGCATCCGGCGACCCTCGTTGCCGCCCTCGGCGGCGTCGCCCTTGCGGCTGTTGTTCGTGGGCAGGAAGAAGTCGGCCAGGGCCGTCCTCAGGCTGTTACGGTACAAGCCCCGTGCCGCACAGATCAGCAAGAAACAGACGAGCAGCCCGATGGCTACGGCATCCGAGCGGTGCGGCGCGTCGGGCATCGTGCGTCCTGCCATCCCCCATGGCTCGGCTTCCTTCTGCCCCGGCCGGGCCAGCAGCAGCGTGTCGCCGGCCAGCAGCGAGTCGTCGGCTGCCGTAAGTCTGTACAGCAGGGGCAGGGGGGTGCTATGGACGAGGCTGTCGGGCATAGGGCTGTCGTGTGTGTGAGTGGCTCAGATGGCGGCGAACTTACGTACGCTGGCGTCCCACAGCGGTGTCGACAGCACGAGGTCGATGGCCTCCTCCGGTGTCGACGCCACGCGCCAGATGGCGGCATGTCGCTGGCCGAGGAAGTGCTCGTCGATGCCTCGCTGCAGCTGTTCCAGCAGCGGGTCGTAGTAGCCACGTGTGTTCAGTATCACGATGGGCTTAAGGTAGAGACCGAGCTGTTTCCATGTGATCACCTCCATCAGCTCCTCCAGCGTCCCGCAGCCTCCGGGCAGCGCTATGCAGCCGTCGGACAGGTCGGCGATGGTCTGCTTACGTTCGTGCATGTCGCGTGTCTCGACGAGGCGCGTCAGCCCCTGATGGTGCCAGCCCTGCTCGATCATGAAGGATGGGATGACCCCCGTCACCTCGCCGCCCGCCGCGAGGCAGGCGTCGGACGACGCTCCCATGAGTCCCATGTGGCCGGCACCGTTGATCAGGCCTATGCCCCGTCGTGCCAGCCCCTCGCCCAGGGCACGTGCGTCGGCAAAGTAGCTCGGATGAATCTTCGTGCTCGAGGCACAATATACTGCTATCTGCATATCCTGTCCGTCGTTAAAGGCCGAACGCCTCGCGTATGCGTTCCACATAGTCGAGCTTCTCCCATGTGAACAGCTCCACCTCGATGCTTACCGGTGCGCCGTAGTGGCTGTGGAAAGTCTTGGTGACGCGCTGCGGCTCACGCCCCATGTGGCCGTAGGCCGCCGTCTCCTCATAGATGGGAGCCCTCAGCTTCAGACGGTCCTCGATGGCACGCGGACGCAGGTCAAAGAGCTGCTGGATCCGGCGGGCTATCTCACCGTCACTCTCGCTGACATGACTCGTGCCGTAGGTCTGCACATAGATGCTCACGGGCTCAGCCACGCCGATGGCGTAGCTCAGCTGCACCAACATCTCGTCGGCCACGCCGGCAGCCACCATGTTCTTGGCGATATGACGTGCAGCGTAGGCTGCCGAACGGTCCACCTTGGACGGATCCTTGCCGGAGAAAGCCCCACCGCCGTGAGCACCCTTGCCACCGTAGGTATCCACGATGATCTTGCGACCCGTGAGACCCGTGTCGCCGTGCGGTCCGCCGATGACGAACTTACCCGTCGGATTGACGTGATAGGTGATGTGGTCGTCGAAGAGGGCGCGCACCTCGGCACTCTGTATGCCCTCGATGACGCGTGGCATCAGGATCTCGATGACGTCGCGGCGGATCTGGGTGAGCATCTCGCGGTCGGCGCGCTCCTGGTCGCCATCGCCGGGCAGGATGAACTCGTCGTGCTGCGTCGACACGACGATGGTGTCCACGCGCTTCGGCTTGCCGTCGTCGCCGTACGCAATCGTCACCTGGCTCTTGGCGTCCGGACGCAGGTAGGTCATCTCCACACCTTCGCGACGGATGTCGGCCAGCACGCGCAGGATGCGGTGGCTCAGGTCCAGGGGCAACGGCATGAAGTTCTCCGTCTCGTTGGTGGCGTAGCCGAACATCATGCCCTGGTCGCCGGCGCCCTGGCTCATGGGATCTTCGCGCTCCACGCCGCGGTTGATGTCTGGGCTCTGCTCATGGATGGCAGAGAGCACGCCGCACGAGTTTGCCTCGAACATATATTCCCCTTTCGTGTAGCCGATGCGCCTTATGGTGCGGCGCGCTATCTCGGGCAGGTCGACGTAGGCTTTCGACTTGACCTCGCCGGCCAGCACCACCTGTCCTGTCGTGACGAGCGTCTCGCAGGCCACCTTCGACTGCGGGTCGAAAGCCAACAAATTGTCCAGCACAGCATCGCTGATCTGGTCGGCCACTTTGTCAGGGTGGCCCTCGCTTACGGATTCAGAAGTAAATAAGTAACCCATTCTAAATGATTGTTTTGATGATAAGTAATTATAGAATGGACGTCATTGGGAGGTTCATGCATCGACCTACATCAGAAGGTCGCTCTTTTAGCATTTTTTTACTGTGGTTGCAAGCAGCCCAAATCTATCCACATGGTTTTGGCCGCAAAGGTACAAAAAAGTTGTGACACGCCTCTCTTTTTTATCGAAAAAATGTTTTCGGCATACCTTTTTTATCCAATTTGTATCATATACATACCGGATCCCTCCGGTCAGAGGAGGCAAAAGCCCCAGCGTAGACTTTAAGGCTACATCCGCGTGACCTTATAGTCCACTTAAAAGTCAGGCGTTATCCATCTCATACGCCCTCTACTTTTTCGCCTCACCGCACACGTCCATACGCTCCCGCCCCAACGTCCATACGCTCACCCAGCCACACACACCTATGTGTATCAACCCACGCACCTATGTTCGTCAGCCTACGAACCTATGTGCATCGGCCTACGAACCTATGTGTGTTTCCGCACCCTCCTATGAGGCCGCGTACTATTGCCGAAAAAAACAATATTTTTTTTGCAAAAGTACCGCACATGTCATAAGAAAGTGAAAAGTGAAAAGTGAAAGAGTGAAAAGTGAAAGAGTGAAAAGTGAAAGAGTGAACGCTCGGCTCAAAGAGACGCTTGACACCTCAAGAAGTGAACAATAAGAGTTACCGCTGCATGAGCCTCAGCGTTTTTTAATTTTTTTTGTTTTAAAAGTACCGCACATGTCACAGATGAGCGAAAAAAGGGCTTTTGCCATGTGAAAAGGGTGGGCTGGCCGAAAGCCTCAAGGGGCGTGGGCAAAAGGCTCAAGGGTTTGGGCCGAAAGCCTTAAGGGTCGGAGGTAAAAGGGTAAAGGGTTTAAGGTGAAAGCCTTAAGGGTTTACGCCCAACACGTCCATCTTATTATCGCATGACCGCTCACATCCCCGAATGTGAATGGTCGAAAGTGGCTTTGAGACGGTAAGGAAACGCAGAAGCTAAGGGACGCATTAGCACATAAGCTCGGTCACTCTCGCAGGTGGCAAAGAATCACCTTTTTCCTCGCTATCCCCAAAAGGGGGGAGAGACCAGCAGCACTGGTAACTCTTATTTTTCACTTCTTGAGGTGTCAAGCGTCTCTTCTTCAAGTTAC
>CAMOSA010000115.1 GCA_946624335.1 uncultured Prevotellaceae bacterium
CCATCTGTATCGATGCTCGTCTGTACAGCCAGATCCCCGACGATGACTATCGCAAGAGCCTCTTCAACGGCCCGCAGGGCGACAGCAGCCAGCCCACTGCCAGCGCACGCTATCCCTATGCCAACCTGAAGTTCGGCGACGATGGCAACTGGACCATGGACTACACCTACATGCGTGCTGCTGAGATGTACCTCATCGAAGCCGAAGCACTGGCACGCCAGAGCAAGGGCGCAGAAGCCGCTCAGGTGATGAAGGAACTCATGGCTAACCGCCAGCCCAGCTGGAACAAGACGAACGTCACCGTAGAGGACGTCCTGCTGCAGCGTCGCATCGAGCTCTGGGGCGAAGGCTTCGTATTCTTCGACCTCAAGCGTAACAACAAGGGTATGGAGCGCACCTACGAAGGCAGCAACCACCAGAAGACCGACCTCACGTGGATCGACGTGCCTGCACAGGATGTACGCTGGACTTACCAGATTGCCCTGAATGAGATTCAGGAGAACAGCCATATCACCGAAGCTGACCAGAATCCCTAATGTATAATATATAAGGTAAAGCCAATATGAAAAAGATTTTCAAATATATCCTTCCGTGCATGGCCCTCGGACTGGTGCTCACCAGCTGCTACGACGAGGTTGACGACAAGAGCACGATAGATAACAAATACTTCAAGAGCAGTGCCAACAGCGTGGCCTTCACCTCTGCCGATGTCATCGACTACCAGAGCATAGCCCTCGCTGCTACCGTAGCCGACACCCTCGACATGAAGGAGGTAGGCTTCCAGGTGGCCACGTCGGCCGACTTCAAGGACTGCGCATCCGTTGTCGCCACTCGCGACAAGAACGCCTTCTCAGCGTCCGTCGCCGGCCTCGAAGGCGAGACGACATACTTTGCTCGCGCCTACGTCGTAGCACAGAACGGCAACACCATCCTGAGCAGCGAAGTCAAGGAGCTCACGACACCCCGTGTGCCCATCTTCACCGTCAACAACACCTTCCTCGTTCACGAGTTGGAATACGATTCCGACAACGAAGAATGGGTACCCCAGCTTGACGACGAAGGCAATGACGTCGGCTACTACCTCATCAATATCGAGTTTGCCGAAGGCAGCGACACCGACGTCATCATCACCGGCTTCTGCGGATTCAGCGATGCAGTAGTCGCAGGTACATGGGATGCCGAGTCGAGCACCATCACCCTCGAGGCACCGCAGGCAGTGGGCGAGCACGCCAAATATGGCACGATGTTCTTCCGTGGCCTCAACGATGGCATCACGGGCTACACCAACACCGTGGTGCTGAAGTTCACGCCGCTCGGAGGCCTCATCTCCTCGAGCAACTATACGCTCTCCGTGCAGGCCGGCAACTTCGGTTTCTACCGCTTCGACGGTGCCGTCTACACTGAGGAATAATGCAACCTGACTGATATACTATATTATATCATCAACTCAACAACCGACGGATTCGGAGTCACGACAGACTTCGAATCCGTTTTCCCTTCACCAGCTTAAACTCCTTTCACCCTTATAAGATGAAGAATCTGTTAGCCCTCCTCTGTGCCATCACACTCTGTACACAACCCGCCGCTGCACGACGCTCCCAGAGCGAGATGCGGCAGCTGGCAGCACGACAACTCGCACGCATCAACAGCCGTCACAGCACTACGGCCGAAGCCTCCGAGGCCGCTGTCAAGAGCTATGCTGACGGCCGCCAGAGCATCGACGAGCTCATCGCCATGGACCACCTCGCCGTCTACGGCAACGACGAAGGCTACGTCGTCGTCAACGCCGAGAACGTGATGTCACCCATCCTGGGCTATTCCACACGCTCGCTCAAGGCCGACCACCTGCCCTGCGGTATGCAATGGTGGCTCCGCGGCATCGACGACGCCATCCACGTCCGTCTCATGAGCCCAGGCGTCATGGCTGAAGCAGAGCACCGTACCTTCACGCCCGTCGACAACTTCCTGAAGGCCAAATGGGGACAGGAAGACCCCTACAATGCGCTATGCCCAAAAGTCAACGGCACGCTGCCGCCCTGCGGATGCCTCGCCACGGCGATGGCACAGGTGCTCTACTACTATCGCTATCCCCAGCAGGGCAAGGGCAAGGGCTGGTACACCCTCGGCCAGTCCGCTTCGCACATCAATGCTAACATCTCATCGACGTACGACTGGGATCATATCTACGACACCTACAAAGGCGCCATCGACGACGCGAAGCGTATACCAGTGGCGACACTGCTGCGCGACTGCGGCTACGGTGTCAACATGGCCTACAACGTCGACGGCAGCGGAGCCTACTCCAGCTCATGCGCCGCGTCGCTGATCGACAACTTCAGCTACGCCCCGCAGTCGCTGAGATACTACAACCGCCAATTCTTTTCGTCGGACGAGTGGATGGATATGATCCAGCAAGAGCTCCTGGCCGGACGTCCGGTCCTCTACGGCGGCTCCGACAGCAGCTATGGCGGGCACGCCTTCATCTTCAGCGGCATCAATGCCGACGGTCTGGTATACGTCAACTGGGGCTGGAACGGCGACTCCGACGGCTACTATGACATACGCTCGCTCAACCCCACCGGCATCCTCGGCATCAGCTCCGTGTTCGCCTTCACCGAAGGTCAGAGCATGATCATCGGCATCAAGCCGACAGCCGATGCCACGGACACCGCCGTCGACAACTACCTCGCCATCGACGAGGTATTCCGCGTCAAGAAGTTCGGCAGCACATCCTTGCAGCTGGTGGGCGGACGTATCTACAACCTGGGCTATCGCGATTTCACCGGAGAGATAGGCTTCCTGTTCCTCAGCGACGATGGCGACGACGCGAAGACGACCTACTACAAGGCATACGACAATACAACGGGCGAAGCCATCAGGGTGGGCTATCCCATAGAGATCACGAGCAAGCTGCAAAACATCAAAGCCCTACCCGCCGGCAGCTACCATATCTATATGGTTGCACAGAATGTGGGAGCTGAGCGACGCGAGCTCATGCGAGGCCAAGGCGGCATTTGCCGTTATGCCTTCACGAAGGATGCCGACGGCAGCATCACCCTGGGCGAGAGCGAGATCCTCGACGCCATTCACGACATACGCTTCGACGATAACGTCCACGGCCATCCAGGTTCGGACAGCAGCCACCGCACAGGCTCTGGCTCATCCGCAGCCGACGATGCCGTCACTCGCATCTACGACACCTCCGGCAACCTCGTCTACTCCTCCCCCACCCCACAGTTCAATCTCTGGGACGTCCCCGCCCGTGGCATCCTGATGATCAAACAAGGTAACCATATCCGCAAAGTCGTCCGCTGAACCCTCCTAAGAGAGTGGCCGCACACTCCTAAGGGTTTTGCCGTACACCCCTAAGGGTATCACCGTACACCCCTAAGGGTTTTGCCGTACACCCCTAAGGGTTTTGCCGTACACCCCTAAGGGTTTTGCCGGAAGCACCTAAGCGTGTAGCCAAAAGCACCTATGCGTGTAGCCAAAAGCACCTATGCGTGTAGCCAAAAGCACCTATGCGTGTTGGCCAACACATATAGACGTGCCGACTGTTCGACCGAGATCAAACAGTCGGCACGTCTATGTGTGCAATACCCCTATGCTGTCCGAGACGTTTTTCGCAACTTGACCATAAGCTGCAAGGAACAATTTGAACGCACGCGCGAATTTAAGAAATAAGGAAAATACGTCACATCGTCACACTTCATCACAAAAAGCCTTTATTTAGATCAACTTATTAGAGTGTGACAAGCTATGTGACGAAGGTGTGACGATGTGACGGGAAAGACTAAAAAGACGCCGACGAAACGGTTGAACATCAGCCGTTTATTCCGCCACAATCCTACAGATATTGACCACCGTCTGCATGGCCTTCTGCATCGACTGTATAGGCACAAACTCATGACGGCCATGGAAGTTAAGGCCGCCGGCGAAGATGTTGGGACACGGCAGGCCCTTGAACGAGAGCTGGGCACCATCGGTGCCGCCGCGTATAGCCTTGACTTTGCACTCGACACCCGTCTCCTCGATAGCGCGACGGGCGATGTCGATGATGTGCTCCTTGCCTTCGAGCTGCTGCTTCATATTATAATACTGGTCGCGGATGTCGGCTGTGACGATGCCTTTGCCATAGCGCTCCTCGAAGACCGCAACGAGCTCCTCGACGTGTGCCTTGCGCTCCTCGAAGCGCTGCCGGTCGTGGTCGCGGATGATGTAGCTCAGCGTGGCCTCCTCGACGGTCGCCCGCATACCGGTGAGGTGATAGAATCCCTCGTAGCCCTCGGTGCGCTCAGGCACTTCGTCGGCAGGCATCTGACGGGCGAAGTCGGCAGCGATGAGGCAGGCGTTGCGCATCTTATCCTTGGCATAGCCGGGGTGTACGTTGAGGCCCTTGATATGTATGGTAGCAGCTGCCGCGTTGAAGTTCTCATACTCCAGCTCGCCCACCTCCGAACCGTCCATGGTGTAGGCCCATTCGGCCCCGAAGCCTTCGACGTCAAACAGATGGGCGCCAGCGCCGATCTCCTCGTCGGGGTTGAAGGCCACACGGATGCGGCCATGGCTGATCTCGGGGTGCTCCATCAGGTAAGCCATGGCCTCCACGATCTCGGCGATGCCGGCCTTGTCATCGGCACCGAGGAGGGTGTGTCCGTCGGTGACGATGAGGTCCTCGCCGACGTGGTCGAGCATCTCGGGGAACATCTTGGGCGAGGTGACGACACCCTCGTCGGCATCGAGCACGATGTCACCACCGTCGTAGTTCTCGACGATGCGTGGGTGGATGTCGGCTCCCGAGCAGTCGGGGCTGGTGTCGTAGTGTGCGATGAAGCCCACTGTGGGTACGTCAGCCGGCACGTTGGAGGGCAAGGTGGCATAGATATATCCCTGCTCGTCCATCACCACATCCTCGAGGCCCATCTCTTCGAGCGAGTCGGCCAGATGGCGGGCGAATATGAGCTGCTTGGGCGTGCTGGGACAACCCTCAGCCTCCTCAGAGGACTGTGTGTCGTAGGAGACGTAGTCGAGGAAGCGGGCTATTAGACCCCCTCCCCGCTCCCCCTGCAGGGGGAGAGTGGAATGTATTTGACTGGTTGTTTCTGTATCCATAGTTAATTTAACAAATGCTTACTCTGCTTGAAAGGTAACCTACCTCCCTGACGGGGCAGGCCGGGGGTGGGTCTTTTTATTTCACTTCCCATCCCAGAGCGCTGGCACCGAGGACGGCAGCTGCTGCGCCGTCGAGCTCGCTGACGAGCATCTTGGCCTTGCCCTGGAAGATGCGGAGGACGGTAGCGTCGTAGGCGCGCTTGATGGGATCCATGATGAGGTCGCCGGCCTTGGTCAATCCGCCGAAGAAGATGAAGGCCTCGGGCGAGCTGAAGGCTGTGAAGTTGGCGCAGGCTTCGCCCAGGATGCGTCCCGTCTCCTCGAAGATCTGCTTGGCCACCTCGTCGCCCTTGCCGGCAGCGATAGCCACGTCCTTCGACTCGATCTTGTCGAGCGGTATCTCACGCAGCAGCGTCGGCTTGTCGGTCTTCTCGATGATCTCACGAGCCGTGCGGGCTACGCCCGTAGCCGAGCAGTAAGCTTCGAGACAGCCCTTGCGACCGCAGCCGCACTGACGGCCGTTGCGCTCGACGATGACATGACCCAGCTCGCCAGCAAAGCCGTCGCAGCCGTAGACGACCTGGCCGTTGATGACGATGCCTGAACCGACGCCCGTGCCGAGGGTGATCATGATGAAGTTCTGCATACCCTTGGCGGCGCCGTACTGCATCTCGCCGATGGCGGCGGCGTTGGCGTCGTTGGTCAGACGGACAGGGATGCCCAGACGCTCGTGGAACATCTGTGCGAGGGGGATCTTACCCTTCCAGGGCAGGTTGGGAGCGAACTCGATGCTGCCGCTATAGTAGTTGCCGTTGGGAGCTCCGATGCCCATGGCGTGGATTTTCTCGATGCCGCCGACCTGCTCGATGATGGGCTGAAGGGCTGCCACGCAGGCGTCCACATACTGGATGATGTCGCCCTGTCCCTGCGTCTTGATGCTGGTCGTAGCGACGACATTAGCGTTCTGGTCAACGATGCCGAAGACCGAGTTAGTGCCTCCAAGGTCGAGGCCAATGACATAAGGTTTCTTGTCCATGATAGTCTTTGTTTTTAGGTTCCTTAACGAAATATGTCGCATTTTGAGCGCCAAAGATAAATAAAGTTTGCTTTCAGATGAAGTTTTTGCGCAGAAAAGTGCTGTTTTTATGCAAAAGTAACGCTTTTCTGTGCTTTTTCTTCGTGTTTTCACAAAAAAAGACGAACTTTGCAGCCAACTTATGTGGTTTGAACATATCACTTTACTCGATTTAACCGTGAAAGGACTCATCGTAGGCATGGTAGCCAGCGCACCGATGGGTCCTGTGGGTGTGCTGTGCATCCAACGTACGCTGAACAAAGGACGCTGGTACGGGCTCGTCACGGGCCTCGGCGCGGCACTGAGCGACATCATCTATGCCATCATGACGGGCGTCGGCATGAGTTTCGTCATCGAATTCATCGAGAACCCCAGGACGATGTATATCCTGCAGCTCGTAGGCAGCGTGCTGCTGTTCCTCTTCGGATTCTACACCTTCCGCACCAAGCCTCAGCTGCGACCCTCGTCGCACAACAAGGGAACACTGGCCCACAACTGCCTCACCGGCTTCCTCGTGACGATCAGCAACCCGCTCATCATCTTCCTCTTCATCGCGCTCTTTGCACGCTTCACCTTCGTCGTGCCCGACCATCTGGGACAGCAGATCCTCGGCTACGTGTCCATCTTCCTCGGAGCCATGCTGTGGTGGTATGGCCTGACCTATATCGTCGACAAACTGAGGTCGACCTTCGAGCTCGAGCGCATCGCCCTCATCAACAAGATCATAGGCATGGTCGTGATGGTCGTATCCCTGCTGGGACTGCTGTCGACGCTGCTGGGGCTGACGCTGTATTAAGTTGAGGGTTGAGAGTTGAGGGTTGAGGGTTGAAAGTTGAAAGTTGAAAGTTGAAATATTGTATTCGTGAAGATAGCCAGACAACTACGAGACACAAACATCGCTGAATACCTGCTGTATATGTGGCAGCTGGAAGATACCTTGCGGGCCTACGGCTGTGATGCTGACCGCCTTCGCGACGAGTATGTCAGCCGCTTCGACCTCGCCGACGAAGAGCGGCGCGAAGAGGCACAATGGCTCAGCGACCTTTGTACGATGATGCGCGAAGAGGGCGTCCTCGAGAGCGGACACCTACAGATGAACAAAGGGACGCTGTCGCTGATGACCGACCTGCATCTGCAACTGTTGCAGAGCCCCAAGCATCCTTTCTACTCCGCCGCCTACTACAAAGCATTGCCCTTCATCGTCGAGCTACGGGCCAAGTCAGGGCATACCGACGCCCCCGAACTCGAGAACTGCTTCGAGGCGCTTTATGGCGTCATGCTCCTGCGCCTACAGAAAAAGCCCGTCTCCAAGGAGACACAGGAAGCCGTGACACACATCTCGCACCTGTTGGCGATGCTCGCCGACGCTTGGCGAAAAGAGAAAGCCGGCGAGCTGGAGTTGTAGATGGTGTGCGGTGTGCGGTACAAAACATAAAAAAAAACAAAAAAATGATTCATTCACGCCACACGGCGTCTGCGAATAACCCTAATGAAAACAATCCTTGTCACCGGCGCCTGCGGACAGCTTGGCAATGAAATGCAGCTGCAAGCACAGCAGTACCCCCATTATCGCTGGCTCTTCACCGACATCGTTGCACGCCCTGCCTTGGGCTCAGCAGGCGGCTGCCAGCCCTCCCTCGCCCAGCCCGCTGCCTCAGGTTCGATGGACGGCATATTTGCCGTCGCCCCCCTCGATATCACCGACCGCGCGGCCGTCTTCGCCTTTGTCGAAG
>CAMOSA010000116.1 GCA_946624335.1 uncultured Prevotellaceae bacterium
TGACAAGTGACGAATGACGAATCTAATGACGAATGACAAGTGACGAATGACGAATGGTCATTCACCAATGCATTGGCAACGCAGTCCGGTGTCAGTTCGCCAGTCCGTGGCAGTTCGCCAGTGAGACGGCCGAGGATATTACGGCTCTCGGAGACGCCACGCACCTGTTCCTCGATGAATGGCTGTCCCTCTTCTACGACGATCACCTTCTCGCATCGTTCGAGCATCTCTCGCACCAGACGCTTGGGAAGGGGATATTGTGATATCTTGAGGACGGGGACGTCCTCTGAGAGCTGTGGCATTACTTCCATGACATAGTTGAATGCGATGCCGCTTGCAATGACGCCTAAGGGATAGACGCCCGCTGTGGCTGGCAGCGTAAGCTGGTTGTAGGCTGACACGGCGGCGTCCTCTTCCAGCTGTTCCTGCTGCTTGGTCACCACGTCATTGCGGCGACGGGCATTGGCCGGCAGCAGCACCCAGTTAGACGATACCGAGTTGTAGTTCAATGCGTTCTCCTCGCGTGCTTCATCCTTGACTACAACGACGGCACGTGAGTGAGCCATGCGGGTGGTGACACGCATCAGCACGGGCAGGCACTGCTGTTCCGAGTAGTCGAAGGCAGTAGCCATCATGTCATAAGCCTCCTGCTGGTTGGATGGCTCGAAGGTGGGGATCATGGCAAACTTGCCATAGAAACGGCTGTCCTGCTCGTCCTGGCTGGAGTGCATGGAAGGGTCGTCGGCCACCAGCACCACGACGCCGCCGTTGACCCCTGTCATGGCGCTGTTGACGAAGGGGTCGGCGCAGACATTCAGGCCGACGTGCTTCATGCACACCAGCGACCGTTTACCCATAAAGGACATACCGAGTGCCGCTTCCATAGCCGTCTTCTCGTTCGTGCACCAACGGCTGTGCAGTCCTCGTTCACGAGCGATGTCGTTGCCTTGAATGAACTCCGTAATCTCCGTCGAGGGCGTCCCAGGGTAAGCATATACTCCGGAGAGGCCCGCATGAATGGCTCCTAAGGCAATAGCCTCGTCGCCCAGTAGTAACTTCTTCATATAATTATCAATTTCTATTATCTATTATGAATTATATTTTATCCATTATCAATTATCAATTATCCATTATCAATTATCAATTATTCATTCATCAGTCCCTGTCCTTCAGCACGGGGAACTTGCTGCGGAAGGCGTTGAGCGCCGTGATGTCGAGCTCGGCTGTCGCCACAGCTTCCTCGTCCCTCGGGCACATGGCCATATCTCGGCCGTATGCATCTATGATCCTCGATGCTCCGCAGTAATGACAGTGAGGATCGTCGCCGACACGGTTAACGCCGACGACGTAGCATTGGTTCTCGATGGCGCGTGCCCTCAGCAGCGTTGTCCACGCCTCGATACGCGCTGCCGGCCAGCTGGCGACGTAGATCGCACAGTCATAATCCTCATGGTTGCGGCTCCACGTCGGGAACCGCAGGTCGTAGCAAACCATGAGCAGTATGCGCACTCCTCGCCATTCAACGACGACACGCTGCTGGCCTGCATCGTAGTTGAGATGCTCACCGCCATAGGTGAACAGGTGATGCTTGTCATAGGCCGCTACGGCTCCGTCGGGATAGACGAAATAGAGCCGGTTCTTGAACGACGTCGCTCCGACAGCCACGGAACCGGCCACGGCACAGTCGTGCTGTCGTGCCATCTGTCGCATCCACTGCAGCACGGTGCCGCCGTCCTCTGGCTCGGCCACGTCAGCAGGATTGGCGCCGAACCCCGTGGCGAACATCTCGGGCAAGACCACCAGGTCGCATGGCGCTAAGCGCTGCATGACAGCGGCTGCCCGCCGCAGGTTTTCCTCCTTCGACGCCCACAGAATGTCGCGCTGCATGATGGTCACTTTCATCGTCTAAATATGATTATAGGTGTATGTACTTACCAAATTGTCGGCAAATGTACGCAATATTTTGCAAATCATCGCAAGAAAAGGACAGAAAGCTATCATTTCGCTTGCATTTT
This sequence comes from uncultured Prevotellaceae bacterium, assembly GCA_946624335.1. Classification (GTDB taxonomy): domain Bacteria; phylum Bacteroidota; class Bacteroidia; order Bacteroidales; family Bacteroidaceae; genus Physcousia. Next base: position 2,016 of record CAMOSA010000116.1, read on the forward strand.
ATCTTTTTCGGCGAGGGAAATATAAGCTAACGCTCGTTACGCTCCTCCTCTTTGATACGCCTGATGCGTTGTGTCGTTCGGTCGCTCCACGACTGCCAATAGGTCAGCAGCTCTTCGCGGATCAAGTTGATGTCGTGATCGGAGAACGTCATGCGTAGGCTTTCGACGTAGTCGTAGACCGTCGTGTTGACACCTACGATGCGTTCCTGCAGCTGCGGCGAATGGTATATCCACCGGCTCAGGGTGTCCAGATGTCGGTCTATGCCTTCCTGCCGTATGCGTCGATCTATGGCGCGCCGCCCCTGCTGAATGGCCCTCATCACCTCCGCCGTGATGGCTGGTTCATCATCGTCGCTATGTCCTGCGGCTGCCGGCTGTCGTGTCGCCGCGGTCGTCTGCCGCGCAACCACCGTCGCCATGCGTGCCGCCTCCGCCTCACGCAGACGGTTCAGCGAGTCGCCCCGTCGCTGTTCCTGCTTCACCTGTTGTGTCAACACTTCCACCATCAGTTCCATATCCCTCAGCGCATGCTCCAGCGAGTCGATCATCTTCTCCGTAGCACCTCGCTGCACGACGACGACCATGCGCGACTGATCAGGCAGAACGATGCTGTCCGACGACAAGGGCGTGAAACCGGAGGCTGTAGGTGAAGGGTTAGCATCGTCATCTTCAACGTCTTTCGTAGAACCGTAACATCCCCTGAGCAGGAGAGCCTCCCCTGCCATAAGCAGCGCCAAGAGGGCTGCCAGCGAGAGCAAAAAACGGTTCCGTTTCCTCATAACCGACCCGAGTCAAGCATCATTCTTGGCGCAAAGATATAAAAAAGTTGAGAGTTGAGCGGTGAAAGTTGAAAGTTTTTGTGGAAAGTTGATTGTTTTTTGTACAGCCTATTCGACTTTTTTATATCTTTGCCGCAGAATGAGGCGTAGAATCATCTTTCTCATGCTCGCATGGTGCTCCGTTCAATGGCTATCAGCCCACGTGGAGACCATCGCCTTCGCCGACACCACGGCGAAGCGCATCTGCGTCGAGCGTTGGGACAGCGACGGCGACGGCGAGCTGAGCTACGAGGAAGCGTCTACGGTGACGGACCTCGGCAACACCTTCTGTCTGCGCCTGCTCAAGAGTCCCGCTACGCTCGACGAGCTGCAGTATTTCACGTCACTGAAGGAAGTCTGTTCTCGTGCTTTCAGCGACTGCTACCACCTCCGCCAACTCATGCTTCCGTCGTCTGTGATGGCCATCCGCGACCGTGCCTTCTGGTCGTGTGTCGCCTTGGAACACATACAGATCCCTACGTCGACGCAGCGCTTGGGACACAGCTGCTTTTTCCGTTGCACCAGCCTCCAAGAGATCACCGTGCCGCCGTCTGTGCGCGACTCCATCCCCTACCAAGCTTTCGCCTATTGCTCAGAGCTCCAGACGGCGACCATCGAGGCCAATGTGCGCATCATCGGCGAGGCCGCTTTCATCAACTGTTCACGGCTGATGACCGCTACCCTTCCCTACACGACGACACGCCTCTGCAGCCGAGCCTTTTCCGGCTGCCATGAGCTGCGTCAGGTGTTCTGCCGTGCCGTTACTCCTCCAGCCCTCGAGGACGATGTCTTCACCGATCGTGCCATGCAGAACGCCGTCCTCTTCGTGCCCGAGGAAGCCGTCGAAGCCTACCGTGAAGCGCCAGGCTGGAAAGCCTTCAGGCATATCGCCGCGCTCTTCGAATGATTTTCGCAAAAACAGAAGGAGTTAAGGATTCCTAACTCCTTAACTCCAAACAGCTATTAGAAGCGTCACTGGACGATGACGCGAAGGCTATCGACCTTCGATCGAGCCTGCAGCCATTCTGCCAGCTGGCTCTGCTGCTGTGGCGACATCTGATGCCTTTCCTTGACATCGACGATGGCCACGACAATCGGCGTAGCCACGGCGGTGTCGGTGCGTTGTTCTACGGTCCTGGCCAGCGCGAAGTTCGTGATGTCGGGATAGAGTACGCGCATCTCCGGCTGCAGCTCTTCGGCAAGTCGTTCGAGGCTCTCGTATCTGTCGAGTGCTATTTCTAGGTCACGTATCTGCTGGCTCTGCTGCAAGGCGGTATGCTTGTAGTCGCTCCTCGTCGTCTCCAGCTGCCCCACCAGCTGCATCAAGCTGTCGGACTGCGTGCCCTGTATGACAGAGAGGTGATATTCCCCGAGACGGTAGTCGGCCAGGTGCTGTTCGGCCAGTGCGATCTGTTCGTCGTCGACTTCGCGACCTATGACCGCCACTCGCAGCACCTTGGCGTCGCGGTCGACCTGCTGCGAGAGGATTTGTGTGCCGTTCCACGAGAGCTCTTGCTCGACGAAACGAGCGACGTCCTGATTGAACAAGCTCTTTCGTACAAGGTCAAAGGTCATTATGCCAGCTGGCACCATGGTCAGCACGACGATCCACATCAGCACACGCCGCGCCTTACGTCCCTGCTCCTTCGACACCTCCTGGTGCCAGTCGAAGCCCATCAGCCGTACGCCGAGGAAGGTTGCGGTGGCGATGAAGACCGTGTTGATGAAGAAGAGGTAGAACGCTCCGAGGAAGAACATCCACTGGCCGGTGGCCAGCCCATAGCCGGCTGTGCACAGCGGTGGCATCAGCGCCGTGGCGATGGCTACGCCGGGAATCACGTTGCCCTTGCCGCCCGTGGCGATGGCCACGATGCCGGCGGCACCTCCGAAGAAGGCAATCATCACGTCGTAGAGTGTTGGCGCGGTACGTGCCAATAGCTCGCTCTGCGCCTCCTTGAAGGGCGAAAGCAGGAAATAGACGGTTGCCGTGACGACACTCACGAGCGTCGCTACCGCATAGTTCTTGGCCGACGTCTTCAGCAGGTCGAGGTCATTGATACCTACCGACAAGCCCATGCCGACGATGGGTCCCATCAGCGGAGAGATCAGCATCGCTCCGATGATGACCGCCGTCGAGTTGACATTCAAACCCAGCGAGGCCGTGAAGATGGCAAAGATGAGCACCCACAGGTTGGCGCCTCGGAAGGAGGCGTCAGCCCGTATGTTAGCTATCGTCTGCGCCTCGTCAACCTTATCCCTTCGCAGGTCAAAGTATCGACGCAGGGCGTCTTTCAGTCTGTCCATAAGCGCAAAACTGTTGTCGATGCCCGTACTATTTGTTCCAGTCGTCCTTCCAGACATCGTAGTTATCACGGCCCTTGTCATCCTTGACGAACCCGATGTCGGCGCTATCGGTGACTTTCTCTCCGCTGCCACCGATCTTCAGGGATTCAGCGAGCATCTGTTGACCGACGATGGTGCAAGCAAACATAGATGGAGCAATATATTTCTTATTCATGACTTTGTTATTCAAGTTAAGCATTAAGTTTACCTCTTATTCTCTTATTCTCTTTTACTTTATCATCACCTTCTTTCCGCCGTTGATGAAGATGCCCTTGCCGTGACGTTTGACTCGCCGTCCGCTCAGGTCATACCATTCGTCATTGACGGATCTACCATTTACTACGTCATTGATGGCATCCTCAGATCCGAAGCTGAGCGTGAAGCCTTTGACATTGCCGCCTGAAGCGGGGGTGTCGAGATAGGCTTTGTTGGCTCCGAGCGTGATGGTGCCGCCGCTGTACTTGTAGAAGCCAATCTCGCCGTTGAGCTTACCCATGGAATAATAGCTGGTGGCGTCGCTGAGGTCGAGCGGGCGGCTGCAGAGTGTGCCCTTCAGCAGGTTAGCGTCCTGGCTGACCTGCTGCGTGAGGCCGTCAGTGCGTGTCAGCGTCGTGCTGGTCGCGGCATGATCGTTAACAAGGATAACTGCAGTGTAGGCAGGTATCTCGTTGTCCGTCACCTCGGTCAGCTTGGCGTAACCGTTGTCCGCTGAGGTGATATAGTATGCCTTCGTTGTGCCGTCGGTCGTTACATCCACCGGCAGATAAAGAGTGGCGTAGCTGGCATCGCCAACGACATTGAGCGGGAAGGTCTTGGCGAGGGTGACGGTGAAATCAGCGATAGCAATGTACTTGCTGGCATCAGTGGTAGTCACACTGATTGTGGTGCTTTGTGCATTCACATCGTCGATGCTCAGTGTGGTATAACCCGTTGCGGAGCTGGCGAACGCGGGCGTGATGGTGGTGCCGTCCTGTGCCGTCAGTGTAAAAGTGTGAGCGGCAGAGTAGGCTTTTGCGGCGAGCAGTGAATAGCCCTTGATGATATAACCATCAGGAGCCGTCAGCGTCAGGGTCGAAGGTGTGTTATTGGCTGCTGGTGCGTATGCCAAGTTAAAGTGACCGTTCCAGTTACTGAATTTGTCGAAGCTGCCGTCGGATTTGGTCAGCGTAACGCCTGCTATTCCGCTCGTTGCATTGGACGTCCAAGTATCACCTGAGAGTGAACCATAAGAAGTATGACCCGTCGTTCCATAGACCACCTTCACTTCATCCTCAGTGTCATAGGCAGCTGCAAACAACTCGTCTATCTTCGCATTGATCTTCTCGTTGCTGATGACGATGTAGTTGATGGCGTAGCAGTCATGTAGGTCCTTGTTGCCTATGCTGCCGTCCTCGAAGATGATGGCGAGGTCTCCGTTGGCGAGCTTCTGCATAGAGCTGTAGGCGGCATAGCCAGGTTGCAGCTGGAAGGCTTCCTGCCACGTTGCTCCCTGGTCGAAACTCATGTAGAGGCGCAGATCCAAGCGGTGTGTACTATAAGTTTTCGTCAGGGTGTGGAAGATGACGTCAGGGCGGGAAGCATCTTCCGTGCTTCGATTGTAGTAAAGGATATCGGCATTGCAGCCGTTGGCGTTCATCTCGCTGCCCCAGTTGGCTTGCGTGCCCCAGTGTAAGATGCCATCACCAGAGGCATCGCCCGTGGTGCGGTTGTAGCCTCGGTTGGCTTGAGAGTTAAAGCCACCGCATCGTACTGAGACGAGCAGCGAGCCGTCGTTCATGATTTCTAATTTCGACTCATCAGCTCCTGCAAATACCGAAGGCGTAAGGTTCCATGTCGTGCCCTCGTCATCGGAATACAGCACATATTCGTTCGTCGTACCACTGACTTTTCCGTTCATGGCAAATGCGATACGTCCGTTAGCGAAGGTGACGCCTTTGCCAGCAGTAACGAACACGCTGGTGAGCTCTCCGTTGACCGCTGTCTTATCGATGCTGCCATAGATATCGGTCGGAGTGCTCCATGTGGCACCATTGTCTGTGCTGTAGCTATAACCGACATGTAGCATACCACTCCCATAGCTGTTCTTTCCGGCTGCCATCAGGCAGATGAGCTTTCCGCTCTTGGTTCTCACGATGGCCGCATCACCGTAGCCGTATGCCTCAGCCGTTGATCCGTCGCCAGCTGCAATGGTCTGCTCGGCGGTCCATGTCAGCCCACCGTCTGAGCTCTTGCGCATCACCACGTCAATCTTGTGACTTCCCAAATCGCCGGTTTTGCTATATCGATCATCGGTTAACGCTATGATACCATCGGCGGTGTTGAGTATGGTCGGTATACGGTAGTATTTAGTGTTGGCGTGGTCGGGTGTCCACAGCGCTGTCTGCTGTTTGAAGATTCGCATCGTGCCGTCGGGGTTGCCAGCGGCGGTGAGGTCGAGGGTATGGCTGGTGCCTGCCCAGTTGTTGTAGGTGATGCCGGTGATGGCGGCATCGATGGCAGTCAGCTCGGTGGCGGCAGACTTCACGTCGGCAGTCACCCAGAGATAAACAGTCTGTCCTGCATCGACCGGACTCATCGTAAGAGGTATCTCTAAAGAGGC
>CAMOSA010000117.1 GCA_946624335.1 uncultured Prevotellaceae bacterium
TGAGAAGGTGTGGCGGATGCCTTCGGCCTCAAACCATTTCGAGAGGGGCTCCGTCTGAGCGTGATATACGGCAAAGCGCTTGCGGATAGTCTCTTCGTTGTCGTCGGCGCGTCCTTCGATCTGTGCGCGACGCAGGAGTCGGAACATGAGCACGTCCTCGCTGACGATGAGTTCGATCATCATGCCAAGGTCGTGACCGCGCTCGGCGAGCATCTTCTTGAGAGCCTCAGCCTGAGCTATGGTGCGGGGGAAGCCGTCGAAGATGACGCCACGTCCCGAGGGCAGCGAGTCATACTTGCTCGCCAAGATGTCGATCATCAAAGCGTCGGGGATCAGCTGACCGTTGTCGATATATCCTTGAGCGATCTTGCCCAGCTCGGTTCCGTTCTTGATCTCTGCACGCAGCACATCGCCCGTAGAGATATGCCCCATACCATAGCGCGCTGCTATCTCAGCGCTGTAGGTGCCCTTGCCTGAGCCCGGGGCACCGAAGATAATAATGTTCTTCATCTTTGTCTTATTCCAGTTGCTTTATTTCTGTTGCTTTATTTCATTCTATATTTATTTCATTCTTTACTCGGCCACATCCGCACACGCACCCTCATCGCCCCCCTTCACTCACCTTTGGTCGCTTCGAAACATAGAGGAATCCACCTTAGTCAAATAACCCCAAGCTGCCATAAGGCAGCAAAAAGTCAGCGAACGAATAGCGATACACCGTATTGATGCCATCTTGAGGACAGGCCAATTTTTATCTTTTATTTCATTTTTCTCTTTTATCTTTTAATTTTTAATTTCCCGTAGGGGCCTTCACTTTTAATCTTTAACTAACGTATACACGTCCCTCGTGTTGCGTCCGAATCCGTCGTAGTCGAGACCGTAGCCGACGATGAAGTCGTTGGGGATGTTCATGCAACGGTAGTGGATGGGCACCTGCACCTTCAGCGCATCGGGCTTCACGAGCAGTGAGCAGACGCTGATGCTGGCCGGGTTGTGTGCCTCCAGCGTCTCTATCATGTGAGCCATCGTCAGTCCCGAGTCGATGATGTCCTCCACGATGACGACATGTCGGCCGGTGATATCCTTGGCCAGCCCGATCACCTCGCGGACGGCACCCGTCGTCTGTGTGCCCTGATAGCTGGCGAGCTTGATGAAGCTGACCTCACAGGGTATCGTCACTTCGCGCAGCAGATCGGCAGCGAAGATGAAGGCGCCGTTGAGCACTGGCAGGAACAGGGGCTCCTTGCCGGCCAGGTCACGATTGATTTCTGCAGCGACACGCCGCACCTCTTTTTGGATCTCTGCTTCGCGGATGCTTATGGCGAAGGTCTTGTCTTTAACTTGAAGTTTTTCCATGCTTTCGCAGTCTTTTGAGCCCATATATGAGCTTTTCGACCGCAAAAGTAGCGAAAATATTTTGTTTTTCACCCACTTTGACGTATTTTTGCAGCAAATTTTTTTCGGAGGCACAAAAATGAAGATTCTCACGGGCGGTCAATTCCGCGAACTGGACCTCTATACCATCGAGCACGAGCCCATCTCCTCTTACGACCTGATGGAGCGTGCCAGCCGTGCCGTCAGCGACGAGATCCTGCGCCGCTGGCCGGACGACGCCCAGCGTGTCATCGTCTTTGCCGGCCCCGGGGGCAATGGCGGCGACGGCCTGGCCGTGGCACGTATGCTGGCTGAGGCCGGACGCCACGTCCTCGCGTACCTATTTAATGTAAAGGGGCAGCTCAACCCCGACTGCGCCGCCAACCGCGACCGCCTCCTCGCCGACGGCCGGGTGACGCTGACCGAGGTCACCTCGGAGCTCACCTTCCCCGAGCTGCACGCCGACGACCTCATCATCGATGCCCTCTTCGGCACCGGGCTGAGTAAACCCCTCAGCGGAGGCTTCGCACTCGTCGCCAAGCGCATCAACCAGAGCCGGGCCACCATCGTCAGCATCGACGTGCCATCGGGACTGATGTGCGAGGACAACAGCTACAACGACCTGCGTGTCGTCGTACAGGCCACGGCGACGCTGTCCATACAGGTGCCCAAGCTCGCCTTCTTCTTCGCTGAGAACCAGCGCTATGTCGGCGACTTCACGTTGCTGCCCATAGGTCTCAGCCACGAAGGGCTCGACGCCATCAAGAGCCACCTGTGGCTCACCGAGGCGTCCGACATCAAGGCCCTCTTGCGCCGCCGGCCACGCTTTGCTCATAAGGGCACCATGGGTCACGCCCTGCTCATCGTGGGTTCTCGTGGCATGGCCGGCGCTGCCATCCTCGCAGCACGGGCCGCACTCCGTTCCGGCCTCGGCAAGCTCACCGTCCATGTGCCCCACGCCTGTCTCACCCTGCTGCAGACCACCGTTCCCGAGGCCATCGTCCAGATCGACATCGACGACGACATCATCACCTCGGCCATCGACGCCAGCAACTATCAGGCCATCGGCATAGGACCCGGCATAGGACAGCACCGTCACACGGCAGCAGCCCTCCACGCTTACATCACACAGCAGAACGGCCCTATGGTCTTCGACGCCGACGCGCTGAACCTGCTGGCCGAGAACCCCGACTGGCTCCGCGACCTGCCTGCCGACAGCATCCTCACGCCCCATCCCCGTGAGCTGGACCGTCTCGTCGGCCACAGCAGCAACTCCTTCGACCGCATGAACCGAGCCCGCAACCTGGCCATCGAGCACCGTCTCTTCGTCGTCGTCAAAGGTCACTACAGCCAGATCTGCACGCCGACAGGCGACGTGCTCTTCAACCCTACCGGCAACCCCGGCATGGCCACCGCCGGCAGCGGCGACGTCCTCACGGGCATCATCACCGGTCTGCTGGCTCAGGGCTACCTGCCCTCCGAGGCCGTCCAGCTCGGCGTCTACCTCCACGGCCTGGCCGGAGACATCGCCGCCGAAGCACTCAGCGAGGAAGCTCTCATCGCATCTGACATCATAAGGTATCTGCCGGAAGCGTACAGGAGAATTAAAAATTAAAAGTTAAAAGAGAAGGCCCCTGCGGGGAATAAGACCCCTGCGGGGAATAAGGCCCCTGCGGGGAATAAGGCCCCTGCGGGGAATTAAAAATTAAAAGAGAAAAGAGAAAAATGAATTAAAAGATAAAAATTGACCTGTCCTCTGGCTCAGCCCCCCTCTCAACCTTTCAACTCTCAACCCTCAACCCTCAACTCTCAACTCTCAACTTTCAACCCTCAACTCTCAACTTTCAACTCTCAACCCTCAACTCTCAACCCTCAACCCTCAACTCTCAACCCTCAACCCTCAACCCTCAACTCTCAACCCTCAACCCTCAACTCTCACAATGGAGACAAACTTCATCGACTACGTAAAGATCGTTTGCCGCTCAGGTAAGGGCGGCCGTGGATCAATGCACATGCACCGCGCCAAATATGTCCCCAACGGCGGCCCCGATGGCGGCGACGGCGGACGCGGCGGCCACGTCTACCTCCGCGGCAACCGCAACTACTGGACGCTGCTCCACCTGCGCTACGAACGGCACGTCTTCGCCGGTCATGGAGGCAATGGGGGCAAGAGCGGCAGCCACGGCGCCGACGGCGAAGACCGCTATATCGACGTGCCATGCGGCACGGTCGTCTACGATGCCGAGACGGGACGCTTCATCTGCGACGTCACCGACGACGGACAGGTCGTGCTGCTGCTGCGCGGCGGACGTGGCGGTATGGGCAACAAGCACTTCGCCACATCCACCAATCAAGCGCCGCGCTACGCACAGCCCGGAGAGCCGATGCAGCAGCTCACCGTCATCATGGAACTGAAGATGCTCGCCGACGTGGGCCTCGTCGGCTTCCCCAATGCCGGCAAGAGTACGCTGGTCAACGCCATCAGCTCGGCACATCCCAAGATTGCCGGCTACCCCTTCACCACCCTCGAGCCTTCCGTGGGCGTCGTCAGCTATCGCGACAACCGTTCCTTCGTCATAGCCGACATCCCCGGCATCATCGAGGGGGCCAGTGAGGGCAAGGGCCTCGGGCTGCGCTTCCTACGCCACATCGAGCGCAACGCCCTGCTGCTCTTCATGATACCCGGCGACACCGACGACATACGCCGCGACTACGAGGTGCTGCTGCATGAGCTCGAGAACTACAACCCCGAGCTGCTCGATAAGCAGCGCGTACTGGCCATCACCAAGGCCGACCTCCTCGACGACGAGCTCATACAGATGCTCAGCGCCGACCTGCCCTCTGACCTACCCCACCTCTTTATCTCTGCCGTCACAGGGTACAATATCACGCCCCTCAAGGACATCCTCTGGCAACAGCTCAACACCGACGACCGCCGACAGGCACACGCCTCAGCCATCGTACACCGCGACAAAGACCTCACCTTCCTCCAGGACGAGTTGGCCGACGAAGGCGAGGACCAGGACATCATCATCCTCGATGAAGACGACATCGAGGACATGGACGACATCGAGTTTGTCGACGTGGAATGAACACCAGCGGCACAGGCGGAGGACGCCTGAAGCGTCGGCCGAAAGGTTGAGCGAAGGGGGGTATCGGCAAAGACAAGCGGGTTTGCAAGTGTCAAGTCACAATAAGCTATAGGACAGCAGGTTGGCACTCGCCTACCCGTTCATTAAGCGGTATGGGACAAGTAAAATAGCGTCCCTGCCAACCTTTTTTTTCTCCCTGCCAACCCCGAAAACCACACCTTATATATATCTTTGTACCAGATTATTCATGCGAGACATGAAGTCCGTGCCTTGACAAATCAAAAAAGATGGCTGTTACGCTCTTCTACACGACCAACGCGGCAGTGCTTATCGGCTGCCTGCTCATCGGCTGGGGAATCTTCTTCCACGGCCGACAGTTCGGCAGCGACCTGCGTCTGAAGCGTCGGTTCGTGGCAGCTGTGTTCACCTTCTTAGCCCTGCAACGGGTCTGCCAGTTCACGATGGTCTATCCCGAGGGCATTGAAGTCTATGCCTCCCAGCCCATCGATTTGCTCTACGTCAGCTTCATCCTTTTGGTGATGGGCGGAACGGCCATCATGAATCGCCACTACCACCAGAACTTTGCCCTCTGGGTGCTCATGCTGTTCATTCCCTTCGCGTTCCTGCTGGTCAACACGCTGATGACCGTCTCCGGCCTCTATCAGCCCCTGTTCCATTGGGACGAGCTGCTCCATTTCCGCAATAACACGCCCATCATCTTCTATGGCCGCTTGCTGTTTGTCTCGTTCCTGTTGGCCTTTTGGCTATTGGCCGTTTCTATGCTGGCAGAAGCCTATCTTTACGACCGCCGTCTGAGGGCTGAGCGCCCCATCAGCGAGGATGCCGAATGGCACAGCGGCGAGGTACGTTTCGTCATGGGCTGGGCGGCCGCCATGGTAGCCAATCTTATCGTACTCTGCATACCTGATTTTATCCCCCCCATTCTCATGAATGTGCTCATGATAGCCGGCCTGATCGTGACAGCCATCGCTTATCGCCGTCTGGTATGCTATCTGCAGGCCAGGGCTGAGGGCCGTCTGTCCTCGGTGATCATCGCCCGACGTGTCCCCCTGTTGTTGTCTATGGAGCAGGCAGGCACTACGCCATGGGGTACCACCATCCCGCAAAATCCCTTCTTCAATGGCAACCCCATGCTCGACGACGTGGCGCAGGCCCTCGGCGTGCGATCGGCTGAGGTATCGGAGTATGTGCAGAAGCAGGGCGTCAACTTCATGGCCTGGGTCAGCGACCAGCGCCTGCGTCGCAGTGCGGAGCTCATCGCCACCACCGACCGTAAGATTGCCGAGATAGCCACAGCCTTCGGCTACAACGACCTGCCCACCTTCTCACGTGCCTTCAAACGACAGTTCGGCATGGCACCCAGCGAGTATCGCAAGCTGGAAGAGGGGACAAGAAAAGAATGAACATATCATCTCTACAGCATAAAAACGCTCTTTGAATTACTGGCACAACAAAAATGGAAAAAACTAAGGGATTTCTTACGAAGTCTCAAAGAAAATGCGTATCTTTGCGGCCAAGAGGTAAATAAAGAATACTATGGGCGTAAGATATAACAGCGAGGAACAGCGGTTTGTGTTCGACTTCGAGCACGACGGACACGGCGATATCGTCAGTCTGACCGGCGACGGCTACCAGGTGGAAGCCTTCGGACACTGCTTCTATTACGGCTATGAATTTGGCGACGAGGTGGATGGGAGCGTACGCTCCGCCTTCATTCACCGCGTGAAGTTCACCGAACGCCTGCAGGATGACCCCGACTTGACGCAATTCATCCAGAAAGCGGTGAACGACCTCAGTCGGCGTATCAACCTCTACGACTACGACCTGGTGGTGATGCCACAGTCGTCGAGCCGTGTCAACCAGTACATGCTACGCTACATCTATCGCTTTGCACAGCCCACATTGCGCAAGATGGAACTGGTGAAGAACCTTCCTGCCAACATCTCGTTCGACATGGACGGCTTCACAGAGGTCTACCTCGATGATGTGTTGGAGAATGGTCGTCCTCGCTATACGGAAGCCCAGAAGGAACGGGTTCGTCAGCAGATCAACGTCATGCTCGACCTCATTCACCAGAAAGACTACTTCACCATCGCCCGCGATGTGAAGAAGAGTCGCTTCCGTCCCTACATGATGCAGTTTCTACGCTTTGCCTCAGAGGCCGACAGAGAACTCTGTCAGCATATCCGCCAACAGAATGTGCTCGTCATCGACGATGTCACCACCAGCGGCTCCACCCTGGGCGAAGTGCTGCGTACATTGCGCATCCTCAACGAGGACAACCGCATCGTCATCTTCAGCCTCATTGGCCGGCGTGACCTCATGGCCGATGCCATCGTCTGAGACACGGTCATCCCTGATGATATTTCCCGCCAAGACATCCTGAGCGATGCCTCGGCGGTTTGCTTTGCGGCCTGCGACCAGCGTGCCTGGGCGCTGTATCTGTTGTGTCAGTAGACCATATATATAAATAAGGTATAAAACAATCATAGAACAAGAATAAACAAGAAACAGTTTATCGCTTATGAAACATTGTAGACTTTTACACATCGCGCGGACAGCACAGTTGCTGCTCGCCACGCTCCTGCTCACCGCAGCCACACAGACGGCGTGGGCAGAGACTGTCAACTACCTCGATGCCTCTGGCACCTTGCAAAGCCACGAAGCAACGCCTGTGACATTCAGCGACACCGACGAAGAGTTTCTGCTCGGCGATGATGGCACAGAGACATGGTATGTGGTGAACAGCGACCTTGACTTAACCAAATGCCTTGACATCTTGGGCGACGTACACCTCATCCTGGCCGATCATACGACGCTGAGCGTCAATCCTGATGATTGGAGTGTCTATGTGTTTGATAACTCTTCGCTGACTATCTACAGCCAGAGTCTGGGCAGCGATATGGGTAAACTGGTGATAGATAGCAACGCTGATTTCTACGTCGGTAAAAATTCGCAGGCCATCATCAATGGAGGCGAAATATCGGTAACAACAGAAAATAATGCTGTTCATATTGCCTCCGACGGCAGCATGACCATCAACAATGGTACTGTTTCGCTGACGGGTACAAATTTTGGCGTTTTCAACGATGAGGGCTCCTTAACCATCAACGGCGGCACAGTGACCATTACTGGTGGAGCTGCTATCA
>CAMOSA010000118.1 GCA_946624335.1 uncultured Prevotellaceae bacterium
CATCATTCCGAGAGGGCGACCCCTTTAGGGTCGATGCCGATGCTGGCTGACATCCTCTATACGTATTCGCACTTTTCACTCTTTCACTTTTCACTTTCTTGTGACATGTGCGGTACTTTTAAAACAAAAAAATAAAAAAATGCTGAGGCTATTTTTTACTTTAAAATTCATTTTTTCGGTGCACCCGGATTATTCCGAAAGAGGTGCACAAATGGCTGTGAAGAGCTTGCAGAGGGGGCGAATTCGAACTTTTCGGGGTCATAAGTTCCAATTTTTATCATGTGTGGCTTATAATCTCGAAAATTATGTCTAATTTTGCAGCAGAAAAAGGAATCTGACGTGCGATGAAGCGACTCTTCAAATGGATAGCTGTGGCTGTGGCGGTGCCGGTGGTGCTCGTCGCCCTGCTCATCGTGCTGCTGTATCTGCCCCCGTTTCAGGATTTTGCCGTGCAGTGGGCATCGCGCTATGCGTCTGAGCAGACGGGTTATGACATCCGTGTCGGCCGTCTGCGTGTCACGCCGCTGCTTGATGTCGGCGTTGACGCGTTGACGGTGTGTGATGCAGCCGGTGACACGCTCGTGGCTGCCGGACGGGCCGTTGTCGACCTGGATCTCAGTCAGGTCCTGCAGCGACGCATCGGCATCGAAGCCCTGACGCTCGACGGCGTGAAGCTCAACACGAAGGAGATGATCGCCTCCACTGTCGTTCGTGGCACCTTAGACCATCTGGAGCTTGACGACGATATCGACTTGTTGCAGCAGCGGGTGGTCTTGCGACAGGTGGCGGTTCGCGGGCTTGACGTGGATGTGCTGCTACGCGATACGACTGTTGAGGATACGACCGCCTCAACGCCCATAGAATGGACGGTGGCCATCGCTCATGCCGCCATTGACGATGCCTGCGTGAGGTTGCAGATGGCCGATAGCACGCGCTTGCTGCTTGACTCACTCGGCCTCGCCGTGGACAGCCTGAACATCGACCTGGGGCAGGAATCGCTCAGCGTCAGTCATGCCCGGCTGTCGACACCATCGTCTGCGGTCGATGTCCGTGGTGCGATGGATTTCAAGGCTTTGCAGCCGGGGGCTGGCGGCGCGATGGACATCTCGCTACAGACGTCGCTCTCCAGACGCGACCTGTTGCAGCACGCTGCGCCGTGGCTGCCCAATGGCTTGGCCGGAGCTTATCCCGACCGTCCGTTGGACCTTACGCTCTCGCTCGGCGGCAATATCGACTCAGTGTATGTGCGGCGGGTCGAGGCAGTGCTGCCGGGAAGCGTCCATGCCGCCATCACCGGAGACTTGGTGGCGCTGACAGACAGCACGAGACGGCACGGCACGCTGGCCTTTGACCTGCAGACGGAGGACATCGAATGGGTGCGACCGCTCGCCGGCTCGTCCTTGGACGGCGTCTGTCTGCCGCGGATGCAGTTGGCCGGCACGGCGCTTGCCGATGGTGCCGCCTACGATGTCCAAGCCGAACTGCACGAGGGTGGGGGAGTGGTCTCGCTGGCTGGACGCTTCGATACCTCGGGTGCCCTGAGCTATGACGCCAGCCTCAACGTCAACCGCCTGGACTTGCGCCATTTTGTTCCCGACCTGTCGACGAGTCCGCTGACGGCTAAGGCTAAGGTCAAGGGCTGTGGCACCGACTTGTTTGACGATGCTACGCGTCTCGACGCCAGCATCGCGGTGCAGGCCTTGAGCTATGACCGCCTGAACCTGAGCGGTACTTCGCTCACGGCTCATGTGGCCCGCGGCCAAGGTCGTGCTCATGTCGAGGCCGACAGTCCTTTGCTGGCCATGGCCGCCGATGTCAGTGCCCATCTCGACCGCATCACCGACCTGACTTTTGCAGCTGACGTCACGCGTGCCGACCTCCATGGCTTAGGGCTTGTCGATCACCCCCTCAGCACTGCCATGCGTCTGCACGTCGACGGACACACCGACCTGGGGCATAACCATCGCCTGGAAGGCACGATCACTGATATCCAGCTGATGCCGGGCGACACGCTCTTCAGGCCCGAGGACGTCACGCTGTCTGCGCTGCTGCGTCGCGACACCACCTATGCTCATGTCACCAGCGGCGACTTGGAACTGACGTTGCGTGGTCACACGGGCTACGACCGCCTGCTCACTCAGTTCTCCCGCCTCGCCGACGAGTTCGGACGCCAGCTTGACAACCGTCGCATCAACCTGCAGGACTTGACACGCCATCTGCCTCAGATCGACCTGCGGATGAGCTCTGGCACCGAAAACCCGCTGCACGATATCGCTGCCTCGATGGGCTACGACTATGGTTCCATGCGCGTCGGCCTGCGCCTTGACCCCGCCACCGGCATCAATGGCGGCGGACGTATTATGGCCTTGAACACGGGCGCTATACTGTTGGACACGATAGCTCTGCACTGCTACCAGGACTCTGCTGACGTGCGGCTTGACGCTCGTGTACGTAATAATCGTCGCAATCCCCATTTCACGTTCGATGCGCGACTGAACGCCTATCTGAACAGCGAAGGCCTCGCGGGCGCGAACCTATTATATTACGATGACCGTGGCAAGAAGGGCGTCGACCTGGGCATGAGGGCTGAGATGACCGACGATGGGTTCCTCGTGCGTCTTGATCCGCTCAATCCGATGATTGCCTATCGCACCTTCCGTCTCAACGCCGACAACTTCGTCATGCTCGGTAAGGGTAACCGCGTCGAAGCCGATGTTGATTTGCTGGCCGATGACGGCACTGGTCTCCATCTTTATTCTTCGCCCAACGACGAGGCGTTGCAGGACCTCACGGTGAGCATCAATCGGCTGAACTTGGGTGAGCTGACGACTGTTATCCCCTACGCGCCCCGACTGGCGGGCTATCTCCATGGCGATGCCCATCTCATACAGACGAGTGAGCACGTGAGCGTGGCGGCCGACGTGAACGTCGACGATCTCGTCTACGACGGTGCCCGCCTGGGGCAGATTGGCGTGCAGGCGGTCTATCTGCCTAATGCCGATGGCAGCCAGTTCATCGATGGCAACCTGCTGCAGACGGGGATGCCCGTGGCCTCGTTCTCTGGAACTTATACCCCGAAGGCTGGGCAGGGCTTGTTAGATATCGACGCGACGCTCGATCGTCTGCCTTTCTCGTTGATGAACGGATTCTTCCCCGATGGCTTGGCACAGCTTGAGGGTGTAGCCGTAGGTAACTTGCACGTTGGCGGCACGACCGTCCAGCCCCTCGTCAATGGCGAGATCAGCACGGTCGGCCTCAAGTGCGTCTCTGTACCTTATAGCCTCGACCTGCGCTTTGCCGACAATACGCTGGCGGTGGTCGACAGTGAGTTGCGCCTGAACGCCCTCAGTGTCTATTCTACAGGCGCTAATCCCTTCGTGCTCGACGGGACAGTCACCTTTGCCAATCTCGACCGTATCGCTGTCGATGCCAAGATGTCTGCCAAGAACTTTGAACTCATTAATGCCAAGAAAACGTCAAAGGCGCTGGCTTACGGCAAAGCCTTTGTCGACTTCAGCGCCAACCTGCGTGGCACGTTGGACAATTTGCGCGTGATGGGACGCCTCAACGTGTTGGGAAACACCGACCTGACCTATGTCCTGGCCGATTCGCCGCTGACGGTCGAGGACCAGCTGGAAGGTCTCGTCGAGTTCGTCGACTTCACGGATTCCACTTATGTCTCTACAGAGCAGCGTGCTAAGCCGCAGCACCTGAACGTCACGATGAGCATTGAGATCGACGATGCGGCGCTGCTCCACTGTCTGCTGAGCCCTGATGCTTCGAGCTATGTCGACCTCGAGGGCGGCGGCGATCTGATGATGAGCTATTCGCCCGAGAAAGACCTACAGCTTAACGGGCGCTATACCGTCAACAGCGGCACGCTGAAGTATACGATGATGGTTATACCCCTCAAAGAGTTTCGCATAAAGAGCGGCAGCTACGTTGAGTTCCGAGGACCGATTATGAATCCGACGCTCAACCTGAGTGCTACCGAACGCGTACGTACTACGGTCACAGAGAACGACCATCCACGCAGCGTCAGCTTCGATGTCGGACTCAACGTGTCGCAGACACTCGAAGACATGGGCCTGGAGTTCACGCTTGAGGCGCCGGAGGACATGGCTATACAGAATGACCTCAACACCATGAGTGCTGAGCAGCGCGGTCGGCTCGCTGTGACGATGCTGGCCACCGGCATGTACGTCAACGATGCCGGCAGCAATACCAGCGGAGGTGTTACGGGGCAGAACGCCCTCAACGCCTTCCTGCAAGGACAGATCTCAAACATCACCAGCAAAGCGCTGAAGAGCGTTGACCTCTCGCTGGGGATGGAGCAGGGAACGGGTGCCACGGGCGGTACGACGACAGACTACAGCTTCCGCTTCGCCAAACGTTTCTGGGGCAACCGCATCAGCATCATCGTGGGCGGTAAGGTCAGCACGGGAGAGGACGCACAGAACACTGGGCAGTCGCTCATCGACAACGTGAGCATCGAGTACCGCCTCGATAAGAGTGCTACGCGCTATGTCAACCTCTTCTATGACAAAAACTACGAGTCGATGCTTGACGGCGAAGTAACCGAGATGGGCGCAGGACTCGTGCTGCGCCGCAAGACCAATAAGCTCGGTGAGCTTTTCTTGTTCAAAAAGAAAGAATAAGGCAATGAGAGGTACAACATATATCATTCATCATATCATCATCATCGCCGTGACTGCGATGATGGTTGCCTGCTCCACCACGGCGCGCTTGCCCGAGGATGAGGTGCTGTACACGGGCATCTCGGAAATAGCCTATGGTCACAAGGCCAGCGACCCCAAGGCACGGCGGCAGGCTCGGCGCGACAGCACAGGCGTCATCACGGCTGTCGCCAAAGCCTACATGACCATCGAGGATATCCTCTCGGGCAACGTCGATGCGCGCACAAAGCTGCAACGCCTTCATGCGGCAGACAGCCTCTTTACGCCTTCGCAGCGCGATTCTCTGCGACATGAGATAGCCCTCGTCGACAGCGCCACGGCCGCCGTACGTGCAGAGGTCGATGCCGCGCTGGCCTATGCCCCCAATGGTAGTCTCTTCGGCAGCTCGTCGGTGCGCTGGCCCTTCTCTTTCGGCCTCTGGTTCTACAACCGATTCGAAGGGTCCACATCGGCTGTCGGCCGCTGGCTGTTCAACAGCTTTGCTGCCCAGCCCCGTACCATCAGTATGGCCAATCCCCGTCTGCGCACACAGGTCGCTCGGCAGACGTTGCGTGCCTATGGCTTTTTCCACGGCTCGGCAGATTACGAGGTCTTTCCCTATGGCAAGGAGAATCGCAAGGCGAAGATTGCCTACAGCGTTTACCCTGGACCGCTCTTCCGCCTCGGGACTATTGAATATCAGCGCTTCGGTGCAGTCACAGACAGCCTGATCCGTGCCAGCGTCTCGCAATCGCTCATTCACACAGGCGACCCCTTCAGTGCGCCCAATCTGGATGGCGAACGAACGCGCCTGAGCGAACTCTTCCGCAATAATGGTTTCTATTTCTATCGCCCCGAGTTCATCCAATTCCGTGCTGATACCCTCCAGACGCCCAACACCGTTCACCTGCAGGTGCGCCCCGACCCTGAAATGCCGGCGCAAGCCGACAACCGTTTTTATATTGGTCGGACGCAAATCACGGTGCTGCCTCATGGCGCGCGTACTATCACCGACAGCCTCGGCTATCGGGCCTTTAACCTTCGATGGGGAGGAGCCACAGAGAAGCCGCCGATCCGCTTCGGAGCCATACGCCACTACCTCTTCTACGAAAAAGGGTCGCTCTACCGGCAGCGCTTGCATGAGCTTATCCAGAACAAACTCTCCGGCATGGGCGTATTCTCAAACATTCAAATGAATTATACGCCGCGTGACACTTCGGCCAGCTGTGATACGCTCGACGTGAACATCTTTGCTATACTCGACAAACCGTGGGACAGCGAGTTCGAGGCAAAGGTGACCAACAAAAGCAATGGCCTGTTGGGCCCCGGTGTGGCTTGGGGCATGACCAAGCGCAATGCCCTCCGCGGTGCCGAGACCGTTAATTTCAAGGTTCATGGCAGTTACGAATGGCAGACGGGCTCTTCGGTCACTGAGGGCAATCGCGACCGTAAGTTGCTCAACTCCTTCGAGCTCGGTGCGTCGACGACGCTCACCTATCCTCGCATACGCTTCTTCGGCCTGGCCAGCAAATTGAATCGCCGTGCCGAAGGCTCTACCAATTATCGTCTCGAGGTCGACTGGATGAACCGTTCAGACTATTTCCAGATGGTCAACTTCGGTGGTCGCATCGCCTACACCTATCGGCGTTCGCGACGTGTGCGCCATGAGCTGACGCCCCTGCGCCTCGATTATACCATGCTGGCCCGCCGTTCTGAGCGTTTCGATTCCATTATCAACGCCAACCAGGCGCTCTATGTCTCTATGCGCAACCAGCTTGTGCCGTCCATGGCCTATGCAATGACTTATAACCGCCGATGGCGTGAGAGCAAACACCAGCGCTCGTTCATAGCTACTGTTAAACAGGCTGGCAATATCACCAATGGCCTATACGCTTTGGCCGGTCGCAACGCTGGCGAGACCGACAAGCATCTGCTCGGCGTACCTTTCGCACAGTTTGTCCGGCTCACTGGCGAGTGGCGTGAAACGTTCCCTGTGACCTACCGCTCGACCGTTGCTGCACGCGTTTTCCTCGGCGCCGTGTGGAGCTATGGAAACAGCACGATGGCTCCATACGCCGACCTGTTTAATGTCGGCGGCGCTAACAGTATACGTGCCTTTGCAGTGCGCTCGATAGGTCCAGGTCGCTATCATCCCTCCAATTCCTCGTGGAGCTATGTCGATCAGGTCGGCAATCTCAAGTTTGAGGCCAACGTTGAGTACCGTTTCCCGCTTGTCGGCAGTCTCGAGGGCGCTGTGTTCCTCGATGCCGGTAATGTCTGGCTCATGCGCCCTGACGAGGCCCGCCCGGGCGGCGCAATAGATGTCCGCCACTTAGGCGAAGACATAGCTCTTGGCACGGGGGCTGGCTTCCGCTACGATCTGGATTTCCTCGTTCTCCGTTTTGATATCGGTGTCGGCCTTCATGCGCCTTATGATACTGGCCGCCGCACCAGTTCCGGACGCAGGCCATACTATAATATGCGCCGTTTCTGGGACTCCCTTGGCTTTCACATCGCCGTCGGCTATCCTTTCTGAGCTTTCACGTGAATCGTCGTCAAGGGGAAGGGCAGGCAGCCCATGTACCCTGCATCCCAAGCTATGGACTGAGTTTTGCGATACAGAGATAGCGAGAAGGACAAAAAAACACCGCCAGCGAAGAAAAAAAAGCTAATATCGTTTCATATTCATTATTTTATGATTAACTTTGCCGCGAAAAACGCCCGAAGCGGCGTTCCTGCGATGGTCTTCGTGGCCCAATGGCTGTGCAGACCTCGTTGATTTACAAATCAATAGTAATATTAGAAACAACTTATTCAATAAACCCTTTTGCAATGAGCAAACAAACAGAAAAGATTCAGGAGCTCATAGAGCTCCGCGCC
>CAMOSA010000119.1 GCA_946624335.1 uncultured Prevotellaceae bacterium
ATGGCTCAGTTGGTAGAGCAACGCATTCGTAATGCGTGGGTCCGGGGTTCGAGTCCCCGTGTCGGCTCCAACGTTGAACAAACCGCAGATGCTTACCGTGAGTGTCTGCGTTTTTTTCATTAAGCAACAAAGCACAATGATGAAGCCCACGCTGAAGCGTATCCTCCTTTTGTGCCTCGCAGCCATCGCCGTCGTGGCAGCCTTTGCCTGCTTCGCGGCCTGGCGCAGCCTCATATCCTCACCTTTCGATATTGACGAGACAGCCTACATCTATGTCCGGCCCGACGACAGCGAGGAGAACATCCTCAGTCAGCTGCGTGAGACCGCCCACGCCCGCACACTCAGCGGATGGCACATAGCACGGGCAGTCATCGGATTTACGCCCCGAACTGGTCGTTATGCCATCGAGCCCGGCGACGGGATGCTCAGCGTCGTTCGGCGCATACGCAACGGACAACAGACGCCCATACGGTTGACCATACCCTCGGTGCGCACGCTCGATCGCCTGGCCGGTTTCCTCAGCCATAAGCTGATGATGGACTCCGTAGAGGTGGAAGGCTCATTTGCCGACAGCGCCTTCGCCGCCAGCTATGGCTATACCGTCCAGACCCTGCCCGCCCTTTTCATCCCTAACACTTACGAATTATACTGGGACATCTCCCTCGAGTCCTTCATGCAACGGATGAAGCGGGAGAATGAGTCGTTCTGGCAGAAGGACGACCGCGAGACATTGGCCAAGGAGCTGCACATGACCCATGAGGAGGTCGTCACGCTCGCCAGCATCGTCGACGAGGAGACGGCCGACAACGCTGAGAAGCCACGCGTGGCCGGACTGTATCTCAATCGACTCAGCCAAGGGATTCCACTACAGGCAGACCCTACAGTAAAGTTCGCCACCGGTAATCCTACCCTACGCCGCATCCTCAACACACACCTGCACACCGAAAGTCCCTACAATACGTACCTTCACACGGGACTACCCCCCGGTCCCATCCGAATCCCGTCGGTAGCCGGCATCGACGCTGTGCTCCGCCACGAGACACACGACTATATCTATATGTGCGCCAAAGAGGACTTCAGCGGCACACACAATTTCGCCGTCACCTACGCCGAACACCAAGCCAACGCACGACGCTATCAAAAAGCGCTCAACGCAAGAGGCATCAGGTAAAGAGACAGACCAACAGACCCGGGGGTCTTGATAATCACTACAATATAATATGTCATCACAGCTAAGATTCCAAGTCGTCGGCGAGGCGTTCAAGAAGCATCCCGTCGAAGTAAAGACCCCAGCGGAACGCCCGTCGGAGTTCTTTGCCAAATACGTCTTCAACCGCGCCAAGATGAAGTCATTCCTGCCGCCCGAGGTGTATGACAAGATGGTCGACGTCATCGACAACGGCGCTACGCTCGACCTGGCGACGGCTGACGTCGTCGCCGCCAGCATGAAGCGATGGGCGATGCACTTAGGGGCAACACATATCACTCACTGGTTCCAGCCACTCACCGAAGGCACGGCAGAGAAGCACGACGGCTTCGTCGAGCACGACGGCAAAGGAGGGATGATCGAGGAATTCACGGGCAAGCAGCTCGTACAGCAGGAGCCCGATGCCTCCAGCTTCCCCAGTGGCGGCATACGATCCACCTTCGAGGCACGCGGCTACAGCGCATGGGACCCCTCAAGCCCCGTCTTCGTGATGGGCGACACGCTGATGATACCCACCGTGTTCATCGCCTATACCGGCGAGGCCCTCGACTTCAAGGCTCCGCTGAAGAAAGCCCTCCACGCTGTCAACAAGGCTGCCACCGACGTGTGCCACTACTTCTACCCCGACGTGAAGAAAGTCGTTTCCAACCTCGGATGGGAGCAGGAGTATTTCCTCGTCGACGAAGGCCTTTACGCCGCACGCCCCGACTTGCTGATGACCGGGCGCACGCTCATGGGACATGACAGCGCCAAGAACCAGCAGATGGACGACCACTACTTCGGTTCCATCCCTGAGCGTGTGGCCGCCTTCATGAAGGACCTTGAGATACAAGCCCTCAGCCTCGGTATACCCTGCAAGACGCGCCACAACGAGGTCGCGCCCAACCAGTTTGAGCTCGCGCCCATCTTCGAGGAGACCAACCTGGCCGTCGACCATAATATGCTGTTGATGTCACTGATGAAGAAAGTGGCCCGTAAGCACGGCTTCCGCGTGTTGCTCCACGAGAAGCCCTTCGCCGGCGTCAACGGCTCCGGCAAGCACAACAACTGGAGCCTCTCGACCGACACGGGAGTCTTACTGCACGCGCCGGGCAAGACACCCGTCGACAACCTGCGGTTCATCACCTTCATCGTCGAGACCCTGATGGCCGTTTGGCGCCACAACGGACTGCTCAAGGCAAGCATCGTAAGCGCCACCAACGCCCACCGCCTCGGAGCCAACGAGGCACCTCCCGCCATCATCTCAAGCTTCCTCGGCAAGCAGCTCACGGAAGCCCTCGAGCACCTCGAACAGGACAGCCCCATCGAAGAGGCACTGGGCGACAAGCATGCCCTCAGCCTCGGCATACCGCAAATACCCGAACTGCTCATCGACAATACCGACCGCAACCGCACGTCGCCCTTTGCCTTCACCGGTAATCGCTTCGAGTTTCGTGCCGTCGGCAGCGAGGCCAACTGCGCCAGCGCCATGATTGCCCTCAATGCAGCTGTCGCCGAAGCCCTGATTGACTTCAAGCAGCGCGTCGATGAGCGCATCGCCAAAGGCGAGGAGACGATGAAAGCCGTGCTGGCTGTCGTGCGCGAGGACATCAAGGCCTGCAAGCCCATCCATTTCGAAGGCAACGGCTACAGCGACGAATGGAAAGAGGAAGCCGCCCGGCGAGGCCTCGACGTGGAAGCCTCAGTGCCCCTCGTCATCGACCGCTATCTCGATAAAGACAGCGTCGAGATGTTTGCCAAGACGAACGTCTTCACACGCTCCGAGCTCAAGGCACGCAACGAGATCAAATGGGAGACCTACACGAAGAAAATACAGATTGAGGCCCGCATCTTCGGCGACCTATGCATGAACCACATCATACCCGTCGCCACACGATACCAGAGCGTCCTGCTCGAGAATGTCCACCGGATGCGCGAAGTATTCCCTGCCGACACATCCAGTCAGCTGTCCGAGAACAACCTGTCGCTCATCAAGGAGATTGCCGAGCACACCAACTTCATCACGGCACGCACTTCCGACCTCATCGAAGCACGTCGCGTCGCCAACCGCCTGCACGACGAACGCGAGAAAGCCATCGCCTATCACGACACCGTGGCACCGCTCATCGAGCAGATCCGCTATCATGTCGACAAGCTGGAGCTCATCGTCGACGACGAGCTATGGCCACTGCCCAAATATCGTGAAATCCTGTTCATCAGGTGACCCCTCAAGAAGTAAGCACCATCATCCTTATACGTAAAGCCCCGCCAACCTACAGCGGGGCTTTTCATTTAACGTAGTTCATAAGTCGCCCCGCACGCCCATGTGTGTCGCCCTGCGAGCCTATGTCCTCCGCGCTGCGAGCCTATGTGTGTCGGCCGGGGCCCGCTCGGCTGTCTATCGTGTCGGCCGACGAGCCTGTGAATGTCGGCCGGGGCCCGTGGTTCGATGGGCGGATAAAAAAGGGCATAACATAGCAGTTGGCACAAAGCGCCAAAAGGACGTGGAATTTAGACCTATAGCTCATTTTGCTGGATGAAACCTCCCTCAAATGCCGATACCATCAGATGTTTTGAGAGATTCAAACGTTTCAGGGCATAAATCGACGTTTGAAACTCTCGAAACTCTTGTGAGAATCGGTATTTGAACGGGGTTGCACCCTGCAAAATGAGCTATTGATCCAAATATTCATGATGAAATATCCGAGTCCCATTGATGGGAATTGAGAGTCCCACTAGTGGGAATTGTGAGTCCCATTAGTGGGACTCGCTGATTGACTTAGGTAACAAAGGTTGAAGACTGTAGCTTAACGATTTTAGTTGACTACCTTTTGCTTTATTGATGATAAGTGTTGACAGGTTTAATACTAAGTTTTAATCTTCGTTGACTCGAGTTAGCGCTATTGCAATTTGATGTTGACACTTGTCTTTCGGAACAAGGGTGAGGGAGTAAAAGGGCGGGCGATCCTGTGAAAGACCGTTAAATCGGCCCTTATCCTACACCTCCTAAACCCCATCCTACACCCTATCCTACACCCATTCTACGCCCCATTCTACGCCCCATTCTACACCCCATCCTACACCTCGTAGTTTACAGATAATCAAGCAATGAAGTGCAAAAGGTGTAGGAGTGTAGGATGAATCCGGAAAAAATAATTTGTATGCAGTGCTTCGCTGGCACTCGCTAACCTTTTATGACCCGAAATGATCCATCAAACTAACCATAAATGGTGCTGTGCCCTTGTTCTTAAAAGGTGCTACGCACCCTTGTGCACCTCATCGGTTGCACAAGCAGCTACGACGCCATGGCGTCTACGCTCAGTGGATGGTTGATAACAATTTTCGACCGAGCATGTAGCCATTTCTCGCAGCTATATGTAATCAATGATGTGTTCGGTAGCGGGTAGACGTCCATGCGATATTTAATGAGAAAGCCGTCCCTTCGGCTGAGATGAAGGGACGGCATTCAGTATTCTTCTCACAGAATAATGAGAGAAGAGGTTTATGGCAGCGACCTGACTTTACTTACGATAGCACGCGAACATACGATCGACATCTGAAGCTGGTAGCTCTGGTGTCACGAGGCTCACGAGCCACACGATGGGGAAACCGCCAAGCATGGCGATGGCACCGCAGTTGATGGGATTGATAGGATTGCCCATCAACATATTGACGACCGTCAGGCCGACACCCCAGACGAAGCAGGACCAGACGGCGGCAGGCGTTACGCCACGCCAGTAGAGACCCAGCATGAAGGGAGCCAGGAAAGCACCGGCCAGAGCGCCCCACGAAATGCCCATGAGCTGAGCGATGAATGTGGGCGGATTGAGGGCTATCATCAGCGAGATGACGATGAAGAAGACAATGAGGACACGCATGACGACGACCTTACGGCGCTCCACCTTCTCGGAGACGACATCGTCGATGGAGCCTTCCTCGACCTCGCCCGGCAGCGACTTCTTGTCGCGATAGATGAGGTCAAGCGTCATCGTGCTGGAACTGGTCAGCACGAGGGAGGCCAGCGTGGACATCGAGGCAGAGAGGACGAGCAGGACGACGAGGGCTATGAGCACGTCGGGCAGCGTCACCAGCATAGACGGCACGATGCTGTCGAAGGCGATCTTGCCGTTCTCGCCAATCACAGGGTCATACAAACGGCCGAAACCGCCGAGGAAGTAGCAGCCACCGGCCACGATAAAGGCGAAGATCGTCGAGATGATGGTGCCACGGCGGATGGCGCTCTCGTCGGTGATGCTGTAGAACTTACCCACCATCTGCGGCAGACCCATCGTGCCGAGAGAGGTCAGGATGACGACACCCAACAGGCCCCATGGATCAGGACCGAACCACGATGCAAAGGGACCGGGAACAACGGTCGAACCGTCGGCGGGGATGGTGGCCAGCTTGCTGACTGCTGTGCCCAGGCCTCCCTGAGCAGCGATGACGGCAGCGATGACGGCGATGATGCCGAAGAGCATGATGATGCCCTGGATGAAGTCGTTCATCGCCGTGGCTTTGTAACCGCCGAAGATGACATAGACAGCGGTGAAGGCCGCCATGCCGATGACGCAGTATTCGTAGGGGATGCCAAAGCCCATCTCAAAGAGCGTGGAGATACCCTTGTAGACACCGGCGGTGTAAGGGATCAGGAACACGAAGGCAATGATGGATGCCACGACGCGAAGGCTCTGACTGCCAAAGCGTGTGCCGAAGAAATCGGGCATCGTGCGGCTCTCGATGTGCTGCGTCATGAGCTTGGTGCGACGGCCCAAGAGGAGCCACGCCAGCAGCGAACCGATGACGGCGTTGCCCACGCCGATCCACGTCGACGACAGGCCGTACTTCCAACCGAACTGACCGGCATAACCGACAAAGACGACAGCAGAGAAATAGGAGGTGCCGTAGGCGAAAGCGGTCAGCCAAGGACCTACAGAACGGCCGCCGAGCACGAAACCGTCGACGGAGCTGGCCTGCTTGCGGGAATAGATACCCACGCCTACCATCACGGCCAGAAAGATGATGGTCAGGAGAACTTTGATAAACATTGTTTGAGGACCCAATCCCCGCTTCCCTTCTCATAAGGATAGCAAATGTAGCTGTGAGGCAACGGGGAGTTGAGGGTAATTTTATTGTTGAAGGGAATAGTTATTATGATTGAGGGTAGCGAGACGAGGATGTCAATTGAACCTCACCTGCAGTTGACACATGAGGGCGTGGCTGTCGTCGTGTACAAACTGTCCGCCGGCGACGTAAGCGCTCTTGTAGACATACTGCAGCTGGAGTCGGCATTTCTTGTAGAACCAGTACTGCAAGCCGGCGATAGCCTTGTGCTGATCCAGCCCCAGATCGGTGTTGAAGTTGAAGAAATCGTAGCTGCCTACGAACTCTACCTTGGGCGTTCCCAGCGGCACGGAACCCGTGATGTAAGCACCACGGCTTGTAGCATCACCGTCGTAGCCTTCGAGATACTCGCCGTGAACGTTGAAGTGAGGGGATTTATATTCGGCGCCGACCGTCCAGCGGTTGCGCTTGTAGTTCTGACCATTCTTGATGTCTGGGTTGTAGACCGATGTTCTGCCGTCTGTCAGGACGTTATGTCCACGGCCCAGCTGTCCCGTGGCAACGATATTCAGTCCCTTCAGCGGGCGCAACTCAAGGCGTCCGATAAAGTCCTTCGTGTTGTTGCCGTCTTTGCGATTGATGCCTTGTCCGTTCATGACCTGCACCTCATAGCGCAGCTTGCCGTTGTTGGTCTCGCCGAAGAGGGCAAGTCCCAGGTCACGACCATACTGCACGCCCATGAGGGGGTCGCTGCCGCAACCTGTCAGGAAGGTAACCGCCTCGGAGTAGACGTCGATGGCTTCCATCGCTGTGGGGGAAAGGGGATTCTCGAGTGAGAGACCATTCTTGAACTGCCCTAAGCGAACGGTGAGGGCTTTGTTCCGTGTGATGCGATAGTCTGTGTAGAACTCCTGTACGACACTCGAGAAGTCGTGCATGAAGAGAAACGACCAGCGGTCGGTGATGCGGGCATTGGCCCAGAAGAGTACGCGTTTTAGCTCAAAAGTGTTTGTGGTGTTACCGCCAGCGCGGGTGAGATTGTAGCCTCCTTGTGCATAGCCGTGCAGCTGTATGCGGTCGGAGATATCCTTCATCCAGTCGGGAGCACTCTCGCCGACAACCTGACGCAGCAGTGTCGGCTGCCCGGCAGCGCCATGGCTCTCTTGTTCTGATGGTTGGGGCTGTGAGGCTGATTGTCCCATGGCCGCCGTGCTGCTGAAGATGGCCAGTGTCACCGCCAGCGTCGCC
>CAMOSA010000120.1 GCA_946624335.1 uncultured Prevotellaceae bacterium
TGCGCAATGCCAGCAACTCATACGTCGGGAAGATCGAAAGCAACGGCACACTGCGTAACGCCAGCAACGCCTACGTCGGCAAGATCGAGAGCGACGGCACCGTACGCAACGCCAACAACTCATACGCCGGCAAGGTCGAGAGCGACGGCACCGTGCGCAACGCCAGCAACGCATACATCGGCAAGGTTGAGAACGACGGCACCGTGCGCAACGCCAGCAACGCCTGCATCGGCAATGCCAGAGGCGTGAAACGCGAGTGGGCAGCCGTCTATTTCTTCTTTAAATTCTTCAAGCAATGACACGCAGACTCATCCTTTCACTCACCTTCCTTTGTGCGCTCACCATGACAGCCATGGCACAGAACGCGCGCAAGATCCTCGACGCCACGGCTGCCCGAATGACCAAGTCGGGCGACGTCAGCGCCCGTTTCAAGGCCACACAGTACAACGGCACGACGCCACAAGGCAACACGTCAGGCTCGATGCTCATCAGCGGCCGTAAGTTCAAGATGACGACCGACGAGCTCATCACATGGTACGACGGCACCACGGAATGGAGCATGATGAAGGGCAGCAACGAAGTCAACGTCAGCTCACCCTCAGAGGAAGAACAGACGGCCATCAACCCCGTAGCCCTCGTTGGCATATACAAGAAAGGCTACCGCTTCACCGTCAAGGAATCCACGCTGCGCGGACGGCCCACCTACGTCATCTATCTCGTGGCCAAGAACGCCAAGGCCGCCTTCTCATACATCATCGTCGATGTCGACAAGGCCAACTACGACCCGATGTGTATCCGCGCCAAGAAGGGCGACGACTGGATGCGCCTGTCCATCCTCTCGTTCCAGAACGGACTCTCCCACCCCGCCGCCACCTTCACCTTCCCCGAGAAGGACTATCCCGGCGTCGAAATCATCGACCTCAGATAGCTGCGTCACACGCACCTAAAGAAAACATATAAAACGTAACAACATCACACGAATGGAACATATCAAGCTACTCATCCTCGGCAGCGGGCCTGCAGGCTACACCGCTGCCATCTACGCCGGACGTGCCGGCCTTACACCCGTACTCTATGAAGGTCTTCAGCCAGGAGGCCAGCTCACCACGACGACCGAGGTAGAGAACTTCCCCGGCTTCCCCGAAGGCATCGACGCCAACGAGCTCATGGACAACCTGCGCGCCCAGGCCGAGCGCTTCGGCTGCATCATACGCCCCTCCATGGCCGTGAAGACCGATCTCTCAGCAGCTCACTACCACGTATGGTTCGACGACGATAGCGAGGTGACAGCCGACAGCCTGATCATCTGCACCGGCGCCAGCGCCAAGTATCTCGGCCTGTCCGACGAAGAGAAATACCGCGGTCAGGGCGTCTCGGCATGTGCCACCTGCGACGGCTTCTTCTACCGCAAGAAGACCGTGGCCGTCGTCGGAGGAGGCGATACCGCCTGCGAGGAGGCATCCTACCTCGCCGGACTCGCCTCGAAGGTCTACCTGATCGTGCGTAAGCCCTATCTCCGCGCCACACAGATCATGCAGGAGCGTGTCCTCAACAACCCCAAGATCGAGGTGCTGTTTGAGCACAACACGCTGGGCCTGTTCGGCGACAATGGCGTCGAGGGCGCACATGTCGTCTACCGCAAAGGCGAGGCCGACGAGCGACGCTACGATATTGCCATCGACGGCTTCTTCCTCGCCATCGGCCACAAGCCCAACAGCGACATCTTCCGCCCCTGGGTGAAGACCGACGAGACAGGCTATATCCTCACCGAGGGTGCCTCACCACGCACCGGCATCCCCGGCGTCTATGCCGCAGGCGACGTCGCCGACCCCCACTACCGCCAGGCCGTCGTCGCAGCCGGCAGCGGAGCAAAGGCTGCCATCGAGGCCGAGAAATACCTGGCCGCACTGGCA
Source organism: uncultured Prevotellaceae bacterium (assembly GCA_946624335.1). Classification (GTDB taxonomy): domain Bacteria; phylum Bacteroidota; class Bacteroidia; order Bacteroidales; family Bacteroidaceae; genus Physcousia. The sequence continues at coordinate 1,914 of CAMOSA010000120.1, forward strand.
TAGCAAGACACACACATCAGCAAAACAGATCATACAATGATGAGACAGACACAGACACGACTCACGCTGGCTGTCGCCCTGGCGATGACCGCCATCACCGCTTGGGCACAGGCCGGTTTCGGCACCGCCCGTCCGATGAACGACGGATGGCGCTTCGTCCTCGACGACGACTCTGCCGCCGCCCTTCCGGCCTACGATGACAGCCGATGGCAGCACGTCAGCCTGCCACACGACTGGAGCTGCACGCTGCCCATGTCGCCCGACGCAGGTTCTTGCCAAGGATACCTCCACGGCGGCATAGCATGGTATCGCTGTCACTTCGCCCCCCCCCGCAGCGAGCGCACCTACATCTATTTCGAAGGCATCTACAACCGTGCCACCGTCTATGTCAACGGCCACAAGGTTGGCTATAGACCCAGCGGCTATGCGCCGCAGCTCTACGACGTTACGCCCTATCTGAGCGCCGCCGGTCAGGCTGAGAATATCGTCAGCGTACGTGTCGACCATTCACGCGAGAACGATGCACGATGGTACACCGGCTCGGGCATCAACCGCCCCGTCTGGCTCATCACCGCCGCACACACGCATTTCGAGCCTTGGGGCACGGCGTGGAGCGTGAAGTCGCTCAGCCGCAAGAAGGCCGTCGTCGACGTGACCCTGACCCTCAACGACGAAGCCAAGAAGAGCGCCAACGCCACCACCCTCGTGGAGATCCTCGATGCCGACGGCAACGTGGCGGCCCGTCACAAGGGCGGGCTACGGCACACGATCACCATCAGTAATCCCCACCTGTGGTCGGTCGCCACACCTTATTTATATAAGATCAGGGCCCGCCTCATGATCGACGGTCGCGAGACGGACGTCAGCGAGTCGCCATTGGGTCTGCGCACCTTCACCTTCTCGCCCGACCGAGGCTTTGCCCTCAATGGCGAGTGGATGAAGGTCAAAGGCGTCTGCGTCCATGATGACGCAGGCGTACTCGGCACGGCCGTCCCGACAGCCGTATGGCGGCAACGCCTGTCTACGCTCAAGAGCATCGGCGTCAACGCCATCCGCATGAGCCACAACCCACACGCCACGGCCGTCTACGCCCTCTGCGACACCCTCGGCATGCTGGTCATGGACGAGGCCAGCGACGAATGGGAGTTTCCCAAGCGCAAGTGGCTGAAGGGCTGGAACAAGGGCACGCCCGGATTCGAAGGCACCTACGACTACTTCGAAGAGTGGATCGACCGCGACGTGGCAGACATGGTACGCCGCGACCGCTGCCACCCCAGCATATTCCTGTGGAGCATCGGCAATGAGGTCGACTATCCCAACGACCCCTACACGCATCCCGTGCTCGACCGAGGCGGCAGCGACTTCACGCAGCCGATGTACGGAGGCTATAAGGCCGGACAGCCCAACGCCGAGCGCATTGGCATCATCGCCCAGCGCCTCACCAAGGTCGTACGACAGATCGACGACACACGTGCCGTCACAGGAGCACTCGCAGGAGTCGTCATGAGCAACGAGACAGCATACCCCGAGGCCGTGGACGTCGTAGGCTACAACTATACCGAGAGCCGCTACGTCGAAGACCATCGGCACTATCCCCAGCGCATCATCTATGGCAGCGAGAACCGCCACGACCTGCCAGCGTGGAAAGCTGTGCGCGACAACGAGCACATCTTCGGACAGTTCCTCTGGACCGGCATCGACTACCTGGGCGAGAGCGGACCGTGGCCCGCACGAGGCTCCGAGGCCGGACTGCTCGACCTGGCAGGACGCATCAAGCCCATTGGACACTACCGCGCCGCACTATGGGCCGAACACCCGGTGTGCTATATCGGCACCTATCCCGCCGACCGGCCCGACAGCCACAACTACCGCGGACGCGAGAACCGTCAATGGGTATCACCCTATGCCACGGCGACCTGGAACTACGACGAGGGACAGCGAGTGCGCGTCGTCTGCTACACCAACGCGCCGTCAGCGCGTCTGCTGCTGAACGACGAGCCCGTCGGCGGTCAACCGCGTCGCGATGAAGCCACCGACATCCTCTACTGGGACATCGACTACGCCCCCGGCACCCTCCGCTGCGAGGCCATCGACGCCACGGCACAGACGCCTGCTGCCATGGCTACGGCATCCGTCACCACCTGCGGTCGCCCCTATGCCCTTCGAGCCACCGCCGACAAACCGTCGCTCTCGTCGGCTGATGATGTCGTGCAAGTCACGGTTGAAGTAGTCGACGAAGCAGGACGTGTTATACCACTGGCTGACAACAGCATAGCTTGCCGTGCCTCACGCCAGCTCAGGCTCCTCGGACTCGAGAACGGTGATATCCGCGACCTGCGCGACAAGACCTCCAGCGTCTGCCGTGCACACGGCGGACGACTGACGGCCTACATCACGAGAGCCGCCCTCACGCCAGCCGCCATGCTCCCCGACAGCCATGGCCGCAACGCCACCATACGCTTCACGTCGCCCCTGCTCGCACCGGCCGAAATCACGTTAGCCATAGAATAAATAGCCTGGGGCCATTCTGGAAAGTCAGGCGTTATCCATTGTCAATTGTCCAATATCAAATATCAATAAATAGCCCATTTGTTTGGCCGTTCACCGAGAAAAGCGTACCTTTGTCGCTGAAACGAAATGCCATTACATAAAGAAGATAGCCAGATGACAGAGGTCGCAGAAATCAAATGGGGATTCATAGGATGTGGCGAGGTCACCGAGAAAAAGAGCGGACCAGCCTTCAGCCTCATACCAGGCTCCAGCGTCGTGGCCGTCATGAGTCGCAATGCCGACCGTGCACGCAGCTACGCCGAACGCCATCACATCAGCCGGTGGTACACCGACGCCCAGCAATTGCTGGCCGACCCCGAGGTGAATGCCGTCTACATCGCCACTCCGCCCTCGTCGCACGTCACCTTTGCCATCATGGCCATGAAGAGCGGCAAGCCCGTGTATGTCGAGAAGCCTCTGGCCGCGACCTACGAGGAATGTCTGCGCGTGAACCGCGTTGCCAAGGAGACCGGCGTGCCCTGCTTTGTCGCCTACTATCGTCGCCTGCTACCCTATTTCCAGAAGGTGAGGCAACTCATCGACGAAGGCACCATCGGCAAGGTCGTCGGCGTGCAGATCCGCTTCGCCGTACCGCCCCGCGACCTCGACTACAATCGCACCCATCTGCCGTGGCGAGTGCAGCGCGACATCGCCGGCGGCGGCTACTTCTATGATTTGGCACCCCACCAGCTGGACCTTCTGCAAGAACTCTTCGGCCCCATCACCCGTGTCAGCGGCTTCTGCGCCAATCGCGCCGGACTCTACGAGAGCGAGGACACCGTCAGCGCCAGCTTCCAGTTTGCCAACGGGCTGCCAGGTAGCGGCACATGGTGCTTCTGTGCCCATGAGTCGGCACGCACCGACCGCATTCAGATCATCGGCGACCGCGGGCAGATACGCTTCTCGGTGTTCACCTACGACCCGATTATCGTCAGCACCGAAGCTGGCAAACAAGAACTCACGATACCCAATCCACCGCATGTGCAGCTGCCACTCATCCAGCAAGTCGTGGAGCACCTGCAGGGCAAGAGCCTCTGCCGTCTCGACAGCGTCAGCGCCACATCGGTCAACTGGGTGATGGATAAAATCTTAGGCAAGCTGTGAGACGGAGGCTGAGCACATACCGCATCTGGCTACGACTGGCCATCGCAGCAGCCATAGCCTGCATCGCCATGCCCGTCAGCGCCGCCGAAGCCGAAGACACAGACACCCTGCGGCGAGGCAACAAGGTCACGCTGCCCCCACTACGCGACATCCGCGACATCCATCGCGACAGCACGCTTAACCAGAAGGAGAAGGCACGCCGCTACGGCAACTTCATCGTACGCATCATCGACGCCTTCGACGACATCGACACCAACTACGTCGAGCGCATACCCTACAACTTCACGGCGATGCTCCAGGCCACGCGCAACTTCGAGTTCTACACCGTCGGCACCCAGGACTACGCCCAACGCCTGTCCTTTGCCGAGCGCTCCAACATACGCATCGGCCCCTACTTCGGCTGGCGCTGGCTCTTCTTCGGCTACACGTTCGACGTGGCCCATCTCGGCCAGCGACCCAAGAAACAGGGCACGAACATCGATTTCTCCTTCTACACCTCCAAGCTCGGCGTCGACCTGCTCTACCGGCGCACGGGGTCAAGCTTCTATTTCCGGCGCATCGAGGGCTTGGGCGACGAGGCCAAGAGGTTCGAGGGAGCTGACGCCGGCGACTACATCCAAGCGAGCGTGACGGGACTCAAGCTCTATTGGATCTTCAACAACCGCCGTTTCTCCAACCGCGCCATCTACTCGCAGAGCACCATCCAGCGCCGTTCGGCTGGCAGCTTCCAGCTGGGCGCCAACTTCACGCTTCACGACGTGCGGTTCAACTACAAATCCCTCCCTCAAGAGCTATTCCTCGATGTCGACAACCGCAGCATCTTCGCCTCACTCGAGCGCGTCAAGTACACCAATATCAGCCTGCAGGTTGGCTATGCCTACAACTGGGTCCCGGCCCGCAACTGGTGCTTAGGCTTCTCGCTGCAGCCCGCCATCAGCTATCAGCTGGCCAGCACCAAGACTGCCATCCTGCTCGATGAGAGCGAGACGACCGACACCGTCGCGCACAGCAAGCTCTACGGCATCTTCCGCCAACGCAGCTCGCTGGGCTTCGACCTCACAGGGCGCGCCGGCGTCATCTATAACAACGGCCGATGGTTCGCAGGTCTCACCGGCATCCTTCACAACTACAACTACCACCGCCAGGAGATGCGCTTCAGCAACACCTTCGGTAGCCTCAACCTCTTTGTCGGCTTCTATTTCCAGCGACGCAAGACAGCGGCCGAGAAGCAGGCGGCGAAAGCCACGCAGGCGCTGCCCGCCGAGAGTGTGCCGACACAGAAAGCGCCCATTCCGGTCATCGAATTTTAGCCTTTGCCGTACAAAAAATGAGCTTTAGGTAAAATGGATTCAAGAATTGCTTCTGCCTTTTTTAAACGCCTGGCGTTCCATCGTAACCGATTAACCAAGATTGTTCATAAAACCGATCTGGGTTTTATTGATGAAGATTGACGTCCGATTCACGTCGATTGACGTCCGATTGACATTGATTGACGTCCGATTCACGTCGATTGACGTCCTAGATGTCACTGTCAAGTCGCCCATCATGAAAATTTCTTCGCAAAGGGAAGCGGCAAAGCCGAGCGGAGAGTGGAGAGTGAAAAATGAAAAGTGAGAGGAGAAGTCGCCAGAGGCGAAGAGAAAAATTAAAGGTAATGATATAGCAGTTGGCACAAAGCCCCAGAGGGGCGACGGAATTTAGGCAGGGGTGGAATGAACGAAGTGAGCGACACCCCTGTTCTCAGTCGACGGTTACCCGAGTAGGTACGACGGAAAAAATGACGATATTCCGTCGCCCCTACTTTAACTCCTCACTGTACTGAAGCTCCTTCCACTCAAAGGGGTCACAGCTGCTG
>CAMOSA010000121.1 GCA_946624335.1 uncultured Prevotellaceae bacterium
AAAAATGCTGACGTGGTGGCGTATAAGAAGTTAAAGTTTCTTAAAAGACCGTAAGGAGGAGATAAAAGGTGGGGTTTGGTAGCTGCAGGCGAGGGATATAGAGTGACAAATAAGGGGTTGGATGCGACTATACCTTCATGCTTCACGTCCTGTCGCTAAGGGGTTTGGGACGAAAAACCTATGGGTCTGGAACGGAAGACTTAAGGGTCTGGGGCGGAAGCCTTAAGGGTTTGGGGCGAGAGCCTTAAGGGTTGGGCGGGCGAAGATCTTCTTCTTCACACGAATGACCATAAAGGTACTCAGCGATGGCCATAAAGATGGTTTTGTGGTGGAAAGATGATATTCGATATATACTATTCTTTTTCCAAAATTATCCTACACTCCTACACCTTTTACGCTTTACCTCTTGATTATCTGTAATCTAAAGGGTGTAGGATGAGGTGTAGGATGGGTGTAGGAGGTGTAGGATAAAGGGTCGAATAATGGTCGTTTTAAAGATTTTTTACATAATGACCCGTCCTTTTTGGCCGTCTGCCAGACCGCTTAACGTTATCAAACTGCGTGTCCCACCAGATATTCATGATGATATGCGCAATTCCCGCCAATGGGAAACCCGATTGCAACCGGTGGTAAACCTGAGTTCCGCCAATGTAAATCGTGAGTTCCGCCAATGTGAATCGTGAGTTCCACTGGTGGAAATCGTGAGTCCCACTAATGGGACTGGTTGATTGACATAGGTAACAAAGGTGGAAGACTTAGGTAAAAAAGGCTCAGAACCTGACGCTCCGGCACGCTCTGCGTAGTAGCGCCGACCCATCCGGCAGACGGTCAAAAAAGGGCGGGCTATTTTGTAAATATTCCTTAAATATGTTAGATATTCATGCCTTATCCTACACCTCCTACACCCATCCTACACCCCATCCTACACCCTTTAGACTACAGATAATCAAGAGATAAAGTACAAAAGGTGTAGGAGTGTAGGATAAATTAGGAAAAAGTGTTAGTATAGCTGTCCGCTAACAATCAAAGGAGCATTTTATCACTCGAAATGTCGGATGCGCGTTTATTGAGTTGCCCAGGTGACTTGGCTGGGTGAGCTGGGTGAACTGGGTGAGTGGGTTCAGCCACCTGGGTGAGTGGGTTCTGTCAACGGGATAGTTGTGATGGTACGGAAAGGTAGGTCGTTATTGATAGGTCAAGATATTCTCACGGGAGTGTCAGATGCACAGGGCGGACGGTTGTCCGCAAGGGGGACGTGGTGATACCGAGAAATAGGTAAAAAGGGGGAGATGGCGCATAAAAAGAGTGCAAAATTTGGCTGTTGCGCTACATTTTAATACCTTTGCGGGCGAAAAACGAGACGAAGAGTCTATGACGATGACGAAAGAGAAAGATTATGAGCGGGGTTACGTGGCCTCGCCGTCGCGCTATGATGGCGTGATGAGCTATCGTCGCTGTGGCCGTTCGGGCGTGCTGCTGCCTGCGCTGTCGCTGGGCTTCTGGCATAACTTCGGTTCGGTGACGCCCGAGGATCAGAGCCGCAGTATCGTACGTGCGGCGTTCGACGCCGGCATCACTCATTTCGACCTGGCCAACAACTACGGTCCTGCGCCTGGCGCGGCCGAGCAGCGCCTGGGTCGTTTCCTCAAGGATGACTTCGCCGCGCACCGCGACGAGCTGTTCATCGCCACGAAGGCTGCCTACGATATGTGGGAGGGACCTTACGGTTCCTGGGCCTCGCGCAAGCACCTCATGGCGAGCCTCGACCAGAGCCTCCGGCGTCTGGGGCTGGAGTATGTCGACGTGTTCTACTGCCACCGCTACGACCCCGAGACGCCTCTTGAGGAGACACTGCAGGCGTTGGTGGACATCGTCCGCAGCGGCAAGGCGTTGTACGTCGGACTGAGCCGATGGCCCAAGGAGGCTGCCGAGTTCGGCTACAGCTATCTGAGAGCGCACGACGTGCCATGCCTGCTGTACCAGGGACGGTTAAACCTGTTTGACAGGGCGGTGGAGACGTCGGGCATCCTCGACAGCGCCACCGCCGCCGGGGTAGGCTTCATCGGTTTCTCGCCGCTGGCACAGGGGCTGCTGACCGACCGTTACCTCAACGGTATACCGGCTGACAGCCGTATGGCGCACGACCCTCGCTATCTGAAGGCCGACGTGCTGACGCCCGAGACGCTGGCTCGCATTCGGCGATGGAACGCGGTGGCCGAGCAGCGCGGCGAGTCGCTGGCATCGATGGCCCTCTCGTGGATCCTGCATCATCAGGGCGTGACGAGCGTCATCATCGGCGCCAGCTCGCCCGAACAGTTGCACAAGAACCTGGCGTGCCTCAACAGCCCGGCTTTCAGCGAGGAAGAAGTTGGAGAGTTGAAAGTTGAGGGTTGAGGGTTGAGGGTTGAGGGTTGAGGGTTGAGAGTTGAGGGTTCTTCGCAGAGCGAAGCGAGCAGAGCTCGAGCGGAGGGTTGAGGGTTGAGGGTTGAGGGGATGGCGGAATAACGAGATAACGGAATAACGAGATAACGGAATAACGAGATAACGGAATAACGAGATAACGGAATAACGAGATAACGTGACAAACAGACAATTAAATAACAAAAAAAACAACACACACAATGAAAAAGATTCGCACAGCCATCGTAGGTTATGGCAACATCGGTAAGTATGCCCTCGAGGCGCTTCTGGAGGCGCCCGACATGGAAGTGGCAGGTATTGTACGCCGCCGTGGCGCTGAGGACCTGCCCAAGGAGTTGGAAGGTTACAAGGTCGTCAAGGACATCCGCGAGCTGGACGACGTGGACGTCGCTATCCTGGCCACTCCCACACGTAGCGTCGAGGCTTACGCCAAGGACATCCTGGCTCTCGGCATCAACACGGTGGACTCCTTTGATATACACACGCAGATTGTCGAGCTGCGCCGTTCGCTGGACGCTGCGGCCAAGGCCGGCGGTGCGGTGAGCATTATCTCAGCCGGCTGGGATCCGGGTTCGGACAGCGTGGTTCGCACGCTGATGGAGAGCCTGGCCCCGAAGGGTATCACATACACCAACTTCGGTCCGGGCCGCTCGATGGGTCACTCGGTGGCGGTGCGTGCCATCGCCGGCGTTCGTGATGCGCTGAGTGTGACGATCCCGCTGGGCACAGGCATCCATCGCCGTATGGTGTACGTAGAGCTGGAGCCGGGCGCCGACTTCGAGACGGTGAAGCAGGCGGTGCTCACCGACCCCTACTTCGTCAACGACGAGACGCACGTGCAGCAGGTGTCCTGCGTCAAGGACCTGAACGACGTCGGGCACGGCGTGAACCTGGTGCGCAAGGGTGTCAGCGGCATGACGCACAACCAGCTGTTCGAGTTCAACATGAAGATCAACAACCCGGCGCTGACGGCCCAGGTGCTGGTCAATGTGGCGCGCGCCTCGATGCGTCAGCAGCCCGGCTGCTACACGATGATCGAGATTCCCGTCATCGACCTCTTGCCCGGCGACAGGGAGGAGATCGTGGGACACTTGGTCTAAAAAAATAAAAAGTGAAAAGTGATAGAATGAAAAATTCAAGTATCCATTCAAGAACTGAAGGTTATTCTTATTTTTCACTTTTCATTCTTTCACTTTTCACTTAATAGAATATGAAGGTATGCACCATAGGCTTCTTCGACGGCGTGCATCGCGGTCATCAGTGCCTCATCCAACAGGTGAAGGATGAGGCACGACGGCACGATGCACACTCGCTGCTCATCACCTTCGACCGCCATCCGCGTTCGGTCTTCGCTCCGGAAAGTGCTCCGTCCCTACTGACCTCTGCCGGGGAGAAGATGGAATTGCTGCAGGCCACGGGCGTCGATGACATCTATGTGCTGCCCTTCGACCGACAGATGGCGTCGCTGACGGCCCGTGAGTTCATGGCCGAAGTGCTGAAGGGGCAGTTGGGGGTCGGTGCGCTGGTGATCGGCTACGACCATCACTTTGGCCGTCCCCAGGGCGAGCATTTTGAGGACTACTGTGCTTATGGTCGAGAAATTGGCATCGACGTGGTGCTGGCGCATGAGCTCGAAGGCGAACACGTCAGCAGCTCTGCCATCCGTCGCGCTCTTGAAAAAGGCGACGTGGCACAGGCAGCTCATCTGCTCGGACGGCCTTACACATGGACTGGGCGCGTCGTGCACGGTCACGCTATCGGCCAACTATTAGGTTTCCCTACGGCCAACCTCGAAGCCGCCGAGCCGATGAAGCTGTTGCCGGCGAAAGGAGCCTACGCAGTAGAAGTGACGGAAGCCGATGAGAAAGACGGCCCGAAATGGCAAGGAATGCTCAATATCGGCCGCCGGCCAACGCTGGACAACGGCAACGACGTGAGCGTCGAGGCCCATCTGCTGGACTACGACGGCGACTTGTACGGCCACCGCCTCACCATATCTTTTATTGCCCGCCTACGTGAAGAGCGCCGTTTCGACAGCGAGGAGGCGCTGGTAGAACAGCTCCTACGCGATGAACAGGTTGTACGTCGCATCATACGGAATGACGAATGACGAATGACGAATGACAAATGATGAATGACGAATGACAAATTACGAATGATGAATGACGAATGACGAATGACAAATGACAAATTACGAATGACAAATGACGAATGATGAATGACGAATGACGAATGATGAATGACGAATCTCGCTTCGCTCGAAATGACGAATCATAGTTACCGTCCACTCCTGAAGGTAATCCTTAGTTGTCATTTGTCACTCGTCATTCATCATTAAAAAAAACTTCTTCACTTATGATTAAGACAAGAGCTTGGTGGATATACCTCCTCATTTTCATCATCAGCCAACTGGCAGCAGTGGCTGTCATGCTCGGGGTACGACTGGCTGGTGGTCAACTGGCAGCGACCTCGGAATGGGCAATCGTGGCTACATTATTCGTTGCTAACGCACTGGCCATCGCCCTGTTCTTCCTTTTCCGCCCACGAAGCATTACCTGGACGAGCACCCTGTCAGGCACTCGAGGAGCTGTCGGACGCCGTTCCGCGCTGATCCTCCTGACGGCAATACCCATAACGTTCTTGGTCAACCTGCTCCAAGAAGCCTTCTTCCCCGACATTCCCGACCTGGTGGGGGCGGAGATGCTCAAAACCATTATGTATAATCCTCTGGGACTGCTGACGGTGGCCGTGCTGGGTCCCATCGCCGAGGAGCTGCTCTTCCGGGGCGGCGTACAGACCGACCTTCAGCTCCACCATTCCGACCAGGGTTGGTTCGTCCCCATCTGCGTCAGCGCCGTGCTCTTCTCGCTCATCCACATGAATCCGGCGCAGATGCCCATCGCCTTCATCTTGGGGCTCGTGCTCGGCTTTGCCTACTGGTGGACAGGCTCACTCGTTGCCCCTGTCCTCATCCACGTCTTCAACAACTCCTTTGCCTGCCTGATGTCCTACGTCGCGCCGAACGACGACAGCCTGATCAGCTTCTTAGGAGGCAAGGCCAACGCCGGTATTGCTGCCGTCATTTGCATCTTTTGGCTCGCTATAACGCTGCGTGCAGTATCGAAAGAGGGCCTTTCGGGTATAGAAAAGGGCTAAAAAATGTTTTTTTCTTATATATATAAGGTGTAGTTCGCTTTTTTTATGTAGTTTTGCGCCCGCAAAATCGAAACAAAGCGATATATATGCCTAAAAATCTCGTTATCGTAGAGTCCCCTGCCAAGGCTAAAACCATCGAGAAATTCCTCGGCAAGGACTATAAAGTGATGTCGTCCTACGGTCACATCCGTGACCTGAAGAAGAAAGATTTCAGCGTCGACCTGTCGACCTTCTTGCCGGAATATGAGATCCCGAGCGACAAGGCGCACGTCGTCAGCCAGCTCAAGCAGAACGCCAAGAAGGTGGACACCGTCTGGCTGGCGTCCGATGAGGACCGCGAGGGAGAAGCCATCTCGTGGCACCTGCAGGAGGTGCTGAAGCTGAAGCCTGAGACGACACGCCGCATCGTGTTTCATGAGATCACGAAGCCTGCCATCCTGGCCGCCATCGAACATCCCCGCCAGGTGGACATGGCGCTGGTGAATGCCCAGCAGGCTCGACGTGTGCTCGACCGCATCGTCGGTTTCAAGCTCTCGCCCGTCTTGTGGCGCAAGGTGAAACCGAGCCTCAGTGCGGGCCGTGTGCAGAGCGTCGCCGTGCGACTGATCGTAGAGCGCGAACGTGAGGTGCAAGCCTTCACGAGCGAGGCCTCCTACCGAGTGACAGCCTTGCTGGCAGCTGGCGGCAGCCAGATTCGAGCCGAGCTGAACCACCGTTTTGCTACGCGCGCCGAGGCCGAGGCCTTCCTCCGCGACGTGCAGGATGCCACACTGACGATCGACGATATCCAGACACGCCCCGTACACCGCACGCCGGCACCGCCGTTCACGACGAGCACGCTGCAGCAGGAGGCCGCCCACAAGCTGGGCTTCCCCGTGTCGCAGACGATGCTGGTAGCCCAACACCTGTATGAGAACGGTCTGATCACCTATATGCGTACCGATAGCGTCAACCTCTCGCAGCTGGCCCTCGGCACCAGCCGGCAGGTCATCACGGAGCTGATGGGCGAGCAGTATGTCAAGACGCGCCAGTTCCACACCTCCAGCAAGGGTGCCCAGGAGGCACACGAAGCCATCCGCCCGACCTACATGGACCGCACGGAGCTGACCGACGGCACGCCGCAGGAGTGCCGCCTCTACGAACTGATATGGAAGCGCACGGCCGCCAGCCAGATGGCCGACGCCGAGATGGAGAAGACGACGGCCACCATCAGCATCAGTGGCCGCAGCGAGCAGTTTGTGGCCACGGGCGAGGTAATCAAGTTCGACGGTTTCCTCAAGCTCTACCGCGAGACCGACACCGACGAGGGCGACGAGCGCCAGGAGAACTCATCCATACTGCCCCCGCTCAGCGTCGGCGAACAGCTGCAACGCATCGAGGTGCAGGCCACCGAGCGCTTCACACAGCGCCCCTCGCGCTACAACGAAGCCAGCCTGGTGCGCAAGCTGGAGGAGCTCGGCATCGGCCGACCCTCGACCTACGCCCCCACCATCAGCACGATCCAGCAGCGCGAGTACGTCGTCCGTGGTGACAAGGCGGGCGACGAACGCAGTTACACGATGCTGACGCTACGTGGCGACACGATCAGCGCCGAGACAGGCACCGCCGTCTTCGGTGCCGAGCGCGGCCGCCTGCTGCCCACCGACACGGGCATCGTCGTCAACGACTTCCTCATGGCCTACTTCCCCAAGATCATGGACTACAACTTCACCGCCGACGTCGAGAAGGAGTTCGACGCCATCGCCGACGGCAAGGAGGCGTGGACAGGCATGATACGCCAGTTCTGGCAGGAGTTTGAGCCACAGCTGGAGGCCTCGCTGAACACCAAGAACGAGCTGCGCG
>CAMOSA010000122.1 GCA_946624335.1 uncultured Prevotellaceae bacterium
TACCGCAAGCTGTGGGCCTGCGCCAAGCACTATGCCGTGCACAGCGGACCCGAATACACGCGCCACACCGCCAACCTCAACAACGTCAGCGTGCGTGACCTGTGGGAGACCTACCTGCCGGCCTTCAAGACTCTCGTCGAGGATGCCAAGGTGCGTGAGGTCATGTGCGCCTACCAGCGACTCGACGACGAGCCCTGCTGCGGCAACACACGCCTGCTGCAGCAGATCCTGCGCGACGAATGGGGCTTCCAGTACCTGGTCGTCAGCGACTGCGGAGCCATCAGCGACTTTCACCAGAACCACAAGACCAGCTCCGACAAGGTGCATGCGGCCAAGGTCGGCACACTGGCCGGGACGGACGTGGAATGTGGATGGGACTACGTTTACCGTAGCGTGCCAGAGGCTGTACAACGAGGATTCATCACCGAGCAAGAGGTCGACAAACATGTCATACGCCTGCTCGAAGGACGCTTCGACCTCGGCGAGATGGACGACCCAGCGCTCGTCGAGTGGTCCAAGATTCCGTACTCCGCCATGGCCACCAAGGAAAGCGCACAGAAGGCCCTCGACATGGCACGGCAGACCATCGTACTGCTGCAGAACGACAACGGCGTGCTGCCCCTGACGGCTGGCGACGAACCCATCGCCGTCATAGGACCTAACGCCGACAACACCCCGATGATGTGGGGCAACTACAACGGCACGCCCAACCACACCGTCACCATCCTCGACGGCATCTGCGACAAGCTGAAGGTGAAGAAGCAGAAAGTCCTCAGCAGCAAAGCCGCAAAGGGCAAGCTGCGCTATCTGCCGGGATGCGACCTCACCAGCAACCTCGTCATGGCCAGCCAGCTCGCCACCAACTGCACGGCCGACGGTCGACAGGGCATCAAAGGCACCTTCTGGAACAACACGCGACGCGAGGGGAAAGCCGTCACGACGCAGGTCTACACCAATCCCGTGGCCGTCACGACGGCCGGGATGCATAATTTCGCCCCCGGCGTGGCGCTCGAAGATTTCTCCGCCACCTACGAGACGGTCTTCACGCCGCAGCAGACGGGCGAATACGTCGTCAACGTCGAAGGCACAGGACACTACGAGGTTTACGTCGACGGAGAGCAGAAGCAGCGCATACACTCATGGCGGGCCACACCGACGCGCACTCCCATACAGGCCCAGGCTGGCAAGGAGTACCGCATAGAGGTTCGCTACGAGTTCGTCAAGACCTGGGGTGCTGACCTCAAGATCGACGTGGCCAAGGAACTGAGCATCGACTATGACGCTATCATCGCACAGCTCAAGGGCATCAACAAGGTCATCTTCGTAGGCGGAATATCCCCGGCGCTCGAGGGCGAGGAGATGCCCGTGAACATCGACGGCTTCCGCGGCGGCGACCGCACTAACATCGAGCTGCCCAAGGTGCAACGCGAGTTCTTGCGTGCACTCAAGGAGGCTGGCAAGACCGTCATCTTCGTCAACTGCTCAGGGTCGGCCATAGCACTGCAACCCGAGACACAAACCTGCGACGCAATACTTCAGGCATGGTACGCCGGGCAGGAGGGAGGAACAGCTGTAGCCGACGTCATCTTCGGCAACGTCAACCCCAGCGGCAAGCTGCCCGTCACCTTCTACCGCAACAGCGAGCAGCTGCCCGACTACGAGGACTACTCCATGCACGGACGTACCTACCGTTACTTCGACGACCCACTCTTCGCCTTCGGCTATGGGCTGAGCTACACCACCTTCGAGGTCGGAGAGGCGAATCTGAAAATGGGCGACGGCTATGACGGCACACTCACCGTAGCGCTCACCAACACCGGACAACGCGACGGGACAGAGGTACTGCAGCTCTACGTCCGCGACCTCGCCGACAGCGAGGGACCGCTGCGTTCGCTCAAGGGCTTCCGGCGCGTTGACCTCAAGGCCGGACAGACAGCTACCGTACAACTGCCACTGACGGCAACAACCTTCGAGCTCTTCGACACCGCATCCAACACCGTGCAGCCACACCCGGGCCGTTACCAGCTGCTTTATGGCACGAGCTCACGGCCCGCAGACCTGAAAAGCCTCGAGGTGGAGATACGTTAAAAGAAGGAAGAATAATCAGCAACGCGTAATCTGGCACAGACGCGATGAGGCCTACAGCCGGCGGCCTCATCGCGTCTTGCCATACTCGCCGGGCGTCACGCCAAACCGTTCCCTGAAGCACGTGCGGAAATAGCTAAGGCTGCTGAAACCGCAGTCCGAGGCGATGGCAGTGATGGTCTGGTCGCTCAGGTCACCATTCTTGATCCTACGTGCGGCCTCGCCCAGTCGCACCCATCGGATATACTCGTTGGCCGACATCCCGAGCATCGACTTAACCTTGCGATAAAGTGTCGAGCGCGACATGGCCATCCGGTCGCACAGCAGGTCGATGTCGAGGTCGGGATTGTCAAGGTTCGTGTAGATGACCTCGCTAAGACGGCTCAGCAACTGCTGGTCGGCCTGCGACAGCGTCGAGACAGGGTCGTCTGTCGCCGCTAACGTCGATGTCCCGGCATCGGCGGCACAGAGATCGGCAGAGGGCTCAACAGACGGGGGCGCCGACATCTGCTTCTGCGACAGCAACTCCTCCAGCTTCGCACTCATCTGGCGGTTGATATCATTGGCGTAGCGCAAGTTGTTCTCGAGAACGAGGCGACGACGGTAAGTATTCATTATATAACCCAACAACCCGGCACCGAGAACGGCATACAGCACATAGGCCCACCACGACATCCACCATGGCGGACGAACACGGAAGGTGACGCTACAACTCACGTCATCGGGCCAAGGCTGACCTGTCTGCCGGACGCGCATCTCCACCGTATAGCTTCCTGGCGAGAGGCTATGCAACGTCAGACGAGGCACACCGCCCAGCGATGTCCAACCGGACTGGCCACCACGTAGACGATAGGCATATTCTACCATACCGCTCAAAGCCACATCCGTCAGCCCGAAAGTGAGTACGAACGAATTGTCGCCGTGCCCGAACGAGAGACTGTCCGCAGGGACAATCTTCTGCAACGTGCCACCGCGACCATCCGTGCGCAGCAACTTGAAACTAATCAGTCGCAGGGGCGGTAACGACTGCGGCAGCGCTGCCGCATGTGGGGTAAAGCGCAACAGGCCATCGTCGCTGCCAGCCACGAGACTACCATCATCGAGCAAGGCCAACGCACGATTGCAGAAAGGACGGCGCGGCAAGCCCTGCCGACGCTCATAGGCATAGAACTGCTGCCGTTGCTCATCCCAGCGGGCGATGCCTTGGTTCGTCGTGGCCCAGATACGTCCTTCGTCATCCTCCGCCAAGGCCCGGACGTAAAGCGACGGCAAACCGTCAGCCTGCGTGAATGCCACATAGTGATCGGGCTGGCGCGTATCATCGAAGCGCACAACGCCCTCCAGCGTGGCAGCCCACAGACGGCCACGTCGGTCGAGCAGCAGATGATTAATGGCCCCCGAGGTGAAGCCACTCTCGCGGGGATTCAGGCTCAGCACGTGACGACGACGGCTGTCAAACACCTGTATGCCCGAACCATAGATGCCGACCCACAACTTGTCCTCGGCATCGACGACGAGACTGTAGACATAGTGAGAAGGCAGCTCACGGTTAATGTCGGACGACGGGCTGATGGTTGTCGCCACTCCGTCCCACTCATATACACCATCTGATGTGCCTATGAGCCACTGCCCATGCCATCGCAGAATGGCGTAGACGTTGAGGTCCTCATCGACGCCGCTCAGACGACGAGCCAGACCGCTCGTGCAGTCATAGAGCCAGAGGCCCTCACGCTCGGTGCCGACGAGCAGGACATCGCTCTCAGCATCGCCGACAGCCGGGCCGCTGCCACGACAGATCACATGAGGATAAGCGCCAGCATGCCCGTACCACGACTTGAGGTCAACACGCCTGACGGCACTGCCCTGAGCGTCGACCAGCGTGAGGGCATCTGACGTGCCGATCCACACTGAGCCATCGGCGTGCGGCAGCACTGCTGTGACCGGCACAGGCGAATCACCCAACGGCAACAGTCGGAACTCGCTCCCTCGATGGGTCGCACAGACCAGACCGTTGGTGCTGCCCTGCCATAGGTTGCCCCATCGGTCGGTCAGGCAACGACGCTCGGCAACGACACTCCATCCTGCGGGCCGCGCCACTTCACGTGCGCTGTGATTGCGGAGATTGATGAGCCACCGGCCGTCATGGTAGTCGAGCTGCATCAGACCGTCGCCACAGTCCCGCACGGCCTCGGGACGACGCCCGATAGGACCAAAATCGCGCAACTCATACACCGTGGCTGGCACCACGATGTCCGACGCCCCGCACAGAGCTGCCTTGACATCCGACGAACGCAAGTCGATATGACAGAGGCGATCCTCGATGTTCACGACCCATAGCCCGCCGTCAGCCGCCGTAGCCAAATCAGCGATATTATAAAAGTCAGGAATCTCGACGTGACGGATGAGACGGCTCAGCAGATCCATCACCGCCAAACCACTCTTCAGGCCAAGCCACAGGTAGCGACCGTCGGGCGCTGCCCACAAATCCGTGAAGCCGTTGCCCGACAGACCGCTGTCAGCCGTCGTGTAGTGCTCGAAGCCTACACCATCGTACGCCAGCAGACCCTCCTCTGTACCAATCCAAAGCAGACCCGTAGAGTCCTCCGCCAGACAGACGACATGCTCCGTAGCCATCCCCTCAGCACGACCGAGTTGCACGCTGGGAAACGGTTGAGCAGATGTGAATAGTACACTGAATATAAAGGACGTGGACGCGGCCACCATCCTACGCCCGAAGCGTTTCATCGTGATAGAATTCGTTGTTGACTCTGCAAAGATAATGAAAAAACAGAAGCAACAACGAGTTTTTACCCGAAAAAGTTACGCCAGTCACCCCTACTTGCCTGACGACAACGTTCACCGCCGACTTATATTCCATTGTGTAACCCCAAATGTAATGCCCCGCAGACGACGTGGAAGACGTGAGCGAGGGGGCGACGTAAAAAAAAGAGTCCGCCAACAGCGGGGAAGCTGTTGACGGACGTATCCGATAGTATAAAACGGGAAAGGGCGAACGACCCAAAAGAGGTGGCAGCGCCGTTGTCCCGCAGATACTTTACTCAGCGCGGAGCGTGAAGCGCTTGAAGGCGGTCACGGTGAGTTCCTTGTCGACGCTGTGGAGATACTGAGCGACGGTCATGTTCTTGTCCCAGATGAACTCCTGCTCGAGGAGGCAGTTCTCCTTGAAGAACTTCTTCAGGCGGCCCTGTGCGATGTTCTGAATCATCTGCTCAGGCAGGTTAGCAGCCTTCTCAGCGGCCACTTTCTCCTTAATCTCACGAACCATAGCAGCCTGCTCGGGTGTGATCCAGCCCTTAGCCATATTAGACTCGATGTGATCCTCGCTGTCAACGTGTGCGGGATTGACACCAGCCTTGCGGATGGCGGCCTCGACGGCCTTGGCGACCTGCTCTTCCTTGGTCTTCTCGATAGCTACGCGGAGCTCGCTGTCGATGGTCTCCTGGGGTACTGCGCTTTCGTCGACAGCAACGGGAGAAGCCGAAGCGACCTGCATGGCAACGTTCTTGCCGACGGTAGCGTCCTCGACGCACTTGTTCAAGGCGACCATGGTGCAGAGCGTGTTCTTATTCTGGTGGTTGTAGACGGCGATGCACTCACCTTCGACGGTGCAGTAGCCATCGAGCTCCATCTTCTCACCAGTGATGCCGCTGCGGTCTACGACAGCCTCGGCAACGGTGGTGCCGTTGAGGGGCAGGGCCTTGACCTCATCGAGGGTCTTGCAACGTGCAGCCACGGCAGCATCGATGATGTCCTGTGTGAGCTTGACAAAGTCGGCGTTGTTAGCGACGAAGTCGGTCTCGCACTTCAGGGCGATGATGGCGGCGAAGTTGCCGTCGGCCTTGACCAGGACGCATCCCTCGGATGCCTCGCGGTCGCTGCGCTTGGCAGCAACAGCCTGACCCTTCTTGCGGATTATCTCGATGGCGGGGTCGATCTCGCCATTGCTCTCTTCGAGAGCCTTCTTGCAGTCTGCCAGACCTGCGCCAGTCATCTCGCGCAGCTTCTGGATATCTTTGATTGATACAGCCATTTTCTTAAAATGAAAAATGAAAGAATGAAAAGTGAAAAATTCAAATTACCTCATTGTCCCGTGTGAATGTGTGAAAGAGCGAAGTGACTATTATAGGTCACTTTCCACTCTTTCACTTTTCACTTTATTCTTCTGTGGGAGCCTCTGCTTCAGCCTCAGCCTCGTCAGCGACGCGAGCGCTCTGCTTGACAGCCTTCTCGCCCTTCTCGCCGGCAGCCTCAGCGTCGACGCGCTCTGCCTTACGCTCCTCGAGGCCTTCGTTGATGGCAGCCACGCAAGCGTCAAGGATGACCTCGATGCTCTTGCTGGCATCATCGTTGGCGGGGATGACGAAGTCGACGTTGTCAGGGTTGGAGTTGGTGTCAACGATACCGAAGACGGGGATGCCCAGACGGTTAGCCTCGCGGACGGCGATTTGCTCTTTCAGCACATCGACGACGAAGAGAGCGGCGGGCAGACGGGTGAGGTCGGCCACCGAACCGAGGTTCTTCTCCAGCTTGGCACGCTGGCGGCTGACCTGCAGAGCCTCGCGCTTGCTGAGGTTGGCGAAGGTGCCGTCGGCAGTGAGCTTGTCGATGTTTGCCATCTTCTTCACAGCCTTGCGGATGGTAGCGAAGTTGGTGAGCATGCCACCGGGCCAGCGCTCGATGACGTAGGGCATATTGATGGAGGTAGCTTTCTCAGCTACGACCGACTTGGCCTGTTTCTTAGTAGCAACGAAGAGGATCTTGCGGCCGCTCTTGGCGATGTTCTTCAGCGCCTCAGCAGCTTCGTCGACCTTGACGACAGTCTTGTGGAGGTCGATGATATGAATGCCATTCTTCTCCATGAAGATGTAAGGAGCCATGGCGGGGTTCCACTTACGTTTGAGGTGACCGAAGTGGCAGCCAGCCTCGAGCAGGGTGTCGAAATTTGTTCTTGACATAATTCTTTTTTTGTTGGCGAGCTGAGTCCTTGGCTTGGCTACAGGCTTGAAGCTTGCATAGCACCTTGACACTCAACTCTGATTGGTTTACTTTCTTTTTTGTTGTTTCTCAACCAACCTCACGGTAGTCCTCGAGGAATCCGCAAGGTTTAGATACTAAACACTGTCATATTTACGATTTAATGGTTTACGATTTACGATGATGCCCATTTGCTGCTGGGATGCCGAAATCCACGAGCAGTGAAAGATAAAACAGTAAAAAGTAAATTCGTAAATAGTAAATCGAATCAGCGTTTGCTGAACTGGAAGCGACGAC
>CAMOSA010000123.1 GCA_946624335.1 uncultured Prevotellaceae bacterium
CACCATCATCACTTCGGCGATGCGGTTGATGCGGACTGCTGTGCGCATGTCCTCGGTCGTTAAGGGACGTTCGTTCTCGCCGATATAGGGTTTGTCAAAGAGTTCACCGAAATAGTAGTGAGGACCGCCGAAGCGGCAGTCGAGGATGCCGGCAAGGGCGGCTTCGGGGTAGCCGCTGTTGGGCGATGCGTGCTGGCGGCCGTACTTCATTATGAAATGAAGAATGGAAAATGACAAATGACAAATGGAGTGCGGCAGCGCCATCAGCAGCGCCGTGAGGCGGGCTGGGATGTAGTTGGCCACGTCGTCGATGCGTGCTGCCCAACAGCCGAAGTCGCGATAGCGCTCGGTGCGATAGCCGATCATCGAATCGAGGGTGTTGACCATCTTGTAGGCCAGCATACCGGGTGCGCCGAGCAGAGCAAACCAGAAGAGGGGCGCCACGACGCCGTCGCTGAGGTTCTCGGCAAGCGTCTCGAGTGCAGCCGTACGCACTTCCTGTGCAGAGAGCTGACTGGTGTCGCGTCCCACGATGCGGGCAACCTGTCTGCGGCCTTCATCCAACGAGCGGTCGAGGGCGAGGAAGACAGCCCGCACCTCGCGGATGAGGGTGGTACCTGCAAGACAGTAGAAGACGACGAGCACACAGAAAGCCTCACCCCCGACCCCTCTCCAAAAGGCGAGGGGAGTAGTATCTTCAAGCTGTCGAGGATCGAGAACTCTTGTTATCAGCCAAGCGACACTAAAGACCAGGACAATACTGCCGACAGCCAACATCGCGCCCTTGAACTTTTGATGCCGACCATGATTAAGACGATGTTCCCAATAGCTAATCCACTTGCCGAACCACACAATGGGGTGCGGCAAGCGCGACGGGTCGCCCAAGCAGAGGTCGAGCAGCCAACCGAGTAAGAGGGCTATGGTCAATTCAATATGCATAAGTCTCAATAATTAGTTATTAGTCACGGCCCCCTCCGACTCCCCCAAGGGGGGAGGGAATTGGTGTAGTAGGGTAAATATCATTCGTCATTTGTCATTCGTCATTTGTCATTCGTCATTTGTCATTCGTCATTTGTCACTCGTCATTCGTCATTATCCTATAAAGTCTCGCCATATCCAAGTGCTTACGAACGTGGTCGGCCAAGCGGTCGTACTGCTCTTCCTTGAAGGCCGCATAGTCGAAGGAGCGGGCTTCAGCGGTGAGGCGGTCGGCAAAGGGAGCCAGCAGGGCATCGACAACAGGGGCGTTGTCGAGGACGCCATGAAGGTAAGTGCCCCAGCAGCGATTGCTGACGCGGTAGCCATCTTCGCGACCATCGTCGAGGAGGGCGAAGGGCTGCGAGGGCGCATCGCCGAAGGGACGGGTCTCGCCCATGTGAATCTCGTAGGCTGAGCCACTTGCTCCGACGGGAGAACCATCGGACGCGCTTATGGAAGAGGGGACATCGTAGATCGAGAACTGGACCTGGCGTGTGACTTTCTCACCGCTCATGGTCGTCGTGGTGGGCAGGAGGCCGAGGCCAGGAAGGCGCTCAAGGTCGCCTTCGACGTGATCGGGGTCACAGACCTCGACGCCCATCATCTGATAGCCACCACAGATGCCAATGACCGTCTTGCCATCGCGGTGAGCACGTTGGATGGCCTGGGCCACACCGTTGCGGCGCAGTTCGTAGAGGTCGTCGAGCGTGGACTTGGAGCCTGGCACGATGACGATGTCGGCCTTAGAGATTTCCTCGACGTTGTTGGTATAATAAAGATGTACGCGCGAGTCCTGCTCCAAGGCATCGAAGTCGGTGAAGTTGGAGAGGTGGCGCAGCATGACGACGGCGATATTCACTCGTCCACGCTCAGCCTGCTTCGACTTTCCCGAGAGCGAGACGCTGTCCTCCTCCTCGATATGGATGTCCTTGAAATAAGGTATGACACCGAGGACAGGCACGCCCGTGAGCTCTTCTATCATGCGGCGACCATCATCGAAGAGGCGCAGGTCGCCACGGAACTTGTTGATGATAATGCCCTTGATGCGGGCTCGGTCTTCGGGTGTCTGAAGCATAATGCTGCCATAGACCGAGGCGAAGACACCGCCGCGATCGATGTCGGCCACGAGGATGACGTTGGCATCGGCATGGCGGGCCATGGGAAGGTTGACGAGGTCGGTGGCACGCAGGTTAAGCTCCGAGATGCTGCCGGCCCCCTCCATGACGATGGGATTGTAGCGTGCTGCGAGGCGGTCGAAAGCGGCACATACCTCCTTGCGGAAATCGATGTCCGCGGTGTCACCCCCGCTGCGTTTCCAGTAGTCGTATGCGCTTTTGTTGCCGATGGGCCGACCGTGCAAGACGACCTGCGAGGTGTGGTCGCTCTGCGGTTTCAGCAGCAACGGGTTCATGTCCGTATGGCAAGGAATGCCTGCAGCCTCAGCCTGTACAGCCTGCGCACGTCCTATTTCAAGACCTTCGGGCGTGGCGTAGGAGTTCAAGGCCATATTCTGTGCCTTGAAGGGAGCGGGGTGATAGCCGTCCTGCCGGAAGATGCGACAGAGGGCGGTAGCCAACACGCTCTTGCCGGCATCACTTCCTGTGCCGCAGAGCATGAGGGCTGAGAATTGCGAAGAAGAGGACTCTCCCCCCGAAGACTCTCCCCCCGCCCTCCCTTGTAGGGAGGGAGCAGATACATGATGAGATGAAGGGGATACTTGTGCTTGGGAGTAATTACTCCCCTCTCCTTTGGGAGAGGGGTCGGGGGTGAGGCTTCTTATCAGTTCATCATCCTCTTCTCTGGTCTGTGCCGCCACGCGGAAGTGATAGGGCGTGAGACCTTCAAAGTTGGAGGCATCGCGGATGAGGAGGCCGTTGCGCGTGGCCAGATGCTCTTTCAGCTCAGCGGCGGTAATGCCTAAGCGTTCGTCCAGGCGACAGAGCATGAAGTTGGTGCTTGTAGGCTCGACGCTGATGCCATCAATAGCATGGAGGGCATTGCGTAGGCGCTGAGCCTCAGCGAGGTATGCCGTGAGTTCAGGGAGGACGCGCACGTGGTTCCTGATCAACCAAGTCGCCGCCTCTATGGCCAAGGCATTCACCGACCACGGACGCAGGCGCTGGCGCAACTGGCCGATGAGCGCAGCAGCGCCGACGACATAACCAATGCGCAGGCCAGGGATGCAATAGCTCTTCGTGAGCGAGTGCAGTTGAAGGATATTACCTGCCGCTACGGCTTCGGCGGGCGACAGCAAAGGGGCAAGTGTATAGTCCTCGTAGGACTGGTCGAGGACAAGAAGGTGGTAGCGCTTAGCAAGGCCGAGAACGTCAGCCTTAGGGATGACGGAACCAGTGGGGTTATTGGGGTTGCAGAGCCATGCAGAAGAGCCAACAGGCCCAGCCTCACCCCCAACCCCTCTCCAAAGGGAGAGGGGAGTAGATACCACTGAGAGGTTGGCGTGGTGGCAGGCATCGGCATATTCTGAGAATGTGGGAGAAAAGATAACGGCCGTTGAAAGGCAATCACTCCCCTCTCCCTTTGGAGAGGGGGCGGGGGTGAGGCTTGCTATCAGATATATCGCCTCCGTGGCGCCGCTCGTGACGAGCACGCAGTCCTCCCCCACTCCACTTTGCTCTGCGATGAGTCGTTCCAAGGCACGTGGCTCGGGTTCGGGGTACGTGCCGATGACATCGAGGCGTGAAGACAAAAACGTCTTCAGCCCGCTGAGGTCAGCGTGGCTGAAGATGTTGCTACTGAAGTTATGACGGATGCCTGCGTAGCGGTAGGCATCGTCGCCGTGTCCTTGTAACATAACCGTTTTGCGGGCACAAAGATAATGAAAATTCGCTAAAGGGGAAGCTTTTAATGCTTAAATTTCAACTTGAGGCCAACTACGAACATACGTCCAGGCGAATAGAGGGCATAGCGGCGGAGGCTGGAGTCGATGCGTCGGTCTACGCGGTCGAAGAGGTTGTCCACGCCTATGGACGGCTCAATGAGCGCCCAGCTGAGGACGTCGAAAGTGTGATGCGTGGAGAGGTTCCAAATGCCATGACCTGGTGCGTCCTCGTAGTCGGGATAGTAGGTCTTCGACTGCAGACGGCCGTTGACGTTGACGTTGAGCGTGTAGAAGCCCCACGAATGGTAGTAGTTAGCTGCAAGTGTGCCCACATTCTTGATGCTGCGCTCGAGATTGCGCCACTTGCCGTCGGAGCAGCTGCGGGCGTGCATCAGCGCATAGTTGGCGGTGAGGTTGAACCCGTTGAAGAGGTTGGCCGAGAGGTTGACCTGCAGGCCCTTGATGTCGCCGCGGTCGCTGTTCTCATAGAGGCTGTAGCGCTCAAGCAGGGCGGCTTGATCGGCGGTCATCTCCGGGAACTCGGTTTGCAGGCGGGCCAAAGCAGCAGGGTCAATGTCGATGTTCTGACGGACGACCATATCGCGAACACGGTTGATGAAACCGGTCACGCCCACAGCAAAACGCGCCGTGCGATACTCGGCTCCGACTGAGACGTAGTGGCTCTTCTCAGGGTCGAGGTCGCGGTTGCCGAAGATGATCTGCGGCTTGCCACGATTGACGGCAAAGTAGTGGTAGTGCAGCTCATCGAGCCCTGGAGCACGGAAGCCTGCCGAGTAGTTGGCACGCAGATTGAAGTGGCCGAGGCTGTACATGAGCGCAGCCTTGGGCGTGACGTGGCTGCCGAAGTTCTCGTGGTAGTCGTAGCGGAGGCCGAGGGTAGCCGTGGCGAAACCACTGCCTAAGCGCAGCTTGTGCTCGTGCTGACCATAGAGGGCAAAGATATTGGCTGCCTGATCGATATTGCCGGACGTGGCTTCGAGGTGGTCGCGCCGCCAGTCGGCTCCGAAGATGGTGGTGCCGTCCTTGGCGAGCCCGAGGATGGCCTTGGCCTGCCCCTCCATGGTGTGCTGACGCTTCGACTGCACGTAATCGCCCACCGCCTGTGATTTCGTAGCTACGTCGTAGTCCTTGCCATAGCGGAAATGGTCGCTGGTGAAGTCGACTTGCAGGGAGTTCTTGGGCGAGAACTTATAGATGCCCCCGGCATACCAGCGCAGGGCACGGTAGTGCATCTCGTAGTCTGTGCCGCCAGCGATGTCGGGGTTGGTGTTGGGACGGTCGGTGATCTTGTCGTTGTAGTCGATACCGGCGTTGAGGGAATAGGTTCCGCGCGACGAGACCGGACGGCGCACTCTATCGGGCGAGAAGGTGAAACGCTGGCTGAGGAGATGGGAGCGGTAGCCGGTGAAGAGAGGGGCAAGGGTTTGCTGCATCTCCGTTGTGGAGCCTTTCTTGTAGACGAGGTCGTTGGTCTGGTAGCTGTCGGCACGGTCGTGGGTGTAGCTGGTGTAGGAACCGAAACCGTGGGTGTAGATGTCGAGGTTGACGCTCTCGGTGAGCTTGCCCTCGCCACTGACGCGGGTGTCGGAGGTGACGCCGATGAGCTGATTGGTGGGTTGATCTGTGATGATGTTGATGACACCCCCGATAGCATCAGAGCCGTAGAGCGACGAGGCCGCACCGTCGAGCACCTCGATGCGCTTGACGCGGCTCATATTGATGCGCGCCAGGTCGACGTTGCCCGAGATATCACCCGAGAGTTTCTGACCGTTGATGAGGATGAGCAGGTATTTATTGCCCAATCCGTTCATGCGGAGGAAAGAACCCATGGAACTGGGCGCCATGGACACCTGCGGGAGCATACGCGTCACGGCGTCCTCGAAGGTGGCAATGCCCTGTTCCTGGAACTCGCGCTGGGTGAGGGTGCGGACGGGCGTGGCCGTAGCCTTGAGGCGCTGGTGGTGGCCTGTGCCGGTGACAACTACGGGGTTCAGGTCGTGTGAGCGTTCGGCACGAGCCGAGTCGGTGCGCGTCATCTGGTGAATTTGCGCAAAAGCGGTGCTCCCGCTGATCAGGAGCACCGCCGAGAGGCAGATAGTATTTATGGAGTGTTTCATGGATTTCTTACATCCTTGCTTATTCCGGGTTCTTGGAGTGGTAGAAGTCGAGGGCTTCGCCGTCGATGGCGTCCTGCGTGTGCTGCATCCAGACGTTGCGTACGGTGGGGAGCTCCAGCAGGCCTTTCTCAATCATGGTGCTGTTGTTGCACTCGTAGCCCATGCGGCTGAAGAACATCTTCCAGGAGGTGTCCTCTACTTCGCCTTCCTCGTTGGCTTCGTAGCCGTTGTTCCACGCGTCGTCATCGCCAGCCATGTCGTTGTGACCATGGTCGCCGTCGATGGACATGAGCGGGTGGCAGTAGACCTTACCGCTGGTGATGCCGGCAGCCTTCATACGGCCGAGGACGTGGGTCTTGAAGTTGCCCATCATGTCGACGGTGCCTACGAAGTAGTTCTTGCTGTACTGCTGGAGAGCCTCCTCGAGTTGGGTGTAGCGGACGTTGGCCTTATAGGTGTCGTAGCTGTCGGGGTTGCCATGGCCCATGAAGGCGACCACGCCCTCAGCGGCCTGAGTCTTGTAGAGAGCATTGAGCTGCTTAGCCACTTCGGGGACATCTTTCTCGGCATCCTGGAGGAGGGGCACACCGAGCTTCAGCACGACACGCGAGAGGTAGTTGTCGTCGAGATCGCCGTTGCTGTTGTTGGCGAAGTCCTTGATATAATTGATCACGCGCGTATATTCTTCACCGGGAATGACCTGCAGCGACTGCACGACGATCTCGTTGTAGCGCACACCTTCCTGCGCGAAAGCGTTGAGCCAGAAGTTGGGAGCGTAGAAGTTGCGCGGGTCGACGTTCTCGCCGGCAGCAGCACGGTTGATGCAGATAGCCGATGAGAAGGAGAGGAAGACGTCGTAGCCGGGGAACTTCTGCTTGTAGGCGTTCACGGTGCCGTCGAAGGCATCGTAAGCCTGCTGCCATGTCGAGCCGAAGGCGACGAGTAGGATTGCCTTGCTGCTCTTCTTGTTAGCCTTGACGTTCTTGGTCACGGCATCCTGGTACTTCTGCCAGTTGCTGACGTTGTCGTCATCATCATTGCAAGCCACGAAGCCTGCGGAGAGAACGATGGCTGCGAGAGCCATCAGAAAGAACTTAATCTTCTTCATTGTAACTTTGTTTTGAATTGGTTTTAAATGATTGGAACTTATTTTTTCCTTGTTTGAAGCGGAGGGTGACGGAGGCGTAGACGGTGGTGCCGGGCGTGGTGGTGCCAAGGTGCAGGCCGTGGGGCGTGCGGTCGACGTAGTTGAAGAGGTTGTCAACGCCCGCCTCCAGACGGAGGGTCAGCCCACGCGACTGAATGGCGCGGCACGCGATGTCGTGGGTCGACGTGAGGCGCCAAATGTGATAGGCCTTGCCGTTGCCGTTGAGCTGATAGTAGCGCTTGGAGGAGGCACGGCCGTAGAGACCGAGGCC
>CAMOSA010000124.1 GCA_946624335.1 uncultured Prevotellaceae bacterium
CATCGTGGCTGCCAAGGATGGCGCCGTGCGCCTCCATCTGTCCGAACGGTCGGCAAGACAAACGCCTTCATCTGTTCGCTATGTACGGTAAAGCAAGCAGCTCTGCGTAGGCGGGCTATTTTGTGTCCGACCCCGTATTCAGCCCTAAATGCATCACCAAATCACCTCTATAACACCTAATCCGTCACTCCTAATCGACTGGTACACAATACCGAGTGACGGAGTGATGGATTATTTTGGAAAAATCAATGAGGGAGACCTACTTGTTCACTTTACAGAGTCAACTTAAAGCCCAAATCCCAATGAGCCGAACGGGTGATAAATAGGCGCGGGAGTTGCTATTGGTCGCCCCCGGCCTTTTCCTCGTGCTGGAAGAGGGAGAAGAGGGGGATGTAGGGTGCCACACGGTTGACGGCGAAATAGCGTATGCGATGTGGGAGGCGCAGGAGGAAGGCCGACGTCTCTGCCGAGCCTGAGCGGGGTGTGACGGCAGCGGGCTGGAAACGCTTGATGTGCAGCCAGAGCAACACGGCGGCGTTGAGTGCCGCGAGGCCGTCGCTGACGGGCAGCGACCACCAGATGCCGTCGAGCTCGGGAAGGCCGAAGAGGGGCATGAGGCGAGGCAGGAACAGGAGGCTGGGCACGAGGAAGATGAGCTGGCGCGTCAGCGAGAGATAGATGCTCTTGCCGGCCTGACCGATGCTCTGGAAATAGTTGCCCGTGACCATCTGGAAGCCGATGACGGGGAAGAGGGCGACGTCGATGCGGAGGCCGTGGGCGGCGGCCTGCAGCAGCTGCTCGTCGGTGGTGAAGGCTCGCACGATGGTCTCGGCGAAGAGCTCGCAGACGATGAAACCGACGGTCATGACGACGGTGGCGTAGGCGATGGTTCGCCACAGCACTTCCTGAACACGGTGGTGGAGCTGGGCGCCGTAGTTGTAGCCGGCAATGGGCTGCATGCCTTGGTTGAAGCCCATGACGATCATTGCAAAGAGGAAGAGGACACGGTTGTCGATGCCGTAGGCGCCGACAGCGAAATCGCCGCCATAGGTGACCATGCCTCGATTGATGAGCAGCACGACGAGACAGGAGCAGGCGTTCATCAGGAAGGGCGAGAGGCCGATGGAGAGGATGCCGCCCACGATATGGCGACGCAGCGCCAGCGTGTCTCGACGTATGTGGACGACCTCGGCGGGGCGGGAGAAGATCCACAGCTGCCAGCAGAGCGAGACGCACTGCGAGAGGACGGTGGCGATGGCTGCGCCACGGATGCCGAGGTGAAGGGCATAGATGAAGAGCGGGTCGAGGGCGGTGTTGAGCAGCACGGTGAGGATGGTGGCGGACATGGCGGTGCGCGGGTGACCGGCAGAGCGCAGCACGGCATTAAGGCCGAAATAGAGGTGCGTGAAGACGTTGCCATAAAGGATCCATTCCATATACTCGCGGGCGTAGGGCAATGTCTGCGGCGAGGCACCGAAGAAGGTGAGGATGGGGTCGAGGAAAGTCAGGACAACGCCCATGAAGAGGACGCCCATGAGCACGTTGAGCGTCAGCGAATTGCCGAAGAAGAGCTGCGCCGCCTCACGATTCTTCTGGCCGAGGCGTACGCTGATCATCGTGGCGGTGCCGACGCCGACCATGGCACCGAAAGCGGCTGACAGGTTCATCAAGGGGAAGGTGATGGCCAGGCCGGCGATGGCCATGGGGCCTACGCCTTGGCCGATGAAGATGCTGTCGACCATATTGTAGAGCGAGGAGGCCGTCATGGCGATAATGGCGGGGACAGCATACTGCATGAGCAGCGAGGCGATGGGCTTGGTGCCCAAAGCGTTCACGGAAGACCCTGAAGACCCACCCCCAACCTCTCCCGTGAGGGAGGGGAGTGGCTGGCACGATGAATGCGATGAAGAAGTATTTGTATTGTTTATTGATGACATAGTTAATTTGTTTTATGTAGTTTAAATGCTTGAGAGGAAACTTTTCTCACCTCCCTCACGGGAGAAGACCCCTCTAAATCTCCCCGTGAGGGGAGACTTCCTTTTCCTATGACCATCACTGCGCCAGCTACTCCCCTCCCTCACGGGAGGGGTTGGGGGTGGGTCTGTTGGGTCTTTATAGGTAGGGGGCTACGCGCGCCTCGGTCTGCTGCCATAGCTGTTGCATCTGTGCGTGATGCTCGTACTTGGGACCAAGGTCGATGATGCGGTTGGAGCGCCAGAAGTGGGCTGTCTGGCCTTCCTTGTCGGCGTCGAGGAGGAGGCGGATGGCTGTGTCGGCACCTTGACGCGGCGTGCGGATGAAGGGCCGGAAGGCGACGTCGGTGATTGGATCGAAGAACATCTGCATCCGGATGATCTCCGTGGAGACGATGCCGGGGTCGGCGGCGTTGACCGTGATGCCCTGCGGACGGAGACGCTCGGCAAGGTCGAGGGTGAAGAGGGTGATGGCCAGCTTGGTGTTGCTGTAGACGGGTATGCGCCAGAAGCTGCCTCGGCGCCCACGCTCGAAGAAATCGGGCATGTCGAGACGCCCGAGGCAGTAGACACACGATGCCATGTTGACGATACGTGAGCCGCGGCCCATGAGTGGCAGCAGGAGACGCGTGAGGAGGTAGGGACCGACATAGTTGACGCTGACGGTGCGCTCAAGGCCATCGACGGTCGTGTGGAGACCGGTCTCCATCGTGCCGGCATTGTTCATTAGGCGCGAGAGGCGTAACGCGGGGTCGGCAGCCAGACGGCTCTTGACCGTATCGGCAAAAGCACGCACGGAGGCGAGGTTAGCCAGGTCGATCCCCACGACCTCAATGTCGGCGTTGCCCGTCTCGTCGACGAGACGCTGGCGGACGGGCTCGGCCTTCGAAGGACAATAGCAGGCCATGATGACACGATAGCCGGCGAGGGCCATGGCGCGAGTCTCCTCAGTGCCCATGCCGCCATCAGCGCCTGTGATGATGCAGAGCTCACGCTGGCTGCGCTGTGATGACGGCGGGTTGTCTATAGGATGATTGTGGCTCATTATATTTCTGTCTGTTGTTCGCGTTCGATGCGTTCGATCTCCCGTTCTACACGCTTGGGCAGCGGCTCTCCGTTCATGCACTGGTGACACTTCATGTCGAGGGTGTACATACGGCCGATGCAGTAGTTGGAGTGACGGCAACGGCTGCGGTAGTGCTCGTCGGCCAGCAGGCGGTTGACGAAATCGGGCTCACGGAGCACAGCGCGTGCCATCTGGACAGCCTCGAAACCATGGCCGAGGACCTCGTTGATCTTGTCGCCGCTGACGAGGCCGCCGACATAGATGAACGCCATCTCAGGCAGGGCGGCACGGAAGCGTAAGGCATCCTCGAGGAAGAAAGCTTCGCGATAGGGGAAGGGCTTGGTCATGATATGCTTGACGATGGGCTGTCCGGCACGGATGCCGTACTTGAGCCACCATTTGTCCATATAGTGGGTCATCGTCGTCAGCGGCAGCTCACCACGCATGACATACATCGGCGTGGCGCTGACCAGTCCGCCGCTGAGCACGATGGCATGGACGCCGAGGTGCTGCAGCTGCCGGGCAACGGGTATACTGTGGTCTTCGAGCGAGATGCCATGCTTGAGGCCATCGCGCATGTTCATCTTGCAGATGACAGCCATGTCAGGTCCTGCGGCTTCGAGGGCCTCGCTGACGCACATCGTCATGAAACGCATACGGTTGTCGAGCGACCCGCCATACTCGTCGTGACGATGATTGAAGTAGGGGTTGAGGAACTGGTCGATGAGGTAACCGTGGCCGCAGTGGATCTCGACGCTGTCGAAGCCGGCCTCCCTGGCCAGGCGGACGGCACGCCCGAAGGCTCGTGCCAGATCGGGCAGCTCGTCGGCGCGCAGTCCGCGGACGAGGGTCGGCGAATAGAGGTTGAAGCCTGTGCTGGCGCCGACGGGTATGCAGCCGCAGATGTCACGGTGACTCATGTTGCCGCAGTGGCCGAGCTGGATGCCGGCCGCAGCGCCCTCGCGGTGGATGCCGTCGGTGAGGCGTCGCAGGGCGGGAACGATCTCGGACTTCATCACCAACTGGCGGTCGAAGCTCAGGCCGCTCTCGGTGACGGCGGCGTAGGCCACCGTTGTCATGCCGATGCCGCCACGGGCTACGCTCGTGTGATAATCGTAGAGCTGCCTGGAAGGCTCGTGCCCAGGGCACATACTCTCGAAAGCGGCACTGCGGATGGTGCGGTTGCGCAGCGTCAGGGGGCCTATGTGGGCGGGTTCGAAGATGCGGTTCATCGGAGGTTGAGGTGCTTGTGGCCACGGCTGACGGTGATGCCACGATGGCTGGAGGTGACGGGACGGCCTGACAGGCTGAAGGAGCGACTGTCGGCGGAGGGGCCGACGGCAGAGCGGCCCGCTACGGACGGGGCCACGGGGACGTCGCTGATGCCGTCGGGCTGTCCGGCTGTGAACTTGCTGAGCGAATAGAAGGCGGGAAGGGCACGATGTCCGTTAGGCCATTCATTGCCATATCCGTTGTTGAAGAGCCCGCGGTTGACCCATGGCTCATAGAGGTGATTCTCGTAGGGGTTCTCCTCGGGGAACCAGTAGAAGAGACCCGTGACGTTGTCATGGCGCAGGAGCTCGGCGATGAGTGCCTCGACGAACTTCTGCTGCCCGGCGGGCGTGGCCGGATAGGTAGAGGCGAAGTTATAGGTGGCATCAGAAGGATACCACGCGTTGTTGTAAGCCGTCTCGACGATCATCACCTCCTTGTCGGGAAAGGTGGTGGCACAATTGCTGAGCGTAGCGCCGAGCACAGAGAGGCTGTTGTGCCAGATAGGATAGTAGCTGAGGCCGATGATGTCGTAGTCGACGGTGGCGAGACGCTGGTAGATGGCCTTGCCGACGTTCCACTGTCCGGCGCGCTCGGTATGAATGACCAGGCGCGCCTCGGGACACTGTTCGCGGCAGGCACGGGCCGCAGCATTAAGGTAGGCTCGGAAGGTGTCCCAGCCCTGATCGCTGCTGGTGTAGACCTTAAGGCCGCACATCCCGTAGCTGATTTCGTTGCCCAGCTGGATGTAGTCTGGCGTGGCACCGGCGGCATTGAGGGCGGCAAGCGTCTCGGCGGTGTATGCGTAGAGCTTAGCGGCGACAGCATCGGCGGCAGTGGGCCATCCGGCGGGCAGACGCTGGCTGCTGGGGTCCGCCCAGGTGTCGCTGTAATGGAAATCGAGCATCAGTTGCATACCTGCCTGCTTGATGCGAGCGCCGAACTGCTTGACATAGTCGAGGTCCTGAATGACGCCTGTAGCACGTGTCGGATTGACGAAGAGACGGACACGGACGCAGCGGATAGCGCCGGCATCGCGGAAGAAGAGGAGAGGATCGGACTGCTCGACGCCGGAAGCGTCCTTGAAGGGGACGCCGGCCTGCTCGTAGGCGGGCAGCATCGAGAGGTCGGCACCAAGAAGGCGGACGGTGGAGGACTGAGCCTGGGCTGTGATGAAGCCACAGCCTAAGGAAAAGAGAAGAAGAACCGAGAGTGCTGCACAACGCAGGCTGGCGAGGAAGTGATGTGTCATGACAAGTGTGTTGAGAGTGAGGCTCAGAGAGGGCCTTAGTCTTAGATTGCGGGTGCAAAGGTACGAAAATATATACGCAAAAGCGCAAAGACACGAAGTTTTTTTTGCCTTTAACCCAGATCGGTCGTTGTGTCTTCTAATGAACCAATCTGTGTTTAACTTCGTATCTTTGCGCTGACAGGGCCTCCTCGGCTCGGAGCAGTGGGCGCTGTCTTAGGGCGCTACCGACGAGGTGATGTCGTTGACCGTGAACTTGTTGGTCGATGAGCTGATCTCGTAATAGCGGTCGGAGGTGATGCCGGTAATGTCTACCGTCTGGGCATCACTGCTGCCCTGGTCGAAGATGACGTTCATCGAATAAGAGGGCTCGGCCGAGACGTGGAAGGTGCGGTAGTAGAACTTCTGCCCATTGATGGTTTTCGTGGCCGTGACCTGCACGCCGGGCCATGCATCGTTGATGTAGAGATTGCCGTCCCAGGCATAGAAGTAGACTTGTGGCCATCCGGGGTCTTTCAGGTGGATGGTGATGTCGTGCTTCTCCACCTTGTCCTCGGCAAAGGCGGGCTCGGGCATGGCCTGCCAGGCAGCGAGGAGGGCGTCGGCGAGCCAGTAGCTGTAGTGCGGCCCTTCGAGGATCTTGGTGAAGCCCTCGCCGATCTCGGCGGCAGCATTGGTCTGGTCGCCGAGCCACACGACGAGCTGTCCGTTGGAGCCTTCGACCTTGGCGGCATAGAAGGCGGCGTTGGAGCGGTACTGCACGGCGGTACTGGTGTTCTTGATGCCGGCGACCTGACGGGCCTGAATCATGCGTGCGATGTCGTGCTTGTAGGCTTTCCAGTGCTTGGAGAAGACGCAAGGTGTGCCGGGCATGGCCAGCAGGTAGGCGTTGGCAGCGAGCGTGTCGCGGCGGATGGGATCTTGGGGCGACGAGGCAGAGCGGTACTCAGTGTCGTGGTTCTCAACGAAGGTGACTGCATACTGTCGGTAGGCACCGCCATTGTAGTTGGAATAAACGAGGGGCCAGTTGCCGTCGTTCTGCTGTCCGAGGCGTGCCCAGTTCTGATTGTTGACGGCGTTGCGCACGACGTAGCGGAACTGGAAGTCGAAGGCAGCGCTGGTCTTGGCGGTGCCGTCGATCCACGAACGGATGGTCGAGGTGCCGTCCCAGCACTCGCCGACGGAGAACTGCGGACGGGCGTTCTCGTTGTAGAGCCTGGTGTAGGACGGCGCATAGCCCTTGACCATATCGTAGCGGAAGCCCGTATAGCCGAGGTCGTTCAAGAGGAAGTCGAGGTAGGCCTTGACGATGGTCTGGACATTGGCGCTGGTGTGGTCAAGGTCGCGCATTCCGTCCCAGCCTTCGCCCGTGTCGTTGGCCGAGCTGAGGCTGTAGCCGTTCTGTGAGGCCCACGTCCGTGTCTTGCCGCCGTCATCGTTGGCGCAGATGTCCGTCGAGACCATCTCATAGGTGGCACCTTTGTATGTTTCGCGCGGGAAGTCGACCCAGTTGCTGACATTGCGACGGTGGTTGATGACCACGTCGGCGATGGTGCCGATGCCCTTAGCCTTGAAGGTCTTGATGAGCGAGCGCAGTTCGGCCTCCGTGCCGAAGGAGCTGTTGTAGTCGTTGAACCACCAGAGGTCGTCGTAGCCCATGCTGGTTCCGCCGCAGTTGCCGCTCTGCGGAATCCACACGAGCGAGAAGTAAGGCGCTAAGTCGTCGGCCTGCGCCTCGAGGCGCGTCCACTGGGCGTCGCCGAAGCCGTCCCAGTAGAAGCCTTGCAGCATGAC
>CAMOSA010000125.1 GCA_946624335.1 uncultured Prevotellaceae bacterium
CTTGAACGGGTCGTCCTTCTCCTCGGCCTCGCCCGTCTGCTCGTCGAGCTTGCGGTCCATGAAGAAGTAGACGATGGTCATGATCAGGGCGATGCACATCAGCACGACGCCGAAGGCTACTGCGCGGCTCACGCTGACCACGCCGCCGAGGCGTGCGAAGTAGGGCGAGAAGATCATCACCGTGGCTACGCCTAAGCGGGCCAGCGCCATCTCCGAGCCCATGGCCAGCGCCATCTCGCGGCCCTTGAACCACTTGACGATTCCACGCGAGACGGTGATGCCAGCCATCTCACAGCCGCAGCCGAAGATCATGAAGCCGCAGGCGGCAAACTTGGCCGAGGCGGGCATACCCTCGTAGAAGGGTGAGACGCCCATCTCGTCGAACAGCGGGATGTAGTTGAGGTTGTTGGTGAACCACGTCTCGAGGCCGCTGCCGATGAAGCCGTCGCTCACGGCATACCACTTGATGCAGGCGCCGATGAGCATGACGACCGTCGAGAGTACGGCGGTGAAACGCACGCCCATCTTGTCCAGGATGATGCCGGCGAAGATCAGGAAGAAGGCGAACACGTTGAGGAACACCTCGGAGCCTTGCATCGTGCCGAAAGCCGTCGAGTCCCAACCGCGCGTCTCCTGCATCAAGTCCTTGATGGGCGAGAGGATGTCCATGAAAATGTAGCTGCAGAACATGGCCAGCGCCAGCAGCAGCAACGCCGTCCAGCGCATACCGGCGCTGTCGCGTAAAGTCTTTTGAATGGCTTGTGTCATTGTAATTTCCTATTGGTCTATTTGCGATTTACGATTTGGCTGCAAATTTACGAAATGTTATCGTAGGCGTCGCAAATAAAAAAGATTTTTTAACACAAAAGTACCGCACATGTCACGGCTGGGCGCTGGGCTGGCCAACGGGCACAAGTCAGCTGACCGATGAACACCAGTCAGCTGGCTATGCAAAAAGGCTTAAGGGCTCTTGTCGAAACCCCTAAGCCTTTTTGCCTGAACCCTTAGGGGTTCTCGCTTTTCCCCCTAAGCCTTTTTGCCGAAACCCTTAGGTCTTCTCGCCGACCCTCCTAAGAGGGGTCGTCTACCCCTCCTAAGAGGGTTGGGCTACCCTCTTAGGAGGGTTGGTCGGTGGCATTGGAGGGTGAGGCCGTTTGCCACTGGACGAAAGTCGGTGCACGTATAGACGCGTGTCCTTTTCCCACCCGTGGGACAGCGCGATGCGACCGTTCACCCTTTCTGGAAGAACGAGCCGCGCTTGCGTTCGGCGCCAGAAGCCACGCTGCCTGTGAAGCAGATGCGCGAGGCGCGCTCCTTGGCAAACATCGCCTCCGTGCCGGCAGCGTCCTCGGTGAAGGCCATGTGGTCCTCAATGGCCATCGACTTCGCCATGCCCTCGACGTCCAGGTTGTCCGTGCCGATGAGCGTGAAGGTCCAGCCCTGCTCCTTCAGCTTCTCGATGAGGTTCTTCACCATCTGGAGCGTGAACTCCGTCGAGGCGTTCTCGTAACCGTCGGTGATGATGGTCACCAGAGCCTCGTCGCCGCTACCCATGAGGGCGTTCACCTTGCTCACCGCCTCGCCGATGGCGTCGTAGAGCGGTGTGCAGCCGCAGGGCGAGTAATCCTTGTCGGTCAGCTCCTCGGTGTCGTTGGCGGACGTATTGAAATACTTATAGTTGCGATGGTTGCTGTCGAAGAACAGGAGCGTCACGTTCTGCTCCAGCTCTGCGTGCTGCTTCGCCAGCAGACGCACCGTGTGCAGTGTTTCGTTTAAGCCGCTGAGGGCTTGCTTCTGGATAACGGACATGCTGCCGCTTTCATCTACGATAATCAGATTGAAGATCTTTTTCATTGCTGTGATGTGTTTTAATGTTTAACTTTCTTGTTCGTTTAACTTTTCAACTTTCAACTTTCAACTTCCTCGAGTGCGCTCTCTATTATTATAAAGGAAATAGCGAGAAGAAAATTAAGCGCTCAACGGACTTTTTTGATCATGGCCATAAAAAAATCATCGCCCTCCATCCACTTCGGGACGGAGGGCGATGACATGTGCGGTACTTTTTAAAGAAAAAAATTCATTTTATTATGATTTGATATTTATCTATAAACCATGCTCAGAATGTGACAACCAATGTTCAATAGTCGTTGACAAAATGTTCACTCCATACCAAGCATGAAAATGTGCAGGTGCATGATCAGAGAAAATCATGAAAATGATTATTCCGTAGAAGGTACTAATCGGGGGGCATAATGACTGGTATCGTCTGATGATTCCGTGCCAGAGATAGGAAAAGTTTGGGAAAGAGAGAAAGAAAATGCGGAAAAAAGTGGAGGTTATATGTTTATTTGCTACCTTTGCACAAGAATAGTAAAGAAATCAACGTTGACATGACCGATGAAGAAGTCATACAGGGCCTGAAGCGTGGTGACGGCGACATCACCCAGCGTTTCTTCTACGGCTACCTGCGTATTGCCTACCGCGTCTATGATGAGCGCTACGGTCTGCACAACAAGGCAGACATGGATTTCTACTCGTTGGCGCACGACTACTATATGCGTCTGCTCATGGGCGACTGGCAGCAGCTCGATGCCCGTCGGGCCGACGTGTCGCTGCGCACATGGCTGACCAATGGCTTCCGCTTCCTGATCCTGGATAAGCTGAAGACCTATCATCCGACAGATGGCGGTGTGGAGGGGCTGCGTTTCGACGTGCCCGACGACCATTTCGCCGAAGACGTCCGGGCGATGCTGGAGGAGGTGATAGACACGCGCTTCGTCGGTGACAGACGTTCGCAGGGCATTCTCCGTATGATCCTCATCGGAGGATACAAGAGCAAGGAGGTGGCGGCACAGCTGGGGGTGACACCCTCGGCCGTCTCGCAACGCTATCGGCAGATGATGGACACGGTCATCATCCCTTACTTCAAGCGTAATTTCACGAGCGAGGCGGGGACATACGCCGAGGCTCAGGCTCCCAACATGCTGGAGAACGAGGCTATCTACGGCGACTTCTATCCCTTGGAGAAATCGCTCTCGCGGAGCGTACAGGAAAGCCCGTCAAGACTCGAAAGAGCCCATAGTGAAGCATCATCATATAATCATACAGATATGGATAAACGACGTGTTACACCCGAGCTGATCACTCAGCTCGGCGAGAATGAGATCTTCGTGTTCGGCAGCAATCTGGCTGGCATGCATGGCGGCGGCGCTGCATACATCGCGCTGAAGAAGTTCGGCGCCAAGCTCGGACAGGGCGTAGGACTGCAGGGGCAGAGCTACGGCATCCCTACGATGCAGGGCGGCGTAGAGACGATAGCGCCCTATGTCGACGAGTTCATAGCCTTTGCCCGCGAGCATAAGGAACTGCAGTTCCTCGTCACGCGCATCGGCTGTGGTATAGCAGGCTTCGATGCCGAGGAGATCGCGCCGTTGTTTGTTGAAGCCAAGGACGTGGAGAACATCAGCTTGCCACTCGACTTCTGGGATATCCTCAAATAGTCAGTTCACATCATCAACCCTTAAAAACATCACAAATCAAATGAAAAGGTTTCTTATTCTGGCATCTGTCATGATGCTTTCTGCTGGTGCTTTTGCTCAGCAAGACGCCGGCACGGTGACCGTTCAACCTAAGGTGGGCATGAACGTCGCCAATTATGCAAGTTCCGAAGACTCCGATCCGCGCGTCGGCCTCGCCGTAGGAGCCGAGTTCGAATATCAGATCTCGAAGATGCTCGGCGTGTCGGCCGGTGTTATGTATTCTATGCAGGGTGCAAAGTCTACGCAGCGCACGACAATCCCCTATGGGCCGAGCGTCAAGGCTACGTTGACGGCCAAGACCGACTACATCAATATTCCCATCCTTGCCAATGTATATGTATTCAAGGGATTGGCCTTGAAAGTAGGCGTTCAGCCGGGGTTCAATGTCTCCTCGCGTTATGTCATCTCGTCGCAGGGAGTCGATCTGAGTGGCAGCCTTTCCGATATTGATGTCGATGTCAAGGCCTTTGATTTTGCCATTCCTGTCGGCATATCTTATGAATACAAAAATATCGTTCTCGACGCCCGTTACAACATCGGCGTAACCAAGATCGTCGAAAACGACGACTCAAAGAACCGCGTGTTCCAAATTACGTTAGGCTATAAGTTCAAACTCTAAGGAACAGCCGTTTCTCGTATGATACGACATCGCCCCTATCCAGTTGAGGACAGGGGCGATGTTCGTGTCGTACTGAGCTATATCTTGCGAGGCTCAGGTTGCTGTTGTTTCACGGGGGGTAGGTTACTTCAGCCAGCGTGCGAGCCAGTCGAAGTAGGTGCGCTGCCAGAGGATGCCGTTCTGGGGATGGAGTACCCAGTGGTTTTCGTCGGGGTAGAGGAGTAGTTCGGCTTCGATGCCACGCATACGGGCGGCGTTGAAGGCGCTCATGCCTTGTGTGGCGTTGATGCGGTAGTCCTTCTCGCCGTGGATGCAGAGGATGGGGGTATCCCACTTGTCGACGAAGCGGTGTGGCGAGTTGTCGTAGGTGCGCTTGGCGTTGGCCGTCTGGTCGCGGTTCCAATAGGCGTCGTCGTACTCCCAGTTGGAGAACCAGTTCTCCTCGGTCTCGGTGTACATGGCTTCGAGGTTGAAGGCTCCGTCGTGAGAGATGAAGCACTTGAAGCGTTTGTCGTGGTGGCCGGCGAGGTAGTAGACGCTGAAGCCGCCGAACGAGGCACCTACGGCACCCATGCGGTCGCGATCGACGTAGGGCAACGAGTCGCAAGCATCGTCGATGGCGCTGAGGTAGTCGCGCATGCATTGGCCTGTCCAGTCGCCAGAGATTTCCTCAAGCCATTCCTGTCCGAAGCCGGGGAGGCCGCGGCGGTTGGGGGCGATGATGACGTAGCCTTGCGATGCCATGATGTAGAAGTTCCAGCGATAGGACCAGAACTGCGAGACGGGCGACTGGGGACCACCTTCGCAGAAGAGGAGTGTGGGGTACTTCTTCGAGGGGTCGAAGTGAGGGGGCTTGATGACCCAGTAGAGGAGCTGCTGGCCGTCGGTGGTCTTGCACCAACGTGGTTCGGAGGAGCCTGGGGCAAGCTGCGAAAGGATGTGGTCGTTCTCGGCGGTGAGGCGGGTTGCAACAGCTGAGCTGTCGCCTACGCTAACGGTATAGAGGTCGGCGGGGTGGAAGAAATCGTGGCGCTCCATGAGTAGGCGTGCACTTGCAGCCCCATCGGCAGATGCCGAGGGCACTGTGGAAGATGAGGGGATGAGCTGCAAGGCTCCCCAGTCGGCTTGGTCGTTGGTGAGCTGGGCGACTTGGCCTTCGAGGTTGGTGCGGTAGAGGTTGACGGTGGCGTGCCAGACACCTATATAATATAAGGTGTTGTTGTCGGCACCCCATACGAAGTCGTCGACGTTGGAGTCGAAGGACTCGGTGACATAGCGTTTCTCACCGCTCGCGATGTCGAGGATGCAGAGTCGCTGGCGGTCGGCCTCATAGCCGTTGCGGGGCATGGAGAGCCATGCGAGGTAGCGTCCGTCGGGCGAGAACTTGGGATTCTGGTCGTAGCCGGGGTTGTTTGCGAGGTTTTCGGGTGCGTTGACGGCCTGCTGCTTCATGGTCTTGGAGGGCTCTATGGCTGGCTCGACGTAGTCGGCTGGCTTGCAGAGGTTCTTGGCCGTTCGCGCTTCGACATCGAAGAGGAAGATGTCGGAGTCGGTGCTGATGCTGTAAGCGAGGCCTGTCTTGGTGCGGCATGTGTAGGCGATGCTCTTGCTGTCGGGGCTCCACGCCAGCTGTTCGATGCCTCCGAAGGGTTCCATGGGGCATTCGAAGGGCTGGCCTTCGAGGATGTCGAACTCTTCGCCGCTCTCGAGGTCGAGGACAAAGGGATGCGGTATGCTTTCGACGTAGTGGTCCCAGTGGCGATACATCAGGTCGGTGATGACGCGGCCGGTGCTCTTGGGCAGGTCGGCGGGTCGCTCCTTGATGATGTCGTGGAAAGGCACTGCCTTGATGAGGATTACGCGCTTCTGATCGGGCGAGAAGAGGAAGCCTTCGACAGCACCGTCGGTGTGGGTGAGTTGCTTGCGTGCCTTGCCGTTGGCATTCATGGTCCATACCTCGCCCTTGCTGGCGAAGGCGATGCAGTCATCGGAGAGCCAGGCGGGTGAGGAACCGAGGCCAAGGAGAACTCCTTCGTTGTCGGTTGTGGCTGAGTCGCAACATACGGGTCGGGTGTAGAGGAGGGTGTTGCTGCGGTCTTCCTCGACGCTGTAGTAGGTGACTTGATAGCAGACGTGCTTGCCGTCGGGCGAAGTGGCGTAGCTGCCTATGCGCCCCATAGCCCACAGGGCCTCGGGGGTGAGCGTGTCGGAGGCGAGGGTGATGTCGCTCCGATGGATGATGTTGTCGCCAGCGTCCTCCGTACATGAGGTGAGGGGGGCGACGGTGGCCAGGATGGCAGAGGCGGAGAGGATCTTCAATGCTGTTTTCATTGTTGTTGTCATTGGGGGAAGGTCGCTGTGGTACAGCGACACACTCGACGGGTAACCGAATTTATTTCTTTTGCTGGAGGCGCTGCTGCTCTTCGGCCATGCGTTGGAGGGCTTCGAGGCGTGCGGCCATGCCTGATGCTTTCTTGGGATTGTTGGCGTTCTTGGCCTTATAGGCTTCCATCTGAGCCAAGAGCTTGTCGTCGTCGGTGGTCTTGCGGAGGAACCACATGATGAGGATGCTGGTGAGGCCCGAGAGGAAGTAATAGTAGTTGAGGCCTGAGCTGTAAGTGTTGAACATGAAGAAGAACATGAGCGGCATGAGATACATCATCCACTTCATCATCTTCATGCTTTGTTCCTGCTCGGGTGACATGACGGCATTCTGCTGCTGCTTCATTGAGATCCATGTGTTGGCGATCTGCATGACGCAGAAGAGTACGCAGAAGATGCTGAGGTGGTCGCCGATGAGCCATACGTCCTTGCCCCAACGTATGACGTCGTCGTAAGCGGAGAGGTCGTCGGCCCAAAGGAAGCTCTGCCCACGAAGCTCGATGGCATTAGGTACGAAGTTGAAGAGGGCAATCCAGATAGGCATCTGAATGAGCATCGGCAGGCATCCACCCATTGGCGAGACGCCGTACTGGCTGTAGAGTTGCATCATCTCCTGTTGCTTCTTCATGGCATCTTCCTGCTTGGGGTATTTGGCGTTGAGTGCATCCATTTTTGGTTTGAGTACTCGCATGCGGGCGCTGGCGAGGTAGCTCTTCTTGGTGGCGGGATAGACGAG
>CAMOSA010000126.1 GCA_946624335.1 uncultured Prevotellaceae bacterium
TCTCGTCGATGACGAGCAGGAAGTCTTCGGGGAAGAAGTCGAGCAGGCAGTAGGGCCGTGTGCCCGCCTGGCGTCCGTCGAAGTAACGGCTGTAGTTCTCGATGCCGGAACAGTGGCCGAGCTCGCGTAGCATCTCCATGTCGTAGGTCACACGCTCGAAGAGACGCTTTGCCTCGAGTGGCTTGCCTATCTCCTCGAAGTACTTGACGCGCTCGGCGAGGTCGTCCTCGATCTGATGGATGGCGGCGAGTGTCTGGTCTTTGGTCGTCATGAAGAGGTTGGCCGGGTAGATGCGGTATTCGCCAAACTCACCTATGCGATGTGCGCTGACGGGATCCACTTCCTCGATGGCGTCGATCTCGTCGTCCCAGAAGGTGATGCGCAGTAGGTTGTCGGAATAGGCGAGGAAGATGTCCACGGTGTCGCCCTTGACGCGGTACTCGCCTCGGCTGAGGCTGACGTCGTTGCGTGTGTAGAGCGAGTCGTTGAGGCGTCGTAGCAGCACGTTGCGGTCGAGCTTTTGTCCGCGTGTGACGGCGATGACGTTGTCGTAGAACGCGGCTGGGTTGCCCATACCGTAGATGCACGAGACGGAGGACACGACGATGACATCCTTACGTCCCGACAGCAGGGCCGAGGTGGCGGCGAGGCGCAGCTTGTCGATCTCGTCGTTGATGGCGAGGTCCTTCTCGATGTAGGTGTCGGTGGAGGGTATGTAGGCTTCGGGCTGGTAGTAGTCGTAGTAGCTGACGTAGTACTCCACGGCGTTGTCGGGGAAGAAGGCTTTCATCTCGCCATAGAGCTGTGCGGCGAGGGTCTTATTGTGTGACAGGATGAGCGTCGGCTTGCCAACGTTCTGTATGACGTTGGCGATGGTGAACGTCTTGCCCGAACCGGTCACGCCGAGCAGCGTCTGTGCCGGCACGCCGTCGAGGATGCCCTGCGTGAGTTGCTCGATGGCTTCGGGTTGGTCGCCTGTGGGCAGATACTTGGAAGTGAGGTTAAACTGTGACATCGTTGTGCAAAGTTGGGCATTTTTACGTTAACGGCCAAATATTTGGACTGAATTTATATTAAAAAATGTACTTTGGTTTGGTTGTTTCGCGAGAAAGCCGTATTTTTGCAGCCGTTTAAATACATTGCGATGAAAAGATTGAATCTGCTGTTCCTGCTCGTGGCGTTGATGCTGTCCGGTTGTGGCGAGTACAACGCGGTGACGAAGTATGCGGATCAGGAGTATAAATATGAATTCGCCAAGGCGCAGTATGTGCAGGGGCGATATACACGTGCCTACGAGATGTTGAATGACCTCATCATCCCGATGAAAGGCACCGGCTACGGTGAGGAGTGCCTCTACCTGATGGCGATGAGTGCCTATCTGAGTGGTGACTACGAGACGTCGTCGACGGCTTTCAAGAAGTACTATCAGAGCTATCCTCGCGGCTTGTATGTCGAGGAGGCGCATTACTACAGCGGTTGTGCCCTCTACGAGGCGGCTCCCGATCCTCGTCTGGATCAGACGACGACGCACCAGGCCATCACGGAGCTCACGTCGTTCCTCGAGCGTTATCCCTACACGCGCCTTAAAGAGCAGACGCAGGACATGATACAGCGCCTGCAAGACCATCTAGTCGAGAAGGAGTACATGACCTGCAAGCTCTACTATGACCTCGGCACCTATATCGGCAACAGCAGCCGTACGGGTGGCTCGAACTACGAGGCTTGCATCATCTCCGCCGAGAATGCCTTGCGCGACTATCCTTATGCTTCGGCTGAGCGACGCGAGCAGTTCATGCTGCTGGTGCTGCGTTCACGCTACCGCCTGGCGCTGCACAGCGTCGAGGAGAAGCGTGTGGAACGTTTCCGCCAGACGATCGATGAGTACTACGGCTTTGCCAACGAGTTCCCCGAATCGCAGTACCTGAAGGAGGCGCAAGGCTACCTCATGCGCAGCCAAAGGGCCATCAAGGGACAGCCGGTCGAGGATGAGTGAAGTGAAGTAAAAGATAAAAGATAATAAAAGAAGAAATCAGATAAAAAATAAACGTAGAAATCAGTTAAGAGATTAAAAGATAAGAACTAAAATAATCTTTTAAGCGAAATCATTCAATTGTAGAATCATATATATGGATTACAAAAAGACCAATGCACCGACCACGACGGTGACTCAAGACATCCTTGACTTATGCGAGGATACGGGTAACATTTACGA
This sequence comes from uncultured Prevotellaceae bacterium, assembly GCA_946624335.1. Taxonomy (GTDB): domain Bacteria; phylum Bacteroidota; class Bacteroidia; order Bacteroidales; family Bacteroidaceae; genus Physcousia. The sequence continues at coordinate 2,213 of CAMOSA010000126.1, forward strand.
GAGCGTAGCGATCATCGCCAAGCGCGCTAATCAGATCAGCGTAGACCTGAAGACGGAGCTTTCGAAGAAGCTGCAGGAGTTTGCCTCGACGAGCGATAACCTCGACGAGATCTTCGAGAACCGTGAGCAGATAGAAATCAGCCGCTACTACGAGAAGCTGCCCAAACCCAGCCTGATTGCCACGCAGGAGTTCCGCGACGGTAAAGTCTATTATCGCAACCCCGCCAAGGAGTCGCAGGAAGAGGAGCTATGATCCAGCGCATACAAACCCTTTACCTGGCGCTGGCGGCGCTGCTGTGCACGGCCTGTCTGTGTCTGCCGATCGGGGAGTTCATCACTGCCGGCGGCGACCTCGCAGGCACGCTCTACAACCTTTGGGTTCACGAGCCGTCGCAGCTGGGCGATACCTTGCAGATGGCGGATGGTCCTGTGCTGGCCAGCGATGCTGCCGGCACGCACTCGTTCACGCCTTGGGCGCTCTTCGCCCTGCTGCTGCTGACGGCCTCGGCTCTGGCCTTCGACATCTTCATCTACAAGGCACGTCTGGTGCAGTCACGTCTGGCGATGCTGTGCTGTCTGCTCATCCTCGGATGGTACATCGTCTATGGCCTCTTCGCCTATATGCTCTGCGACCGCTACGATGCCTCGTTCACGCCGTCGGTATGGGCGGCTTTCCCAGCCTTGGCGTGTATATTGAGCTACCTGGCCTTCCGTGCCATACTGAAGGACGAGGCGCTGGTGCGTTCGCTCGACCGTTTGCGCTGACCTTCATCCGACGTCATTTCTATTACTCATTAGCACAGACTCAACAGCTCCTGAATAATGGCCAAACGCATTTTCCTATACATCCTGGCTTTGGCGATGATGTTGCCGGCCACGTCGTTGGCACAGCGTCTGACGCACCGTGTAAGCATGGGTGTGGTGCTGCCGCTGAAGGAGAAATCCTCGCGTGGTGCCAAGATGATAGAGTTCTACCAAGGTCTGCTGATGGCTGTCGACAGTGTGAAGCATCAGGGCTGCTCCGTAGATGTCACGGCTGTCCACTCGGGCTTCCTGGCAGCGGATATGGATTCCCTGCTTGCCACGTCGACCCTCTCCGGCTGCGACGTTATCTTCGGTCCGCTGGACACCAGCCAGTTGCCGGCGCTGGCCGGCTACTGTGACACGCACGGCATCCGGCTCGTAGTGCCGTTCAGCAGCTTGGCCACACAGGTGCCGTCGCATCCTCGTCACTATCTTGTCAATGCTCCCCGCCACATGGTGCAGCGCCAGGCTGCCTGGTTCGTTCAGACGATGTTCCCTCAGGAGAACTTCGTCATTGTCGAAAGCGGTGAGAAGAACGATGAAGGCTCGTCGCTCGTCGAGTTTGTGCGCTCGGCCGTGGATGGTTTAGGAGCTGTCGTCCGACAGATCAGCGTCAACGCCTCTGTCGAGGAGTTTGCTGCCGTGCTGACCGAGGGTAACCAGAACGTCCTGTTGCTCGATTCCTCTACGATGCCTGCCCTCAACGCGTTGCTGGCCAAGTTGCATCAGCTCGCCCCGGCATATCCCGGCTGTCGTTTCACCCTCTTCGGCTTCCCGGCCTGGCAGAGCTATGCCAGCCAGCTGCAGAACGATTTCTTCCAGTTCAACACCTATATCTATACGCCTTTCTATCGTGATGGCGGCGACATGGGTGTGCAGGCGGTGGAACAACAGTTCCAGCAGCATTTCAGCCGTCCGATGCAGCCGACCTATCCCCGCTATGGCCTCCTCGGCTTCGACCTCGGCTATTATTTCCTCAGCGGCTTAGGGATGTATGGCGATCAGCTGGAGGCGAATCTCACGGCTGTTCCTGTACGTCCGTTGCAGAGCACGCTGAGCTTTGAGCAGCAGAGCCCTGCCGACGGCTATATCAACCGTTTCGTGCAGTTGGTTCATTACACGAATGCCCAGAGCATCGAAATACTCTATCGTACTAACGAATAAACCTGCGATGCGTCAGTCGACAATCCTCTGGATACTCCTCTTCGTGGCTTTCTTGATGCCACATCGTCTGTTTGCACAGGTCGGCGAACATCGCAGCGATCTGGCCCTCGGCGTCAACGGGGGCTTGTCCATGAACCGCATCTCGTTTCAGCCTACCATCAAGCAGAACTATAAGATGGGTGAGACCTTTGGCCTGACCTTCCGCTACACCTGCGAGAAGTACTTCGCCGCCATCTGCGCCATCACCGCAGAGGTCAACTACGCCAATATGGGTTGGAAAGAGCTCATCGAGACGAGCGAGGACACCTATAGCCGCGATATGCGCTACGTGCAGGTGCCGATCTTTGCCCGCTTGGGGTGGGGTAGGGAACGGCGCGGTTTCCAGTTCTTCCTGCAGGCAGGGCCTCAGTTTGGCTATTGTTTCGGCGAGACGGAGCACAAGAGCGACCCGTGGTATGGCGATAATGCCTACACGCGTCCCAACCGTGTCAATCAGCAATACGGCAAGATGGCGGAGAACACTTTTGAATATGGTATTGCTGGTGGCGGGGGCATCGAGTTTAGCGGCAAGTTTGGTCACATCATCCTCGACGCGCGCTACTTCTTTGCGTTAAGCGACATCTATCACAACGGTAAGAAGGATGATTTCGGGCGTTCGGCCAACGGCCCCATACAAGTCAAGCTTGCCTATCTCTTCGATCTCAGACGTACCAAGGGCGACCACATCAAGTGAGCCGCCCTTTCTTTTTGCATCGCTTCGCCCGTGCTGTCATCCTGATTTGAGATAAGGGGATGCCCACACGGGCATCCCCTTCCTTTCAGCCGATATGCTGTGTCGTCAACGGTCGGTCGTTGAGGCTCCGCGCGTGCTGCGCGACGAGTTGGATGTCGAGCGCTGCAGGCCTGTGCCCGTCCGCTGTGTGGCTGTGCCTTGGCAATCGGCGTTGGAACGTTGTGTGGCCGTCGATTGTGTCGAGCGTCCGTTGTTCAGGTGCGACGCGCTGTTGTTTTGCTCAGGTGCATGGTGGTAGCTGGGCTGTGTGTTGCGCTTGCCACGCGTGCTGCCGCTGCCGTATGCGGGTGGTGCCGAACTGCCGTAGTGCTGGGGCGCAGCGTTGTTGGCGGCGGGGCGATGGAACTCTCGGTTGGCATAGTAGCTGGTGGTGCCGGTGTTGTGCCCTCCGCGGTAGGACTTGTAGATGGAGGGACGGTCGTAGTAGTAGTGGTCGCTGTAGATGTAGCGGGTGCGCAGCACCAGCTCAAAGCGATGACCTCTGACCCATGACATGGGGCGGTAGAAGTCGGGGATGGCCGTGTAGCGGTCCCACTGCCATGCGGTGAGCACATAGCGCAGGTCGGCGTTTCGCCTCATCCAGTGTACGCCGCTGACATCTGCTACGTCGTAGAGTGTGAGCATATAGTCGAGGTTGATCTCATAGACGGCTTCGTACTGTGAAAGGCTGAGGTTGAGCTCGTATGCCATCTTGTCGGAGAGGAACAGTGCTTCGTTCCGTGCTTTCGACAGGCTCATGGCTGCGGCGGAGGCTGCCATCAGCAGCATCACTGCCAGGGTGGTCATTATGCGCTTCATAGTGGTGTCTGTTTTTAGAGGTTTTGTGTCTTATTGACAGTGCAAAGGAAGCTATTTTGCATGAGACGGCCAAGGGAATTACCGAAAATGTGCGGGGAAAAGTCCGATTTCGTGGGTGGAATCCCCTATTGACCCATGAACAGATGAACGCATGAACACGTTAAGCTATAATATATAAGGAACGCGCGTGCGTAAGGGAATGATGTGGAAAGGGTAACGGACAAAAAAGAACCCGCAGGTCTTGCCTACGGGTTCTATCTTGTTAAGGTGTCGACGTGTTAACGTGTCAACGTATCAACGTGTAACCTGTTATCGTGTCTTTATTCGCCTTTCTCGAGCTTAGCCTTGAGTTCAGCCAGAGCGTCGATGTCGCCGAGCGTGGTGCTGGCAGCCTGGTTCTGGATGGTCGGCTGTTGCTCCTTGGCGGGACGCTTGGCAGCGCGCTCTGCCTTGCGAGCCTCACGCTGTTCGGTGCGTGTAGCATCTTCGAAGATGCGGCTGTGGCTGAGGATGATGCGCTTGCTGTCCTTGTTGAACTCGATGACCTTGAAGGGCAGTTTCTCGCCTTGCTGAGCCTGGCTGCCGTCTTCCTTGACGAGGTGCTTGGGCGTAGCAAAACCTTCGACGCCGTATTCGAGCTGAACGACGGCTCCCTTGTCGAGAAGCTCGACGATGGTGCCTTCGTGCACGCTGTCACGAGTGAAGACCGTCTCAAAGACGTTCCAAGGATTCTCCTCGAGCTGCTTGTGTCCAAGGCTGAGGCGACGGTTGTCCTTGTCGATCTCGAGCACTACGACCTCGATGTCTTCGCCGATCTTGGTGAACTCACTGGGGTGCTTGACCTTCTTCGTCCAGCTGAGGTCGCTGATGTGGATGAGGCCGTCGACGCCCTCTTCGAGCTCAACGAATACGCCGAAGTTAGTGAAGTTGCGGACACGTGCGGTGTGCTTGCTGCCGACGGGGTACTTCTCTTCGATAGCCTCCCAGGGATCGGCCTTGAGCTGCTTGATGCCGAGTGACATCTTGCGCTCCTCGCGGTCGAGGGTGAGGATGACGGCTTCGACCTCGTCGCCGACCTTCATGAAGTCCTGAGCGGAGCGCAGGTGCTGGCTCCAGGACATCTCGCTGACGTGGATGAGGCCTTCGACACCGGGTGCCACCTCGATGAATGCGCCGTAGTCGGCCATGACGACAACCTTACCCTTGACGTGGTCGCCAACCTTGAGGTTGGGATCGAGAGCGTCCCAGGGATGGGGTGTGAGCTGCTTCAGACCGAGAGCGATACGCTTCTTCTCCTCGTCGAAGTCGAGGATAACAACGTTGATCTTCTGGTCGAGCTCAACAACCTTCTTAGGAT